>NZ_PGEZ01000001.1:302921-605842 GCF_002797495.1 Mumia flava
CCGGGCCGTCGGAGAGCATGTCGACGGTGACCATCTCGATGCCGAGCGACTCCAGCAGCGCGAAGTGGCGGTCGTAGCCCGGCACGGGGCAGACGAACTTGACCGTCTCCTCGGCCGACCAGGGCCGCGGAGAGTCGTCGAAGCCGTGGAGGAGCGCCCACACGATGACGTCGTGCATCAGCGTGAGGCTGGAGTTGCCCTGCGCGAGCAGCTGATCGACGGGGATGCCGAGCAGGTCGGAGAAGATGGCACGCAGCTCCGGCAGACCGTCCAGACCGCCGTAGTTGCGGGTGTCGGTGCCGTCGGCGGCGCGGTAGTCGTCGGAGCCCGGGAGGGACAGCAGCGCGTTCGAGAGGTCGAGCTGGTCGGCCCCGGGCTTGCCCCGGGTCAGGTCCAGCGCGAGGTCACGAGCCTTCAGCGCGTCGTACGCGTCGCGCTGCTCGCCCAGCAGGGTGGAGATCTGGTCGCGGTCCAGGGTGACGATGGTCATGCGTGTCCTCGAAGTGGTGACGGAGCGAGCCGCCGGCGGCGCGCGTCCTCGAATCTACCGAGCGGCCTCGGCGCCGCCCCAGGCGCCTACCCCGGTGGGGCCGCGCCGAGCCGTCCGTCTATCCCAGACCCGGAGCGCCCCAGACCGCGAGCCAGCGGCCGAGGTCCGACTCGATCCGCAGGTCGTCGCCGACGATCCCGCGGACCTGGAGCTCGAGGGCGTTGTCACGGCGGTTCGGGCCGGTCGGTGCGAAGGGGTAGAAGGTGCCGCGCTTGTAGAGGTAGACCAGCGCGAACGGGGCGCCGTCGGCCGTGGTGAATGCGACAGTGGAGCACAGCAGTTGCGGTCCGAAGCCGTTGTCGGTGAGCGCGGTGTTGATCGCGTGCAGGTCGGTCACCAGCCCGCCGACGTCGCCGGCGTCGTGGCGGCACAGCAGCCACGTGAAGCCGAAGTCGTCGACGGTCCGCTCGACCTTCGGTCCCTGGTCCGCGTCGAGCAGCTCGGTGACGTCGCGCTGGGTGTCGTGGAAGGCCGCACCCTCGCTCTGGCGGTAGCAGACCGCGCCGATGCCGGTCGGGCGGATGCCGGCCGCCGCCTCGAGCGTGATGGCTGCCGAGGGCAGGGCGAACAACGCGTCCAGGTCGGCGCTCGGCGGCTTCGTCCGGCCGAACAGCGAGTCGAAGAACCCCATCAGAGGGGTCGTCCGAGGTCGGCGGAGATCCGTGCGAGCTGCTCGAGGCGCTTCTCGACCGGCGGGTGGGTCGCGAACATGCCCGCCAGCGACTGGCGGTCGAAGGCCGGTGTGGCGAAGAAGAACGCGCTCATGTTCTCGACCTCGCGCAGGTCGCGGCTGGGGATCCGGCCCATCTCGCCGGTGATCTTCGTCAGCGCCGAGGCGAGCGCGGAGGGCTTGCCCGTGAGGTACGCGCCGGAGCGGTCGGCGGACAGCTCGCGGTAGCGCGACAGCGCACGGGTGAGCAGGAAGCTGATGAAGTAGGCGATCATGCTGGCCAGCCAGACCACGATGAACATCAGCGCTGCGTTGTTGTTGCGGTCGCGCCCGCCGCCCAGGAACGGCGCCCAACGGATCAGGAACCCGGCGAGCAGGCCCAGCGACGAGGCCACCGTCATCACCGCGACGTCGCGGTTGGCGACGTGGGCCAGCTCGTGGCTCAGCACGCCCTCGAGCTCCTCGGCGTCGAGGCGACGCAGGATCCCGGTGGTCACGCAGACCGCCGAGTGCTGCGGCGAGCGACCGGTGGCGAACGCGTTCGGGAGGTCGGTGTCGGCCACCGCGACCGTCGGCTTCGGCATGTCGGCGAGCGCGCACAGCCGGTCGATCATGCCGTGCAGCTCCGGCGCCTGCTCGGGCGTGACGACGCGGGCCTTCATCGAGGCCAGGGCCAGCTTGTCCGAGAAGTACCACTGCCCCCACGCCATCGCGATGATGACGACGGCGGCGGTCAGAGCGCTCGGCATGACGGTGATCAGCACCGCACCGAATGCGAGGTACAGCGCGACCAGACCGAGACTGACCGCGCCGATCCGGCGGGTCAGCTTGGCGTCGCTGCGAAAGCGAGTCCTGGACATGGTTCCTCTCCCGGGGCCGCACACGGCCCGCTCCACCTGAACAACGACCGTCGAGGCCCGACCGTTCCCGGGTGGACCTCGACCGGTCCTCCCCCGGGACTCAGCCGGACTCAGCCGGGGATGAACCCGTCGGCACCGAGCAGCTCCTCGACCTCGTGGATCGACGAGTCCGACGCGGGCAGGATCAGGTCCGACTCCACGATCTCGGCGTCCGGGACCGGGGTGCCGTGGTCGCGGACCGCCCCCAGCAGGTCGTTCAGCGCGGACACGAAGGCGGCATCGTCGTGAGCGGTGACCGCTGCCTCGACGGCGTCGTCCAGGGCCTCGAGCCGCTCGACGTCGGCGTCGGGCACCCGGAACTGGCCCTCGGTGAGGATCCGGACGATCACGCCTCGTCCTCCTTCTTCGCGTCGATCGCCGGCTTGGCGTCGCCGCCCCCGAGCTGCTTCTTCATCGCCTCGAGCTCGGCGTCGACGCTGGAGCTCGACGCGAGCGCGTCCAGCTCGCGCGAGATGTCGTCGTTCGGGCCGGCGGTCACGTCGTCGAGGGCGCCGGAGGCGAGCAGCTCGTCGACCGCGCCCGAGCGCGCCTGCAGCTGGGCCGTCTTGTCCTCGGCACGCTGGATCGCCATGCCGACGTCACCCATCTCCTCCGAGATCCCGGAGAACGCCTCGGTGATCTGCGTCTGCGCCTCGGCGGCCGTGTAGGTCGCCTTGATCGTCTCCTTGCGCGTCCGGAACGACTCGACCTTGGCCTGGAGGCGCTTCGACGCGAGGGTGAGCTTCTCCTCCTCGGCCTGGAGCGCGGCGTGCTGCGTCTGGAGGTCGGAGATCTGCTGCTCCAGACCCGAACGACGGGTCAGGGCCTCGCGGGCGAGGTCCTCGCGGTTGGCCGCCAGCGCCTTCTTCGCCTGGTCCTGCAGCTTGGTGCCCTGCTGCTCGAGCTGGTTGATCTGCAGCTCGACGCGCTTGCGGCTCGTCGCCACGTCGGCGACGCCGCGACGCACCTTCTGGAGCAGCTCGAGCTGCTTCTGGTAGCTGTAGTCCAGGGTCTCGCGCGGATCCTCGGCCTTGTCGAGAGCCTTGTTGGCCTTGGCGCGGAAGATCATCCCCATCCGCTTCATGATGCCCATCGTGGAGTCTGTCCCCTTCGGAGTCGCTGTTGGCTCCACCTTACGGCCCAGGGCGTCAGGAACGCACCGGCCTCTTCTGGCGCGAGGGGCGCCCCGGTAGGCTCGACCAGCAGCCGCCCTCCCGACCGAACGACCGAGGCACCCGTGTTCCGACGCAACGACAAGTCCGCCGCCGAGCCGATCCCCGAGCCGAAGGCGGGAGGCAAGGGTCGACCGACCCCCACGCGCAAGGAGGCGGAGGCGGCTCGCAAGGCAGCGCTGAAGTCTCCGGGCTCGCGCAAGGAGCAGGCGAAGGCGGACCGCGCGCGCCGGTCCGCCGAGCGCGGCAAGATCCGCCAGGCGATGGAGACCGGCGACGACCGCTACCTCCCGGCCCGCGACCGCGGCCCGGTCCGCCGGTTCGTGCGCGACACCGTGGACTCGCGTCGCAACCTCGGCGAGTACCTCATGCCGGTCCTCGTCGTGATCCTGCTGATGTCGCTGGTGCCGGCGGCGTGGGCGGTCTCGACGATCTACACGCTGTGGCTGGTCGCGATCGTCGGCACGGTGATCGACTCGTTCGTGCTCGTCCGCAAGGTCAAGCGCGGGGTGCGCGAGCGCTTCCCCGACGCCTCCACCAAGGGCCTGACCGCGTACGCCCTGCTGCGCAGCACGCAGATCCGGCGCCTGCGGCTCCCCAAGCCGCAGGTGCGCCACGGCGACAAGATCTGAGTCCCTGCCGGCGAGCCCGTCGAGACCCCGCCGGCGCATGCGCAGCCCCGTAGGTGCGCACTTCGGCGGCTACGGTCGCACCTGAGGGGATGCACGGGTGCCGGACGGTCCGGCAGCTCGGCCCGCCCTGAGGCCGCTAGCGGGTCGACGGCTGCACGAACGGCGGCTTGACGACCTCGAACGACGCCTCGCGACCGCGCACGTCGACCACGACCTCGTCGCCGACGGAGACCGAGCGGTCCACCAGCGCCAGCGCGACGGGAGTCCGCAGGGTCGGAGAGAACGTCCCCGAGGTGACGCGGCCGACATCGGCACCGCCGGCGGACACCCGCATCCCGGGCCGGGCGATGCCGCGCCCGGTGCCGCGCAGCCCGCGCAGCAGCGGTACGGAGCCCTCCGCCCGCTGGGCGAGCAGCGCGTCGCGCCCGACGAACTCGGGCTTGTCCCATCCGACGGCCCAGCCGAGCCGCGCCATCACCGGCGTGATGTCGAGCGACAGGTCCTGGCCGTGCAGCGGATAGCCCATCTCGGTCCGCAGGGTGTCGCGCGCGCCGAGGCCGCACGGACGGATCCCGTCGGACTCCCCCGACGCCATCACCGCGTCCCACACCGCGACCGCGGCGTCGGCGGCGACCACGATCTCGTACCCCTTCTCGCCGGTGTAGCCCGTGCGGCAGACCGTGAGCGTCGCACCGGCGAGCTCGGCGGTCTCGAACCCCATGTAGTCGTGCGCCACCGGCAGACCGATCCGCTCGAGAACCTCGGCGCTCCGCGGTCCCTGCACGGCGATCACGGCGTCGTCGCGATGCCGGTCGGTGACGACCACGCCGCCCGGCGCGTGCTCGGTGAGAACCGCTGCGACCGCTGCGGTGTTCGCGGCGTTGGGGATGACCAGCAGGTCGTCGTCGGCTCGGCGGTACACGATCAGGTCGTCGACGACACCACCGTCGGGCGTGCAGCACAGGGTGTACTGCGCCTGCCCGGGACCGATCCGCTCGAGCGCGTTCGTCAGGCAGCGGTCCACCAGCGCGGCCGCGCCGGCGCCCCGGACCGCCAGCTTGCCGAGGTGGCTGACGTCGAAGACGCCGACCCCCTCCCGTACGGCCTTGTGCTCGGCGAGGACACCGCCGCCGGCGTACTCCAGCGGCATCTCCCACCCACCGAACTCCGCGAGCTTCGCCCCGAGCTCGACGTGACGGCGGTGCAACGGTGAGGAGAGCAGCGTCATGGACGCGAACCTACCCGCTCGCCGTAGGGTGACGTGCATGGCGACGAAGAAGACCGAGCCCCGTTTCACCCTCAGCTCCGCCTCGCCGACGACCACACGCGCGGACGCCGTCGTGATCGCGGTCGACAGCGACCTGCACGCCCTGGCACCGGCCGAGAACGTCGGCAAGGCCTTCGGGCGGCGGTTCTCGACGATGCTGAGCATGCTCGGCTTCAGCGGCAAGCCCGGTCAGGTCGCGGTGATCCCCACCCAGGGCGCGATCCGGGCGGGTGTCGTGATCGCCGTCGGTGCGGGGTCCGAGGCGCCCGACCCGGTCCGGCTGCGCCGGATCGCGGCGAAGACCTTCACCGCCGCGCACAACGTCGCCACCCTCGCGTACGCGCTGCCGACGCCGACGCCCGACTGCGTCCGCGCGATCGCCGAGGGCGCGCTGCTCGGCGGCTACCGCTTCGACCGCTACAAGACGTCGGCCGAGTCCGCGAGCGACGCCGAGGACCACCCCAACGCCGTCGTGGTCCTGACCCGGCTGTCGCGCGACGCCGAGGCCGCAGCCGCGCTCGACGCCGGTCGGGCCACCGCGTCGGCGGTGAACCACGCCCGCGACTGGGTCAACACGCCCCCCGGCGACCTGACGCCCGAGGCGTTCGCGGACGCCGTGACGGAGGTCGCGAAGAGCGGGCTCGCCGACGGCGGAAGTGTCAAGGCGACCGTGTGGGACGAGGCCCGGCTGGCCAAGGAGAAGTGCGGGGGTGTCCTCGCCGTCGGGCAGGGGTCGGCGAGCCCGCCGCGCCTGGTCACGCTGACCTACAAGCCGCGCAAGGCCGTGGCGCACCTCGCGCTCGTCGGCAAGGGCATCACGTTCGACTCCGGCGGGCTCAGCCTCAAGCCCGGCGCGAGCATGATGACGATGAAGTGCGACATGGCCGGTGCGGCCTCGGTCGTCGCCGCGACGCTCGCGATCGCGGCGATCGGGCTGCCCGTGCAGGTCACGTGCGTGGCCCCGATGGCCGAGAACATGCCGAGCGGCTCGGCACTGCGACCCGGCGACGTCATCACGATCCGCGGCGGCACCACCGTCGAGATCCACAACACCGACGCCGAGGGCCGGCTCGTCCTCGCGGACGGCCTGCGGGTCGCGTCCGAGGCCAAGCCCGACGTCCTCGTCGACGTGGCGACCCTCACCGGTGCCGCGGTCGTGGCGCTCGGCGAGCGGACCGCCGGCGTGCTCGGCAACGACGCCGACCTGCGCAGCCGCGTGGTGGATCTCGGGGAGTCCGTCGGCGAGGCGTTCTGGCCGCTGCCGATCACCCGTGAGGTGCTCGACAAGGTCACCAGCTCCGAGCTGGCCGACGTGCGCCAGCACAACCCGAAGCCGGCCGGTGGCACGCTGTACGCCGCCGCGTTCCTGCAGCAGTTCGTCGACGACGACACCACCTGGGCCCACCTGGACATCGCCGGACCCGCGTTCAACGACGGCGCGCCGTACGACGAGGTGCCGAAGGGCGGGACCGGCATGAGCGTGCGCACGCTGGTCGCGCTCGCGGAGTCGCTGGCTGACTCGCAGAGCTGAGCCCGGCCGTACGGCGGGGGCCGGCGGCGGGAACCGTCAGGCGCCGGCTTCGCGGTCGCGGCGCTTGCGCTCGGCGGCGACCCGGCGGTTGTACTCCCGCATCCGCTGGGGGTAGCCGACCACCCCCGCGTCGTACGTCGGGACCTGGTGCTTGTTGGCGAACTCGTGCGCCCACCCCGCCGACGGGACGCGGCGGCGGGTCCACTCGCCGTCCTTCGCGACCAGCAGGAGCGTCGTCTGCGAGACGGCGGTCGGCGGCTCCACGAAGCCTTCGACGCCGGTGCGGGACTCGATGAACTGCTCGAGGTGCTTGCGGTCGTGCGCGTCGGCCGAGCGGTCGGCGACCACCGCCCCACCGCGCGTCCGCGTCCGCTTCTTGCGCCCGAACAGGCCCATCAGGTGCGCTCCTGTGCTCTCGTGGCAACCGGTTGGCCACCAGGGTAGGCACCCAGTGTGCCGTACTGACGGGTAGCGACCCACATGTGCGTCGCAGGGATCGCAGTGACAAGATGATGACGGCCCCACGGCGAAGATCTCGCCGCCCGCTGCACGCCCGGAGGCACCCGTGATCCAGTCCGCTCGCCACGACGTCGTCGTGGCTCGCGGGTTCGGTGACGACGCCCCCGTCGGCCGGCTCGGGGCCCGCGCGCTCGACGACGTCGTCGGCGAGTCGGACGCAACCCGCGGCCAGGACCCGGGTGTCCGCCCGACGAAGCACCCCCTCGCCACCGCAGCGGCCTACCCCGCGGCGGCCGGTACACCACGTCACGCACACGCCTGAGATCAGACAGGGGTCCACCCATGGCAACGCCCGTCACGCTTCCGGAGCTCGGTGAGAGCGTCACCGAAGGCACCGTCACCCGCTGGCTCAAGCAGGTCGGCGACACGATCGCCGTCGACGAGCCGCTGCTGGAGGTCTCGACCGACAAGGTCGACACCGAGATCCCGTCGCCGGTGGCCGGAACGCTCCTGGAGATCAAGGCGGACGAGGACGAGACCGTCGAGGTCGGCGCCGTCCTCGCCGTCGTCGGGGACGAGGGCGAGTCCGCGGGAGACGACGCTCCGGAGCAGTCGTCGGACGAGAGCGCTCAGGACGGGCAGCCGTCCGACGACGACGGCCAGGAGCAGGTCCCGGACGACCAGACGCCCGCAGAGGCCGCCGACGACGGCTCCGCCGCAGAGGCCGCGGACGCGTCGCCCGCAGAGGCGTCGGAGGAGGCGCCGGCCGACGACCAGAACGAGGCGGAGACGACGTCGTCGGACGCCGGCTCGAGCGGGTCGGACGACGGCGGGTCCACCGGCGGCGAGACGTCGGAGGTCACCCTCCCCGAGCTCGGCGAGAGCGTCACCGAGGGCACCGTGACCCGCTGGCTGAAGCAGGTCGGAGACTCGGTCGAGGTCGACGAGCCGCTGCTCGAGGTCTCGACCGACAAGGTCGACACCGAGATCCCCTCCCCCGTCGCCGGCACGCTCGTCGAGATCAAGGCCGACGAGGACGAGACCATCGAGGTCGGCGCCGTGCTCGCCCTGATCGGGAGCGGCGACGGCGGTGGGACCTCGGCACCCGAGCCCGAGCAGAAGTCGGAGCCCGAGCCCGAGCAGAAGTCGGAGCCGGAGCCCGAGCCCGAGCCGGAGCCCGAGCCGGCGCCCGAGCCGGAGCCCGAGCCCGAGCCCGAGCAGAAGTCCGAGCCGGAGCCGGAGCCCGCCCAGGCGACGTCCGAGCAGCCCACCACCGGGCCGAGCGCGGTCAAGCCGGACGGACGTCAGTACGTGACCCCGATCGTTCGCAAGCTCGCCGACCAGCACGGCGTCTCGCTCGACGACGTGACCGGCACCGGCGTCGGTGGGCGCGTGCGCAAGCAGGACGTGCTCGATGCCGCCGAGGCGAAGAAGAAGGCGGCCGAGCCCGCGCCCGCGTCGGCTCCGGCTGCCGCTCCCGCCGCTGCCTCGTCGGGCCCCGACCTGTCCGGGCTCGTCGGCACGACGCAGAAGGCCAGCCGGATCCGTCAGCTCACCGCGACGAAGACCAAGGAGTCGCTGCAGATCGCGGCCCAGCTCACCCAGGTCCACGAGGTCGACCTGACCCGGATCGCGCGGCTGCGTGACCGCTTCAAGGCCGGGTTCCTCGAGCGCGAGGGCGTCAAGCTGACGTACCTGCCGTTCATCGCGAAGGCGACCGTCGAGGCGCTGAAGGCGCACCCCAACATCAACGCCTCGTACGACGAGGACGCGAAGGAGATCACGTACCACCCGGACGTGAACCTCGGCGTCGCCGTCGACACCGAGCGCGGTCTGCTCTCGGTCGTCGTCCACGACGCCGGCGACCTGAGCCTGGCCGGTCTCGCGCAGCGGATCAACGATCTCGCGAGCCGGGCGCGCAGCGGCGACATCAAGCCGAACGAGCTGTCGGGCGGGACGTTCACGATCACGAACATCGGCAGCTTCGGTGGCCTGTTCGACACCCCGATCCTCGTGCAGCCGCAGGCGGCGATGCTCGCGACCGGTGCGGTCGTGAAGCGTCCGGTGGTCGTCACCGACGAGGTCGGCGGCGACACGCTCGCGATCCGCTCGATGGCGTACCTCCCGATGACCTACGACCACCGCCTGGTGGACGGCGCGGACGCCGGTCGGTTCCTCTCGACCGTGAAGAAGCGGCTCGAGGAGGGTGCGTTCGAGTCCGAGCTCGGCTGATCCGAGGGCCGGCAGGCCGTACGGTCGGCTGTTCGGCGACACGACAGGACCTCGTGCCCCCAGGCAGGATGGGGGCATGAGGTTCTGCATCGCCGGAGCGTCCGGATTCCTCGGACAGGCGCTCGCCGCGCGCCTGGAGTCCGACGGCCACACCGTCGTACGGCTCGTGCGACGCGCGGCCGAGGGACCCGGCGAGTCGCGCTGGGACCCGGCGAAGGGCGTCGTCGACCACGGCGTGATCGCCCGGTCGCACGTCGTCGTGAACCTCTCGGGCGCGCCGATCGCGCACTGGCCGTGGACCGAGGCGTACCGTCGCGAGCTGGTCGAGTCACGCCTGCGGAGCACCGAGACGCTCGCCCGCGCGGTCGCTCAGGCCCGCCGCCCGCCCGTCCTGCTGTCGTCGAGCGGGATCAACGCGTACGGGGACGACCGCGGCACCGCGGTGCTCGACGAGAGCAGCGACCGGGGCGCCGGCTTCCTCGCGGACCTCGTCCGACGGTGGGAGGAGACCACCGGGCTCGCCGATCGGGCGGGTGCCCGGGTCTGCCTGCTGCGGACCTCCCCCGTGCTCGACCGGTCCGGAGGGCTGCTCCGGCTGATGCTCATCCCGTTCCGGCTCGGCCTCGGCGCCAGGCTCGGGTCGGGCGAGCAGTACTTCCCGATGATCTCGCTGCGCGACTGGGTCGGTGCAGTCCAGCACCTCGCGACCACCGACGACGCGCGTGGCCCCTACAACCTGGTCGCGCCGACGCCGGCGACGAACGCCCAGTTCACCGCGGCTCTCGCCGCTGCGCTGCATCGTCCGGCCGTGCTCCGCGCCCCCTCCTTCGCCCTGCGGGCGGCGCTCGGCGGGCTGTCCGTCCAGGCCCTCGGCTCGTTGCGATCGGTCCCCGACCGCCTGCAGGCGTCGGGCTACACGTTCGCCGACACCGACGTCGACGCGGTGATCGCCTCGGCGTTGGCGGACCCTGCGTGAGGCTCAGTCGATCCGGGTGACCAGGGACTGCGCCTCGTCGACCACCAGCGCCGCGGTCGCGGGCGGGCCGTCGAGCGTGGGCGGTGCACCCGGAATCTCTCCCTCGACCGGAACTCCGTTCACCTCGAACCGCAGGTCGTAGACCGTAGTGATCCTCACCGGGTACGCGCGCTTGCCGTCGACGTTCGCGGACCCGCGGACCGACGCACGGTGATAGGTGTAGGTGCAGTCGGACTCCGCCTGTGCGCGACTCGTGGTCCACGGGCAGCTCATGCCGCCCGAGCCGTCACCGGGATCGACGGACATCGACTGGAACGTCGCGATCGCCACGAGGCCGAACGCCGACGACCCGGTGACCTCCTCCGGCACCCCGTCGAGCCAGTACCAGGTGTCGAGGTTGACCAGGCTGCGGGTCTGCGGGCTCGTCTTGATCTCGGGGTTGCCGAGGTCGATGTTGCCGATCGCCTCCTGCGCCTGCTCGGCCAGCGACGGGGGCTGCGGCTCGGCGTCATCGCTCCAGTACGAAGGTCCCGCCTCCCAGGAGAACCCGTTGAAGCACACCTGGGCCAACGCCTTCGAGTCCTCCTCGGGCTTCTCGCCCTCGGGCAACGCGATCGGGGGAAGGATCTCCCCGGTGAAGCACGGCTGGGTCCCGACGCAGTAGAGCGCCGTGGGGTTCCAGTTCTCCCAGCCGGTCAGGTCCGCGCTGTCCAGGTCGCAGGTCGGCTCGGACGGTCCGCCGCCGTCACCGCCGCCGTTGTCGCCACCGCCGTCGTTGCCGCCGCCCCCGCCTCCGCCGGGCACCACGCAGGTGTAGCTGAAGCCGTTCCACTGCGCCTGCGCGGGGGGTTCGCAGGTCGGTTCGGCGCCGGACGCCGAGGTCGCCGTTGCCAGCGTCAGCCCGACGGTCGAGGCGAGCGCGAGCAGCGCGCCCGCGAGCACGGCAGCGAGTCGATTCAGCATGACCCCTCCTGGGTCTCCGGCGTGGCGACCAGCCACGTGTCGTCTCCACGCTCCAGCGTGACCTTCAGGGGCGTCCGCATGCCGCCGGTCGCGGCGCCCCTCACCTCGGTGTCGCCGGCGTCGACGATGAACGAGCGAGCCGTGTCCATGCACCCCGTGACCACGGCCTCGTCCCCGTCGATCGTCACCGACTCGGGCTCGAACGTCGCCTCACCGATCCGCCACTTCCCCGCGTCCTCGGTGATCGCCTGCTCGTCCGGCACGATCGCGGCGTACAGCTCGTCGGTGACCGTGCCCTCCAGCGACTCCTCGATCGGCTGGTCGCCGCGGTCGAAGACCGCCGCGCGGTACGCGTCGACGGCGTCGATCGCCTCGCGCTCCTCGGGGGTGTAGCCGTCCGCGTCGGTGCTCGCGGCCGCCGACGGGCTCTCGGCGCTCGAGGACGCGTCGATGTCCACCTCGTCGTCGCCGCCGCACGCGCCGAGGAACAGCACGAGCGCGGTCGTCAGCGCCACGCCGGCGGCGCGCGCACGCGTACGTGGAGTCATGAGGGTGGGGGCTTCCCTTCGGTCGTCCGTCGGTCCCGGATCCGGGCGGACCGCGATCACCTTATCGAATGCGGATGTCAGGAGGGACACGGCGCGATCTCATCCGGCCAACCTCTCGATCGCGGCGATCCGCCAGCCCCGTGCCGTGCGACGGAGCGCGACGCGCCGCTCGGTCGGCGCGTCGGCCGGCAGGGTGGTCCACCGACCGCCCGGTGAGCGCACGCGGACCGGTGCAAGGCGGTCGACCACACGGAGGACGGTCGTCCGGTCGCCCCGACGCTCCACGACCACGGACCGCACCTCGAGCCGCACCTGGTCGAGCTCGAGGTCGCGGTCGCGGTAGCGCCGCAGGAGTCGCGCGTCGGCCCTCCGCTCGGTCGACCCCGCGACGTACACGCGGTCCAGCAGGGACGCGTCGGCCTGGACGAACGCGCGGCCCCGGGCGGCGTCGAGCTCCGCGAGCCGCTCGGGCCACGGAGCGGCGTCGGCCGTCTGGAGGATCCCGAGCACGGCGAGCAGCCAGGCGATCAGCGTCATGGCGCACCACTGTGGCAGGACGGGCCGACGTCACGCGTTCGTCGTCCACAGGCACGATCACGACGGGGGATCACGATCACGGGGATACGCTGGCCGGGTGAGCCCTCTCGAGATCCGACGACTCGGCCTCGGCGACGACCAGCTCGACTTCGCGTCCGTCTGGCAGCACCAGCGGGACCTGCACGCGCAGCGCTGCGCCGAGGAGATCGGCGACGTCGCGCTGATGCTGGAGCACACGCCGGTCTTCACCGCCGGCACCCGTACGGAGCCGCACGAGCGTCCGAGCGACGGCAGCCCGGTGATCGACATCGACCGCGGCGGCAAGATCACCTTCCACGGACCGGGGCAGCTGGTCGCGTACCCGATCGTCGCCCTCCCCGCCCACGTGCTCGTGGTGGACTACGTACGGCGGGTCGAGGAGGCGATGATCCGCACCGTCACCGACCTCGGCGTCGCGTGCGGCCGGGTGCCGGGACGGTCCGGGGTGTGGCTGCCCGCGGACGACCGCGGCCCGGATCGCAAGGTCGCGGCGATCGGCATCCGCGTGGCACGCGGCGTGACGATGCACGGACTGGCGATCAACGGCGACGTCGACCTCGCGTGGTACGGCCGGATCGTGCCGTGCGGGATCGCCGACGCCGGCGTGACGTCGCTGGCGCGTGAGCTCGGGCGCCCCGTGCCGTCGACCGAGATCGCCGACGTCCTCGAGCCGCACCTGGTCGAGCTGCTGGACTGGCAGCCGTACCGCCCCTCGGAGGACCTGAGCGTCGTGCCGGACGACGGCGTCCGCTACGGCCTCGCCGGTCACCTGGCGTGACGACGCCGACGGCCCGCGGCGCGCGTTGCCCGGCTGTGGCCACGGCGTAGGGTGGGCGTCGTGACCATCGCACCAGAAGGACGCAAGATGCTCCGGCTGGAGGTCCGCAACGCCGAGACCCCCATCGAGAAGAAGCCCGCGTGGATCAAGACCAGGGTCCGCAACGGTCCGGAGTACACCGAGCTGAAGAACCTCGTCAAGAGCGAGGGCCTGCACACGGTGTGTCAGGAGGCCGGCTGTCCCAACATCTTCGAGTGCTGGGAAGACCGTGAGGCGACGTTCCTGATCGGCGGTGAGCAGTGCACGCGGCGCTGCGACTTCTGCCAGATCGACACCGGCAAGCCCGCGCCGCTCGACCGCGACGAGCCCCGCCGCGTCGCCGAGTCCGTCCGCACGATGGGTCTGCGCTACGCGACGATCACCGGTGTGGCGCGCGACGACCTGCCGGACGGCGGCGCCTGGCTGTACGCCGAGACCGTGCGCAAGATCCACGAGCTCAACCCCGAGACGGGTGTCGAGAACCTCATCCCCGACTTCAACGCGAAGCCGGACCTGCTCGCCGAGGTGTTCGAGTCCCGCCCGGAGGTCCTCGCGCACAACGTCGAGACCGTCCCGCGGATCTTCAAGCGCATCCGCCCGGCGTTCACGTACGACCGGTCGCTGTCGGTGCTCACCGCGGCCCGCGACTTCGGGCTGGTGACGAAGTCGAATCTCATCCTCGGGATGGGCGAGACGCCGCAGGAGGTCAGCCAGGCGCTGCGCGACCTGCACGACGCCGGGTGCGAGCTGATCACGATCACCCAGTACCTCCGCCCCAGCCCGCGCCACCACCCGGTCGAGCGGTGGGTCAAGCCCGAGGAGTTCGTCGACTTCGCCGCCGAGGCCGAGCAGATCGGTTTCTCCGGCGTGATGTCGGGCCCGCTGGTCCGCTCGTCGTACCGCGCCGGTCGGCTGTACGCCCAGGCGCAGGAGGCACGCTCCGCCGCATCGACGTCGAGGGCGACGGCGTAGTCTGGACCCATGTCCACTCCCGAGGCTCCACCGCAGGGCCGGATCGCCCAGATCCGTCAGGCCTACACGATCACCAAGCGCACCGACCGCACGATCGGGCTCCGCCTGCTCGCGTGGTTCCTGCTGGTGGGTGGGATCGTCTTCGGGATCGGGTGGGTCGTCGGGGGCGGCAACAGCCTCCTCGGCATCATCCTGGTCAGCATCCTGTCCGTGCTCAGCGGTGTCCTCGCAGCGCTGATCGTCTTCGGCCGGCGCGCCGAGCGTGCCGCGTACTCCCAGGTGGAGGGCCAGGTCGGCGCCGCCGCAGGCGCCCTGAACATGCTGAAGCGCGGGTGGAAGGTCTCCCCCGCGGTCGGCTTCACCAAGAGCCAGGACGTGGTGCACCGCGTCGTCGGACCCCCGGGGATCGTGCTGGTCGGCGAGGGCAACCCGGCCCGGGTCCGCAACCTGCTCAACACCGAGCTGAAGAAGACCGCCCGGATCGTCGGCGAGGACGTCCCGGTCTCGACCGTCGTGGTGGGCAACGACAAGGACGCCGGCCAGGTCCCGCTGCCGAAGCTGGTCGCGAAGCTGCGCAAGATGCCGCGTGCCCTCAAGCCGGCGCAGATGACGCCGGTCCTGAACAAGCTCAAGGCGCTCGACGCCATGCGGCCGCAGATGCCGCTCCCGCGCGGCCCCGTACCGACGAGCGCCAAGGGCGCCCGCCGGATGATGCAGGGCCGCTGACCGCTCCGCACGACCGGCGAGTCATCCGCGGCGTGGTCGCGAGTCAGGCGTGGCGCCCTCGCGAGTCATCTGCGGCGTGGTCGCGAGTCATCCGTGGCGCCCTCGAGAGTCACGCACGGCGCATCGGCGTGATGACCGAGCCCGCGGCGATGTCGTGGAAGCCGCGGCCCTCGGAGTTCTGCAGGATCGCCGGGAGCACGAGGCACAGCAGGGCTGTCCTCAGGAACGCCATCACGCCGACCGGCCCGCCGTGCGGGCCGATCACGTGGATCCCGACGATCCGCTTGCCGATCGAGTAGCCCAGCGTCGCGTCGAGGATCGCCACCTCGACGAAGAACGCGAACAGGACCCACCACGAGCTCGCGGCCTCGGGACCGGCCAGCGGTGTCCCCGTGGCCAGCGCCACGGTCAGGCTGGCGACGATCCAGTCGATCAGCAGCGCCAGGAGGCGGCGCCCGAAGCCTGCGATCTCGGGCATGGTGGAGGGTTCGGAGGTGCCGGACACGTCCGTCAGCGTACCTGCCGCCCGGGCTGCCCCCGGCGTACGGTTCGAGCCCGTGAGGCTCTTCTCACCCTGGTCAGACGACCTGCGAACTTCGTAACATGGGCGAAACACTTGGGTCACTGACGGGAAACTACGCCTGCCTACGTTCGATCACGACACAGCGACGTGACTCCAGTTCGTCCCCGTACAAGACGGCCGCGACAGCCTGAGCGCCCGGCCGAGGAGGCTTTATGTTCTCAAACCGCGACGAGCTCTTGGCCTACATCAAGGACGAGGGTGTTCAGTTCGTCGACGTCCGTTTCACCGATCTGCCCGGCATCCAGCAGCACTTCACGGTCCCGGCCGGCTCGTTCGACGAGTCGGTGTTCGAGGACGGGCTGATGTTCGACGGCTCCTCGGTGCGCGGTTTCCAGGCGATCCACGAGTCGGACATGGCGCTGTTCCCGGATCCCACCACGGCGTACCTCGACCCGTTCCGCCCGGAGAAGACCCTCGCGCTGGAGTTCTTCATCCACGACCCGCTGACCGGTGAGGCGTACTCGCGCGACCCGCGCAACATCGCCCGCAAGGCCGAGGCGTACCTCGCCAGCACCGGGATCGGCGACACCGCGTTCTTCGCTCCCGAGGCCGAGTTCTACGTCTTCGACAAGGCGCGCTTCGAGACGTCGGCGAACCGCGGCTTCTACGAGATCGACTCGATCGCCGGCGCGTGGAACACGGGCGCCGAGGACGAGGCCCGCGGCTACAAGGTCCGCTACAAGGGCGGCTACTTCCCCGTCTCCCCCACCGACCACTTCGCCGACCTGCGCAACGACATGGTCCTCAACCTCGAGAGCTCCGGCCTCACGGTCGAGCGGGCGCACCACGAGGTCGGTACGGCCGGTCAGGCGGAGATCAACTACCGCTTCGACACGCTGCTCAAGGCCGCGGACGACGTGATGAAGTTCAAGTACATCATCCGCAACACCGCCTGGGCCGCCGGCAAGACCGCGACCTTCATGCCGAAGCCGATCTTCGGCGACAACGGCTCGGGCATGCACTGCCACCAGTCGATCTGGAAGAACGGCGAGCCGCTGTTCTACGACGAGGCCGGCTACGGCGGTCTGTCGGACACCGCCCGCCACTACATCGGCGGCATCCTGAAGCACGCGCCGTCGCTGCTGGCGTTCACCAACCCGACGGTGAACTCCTACCACCGTCTGGTGCCGGGCTTCGAGGCCCCGATCGCGCTGGTCTACAGTTCGCGCAACCGCTCGGCCTGTGTCCGCATCCCGATCACCGGCTCGAACCCGAAGGCCAAGCGCATCGAGTTCCGCTGCCCCGACCCGTCGGCGAACCCGTACCTCGCGTTCTCTGCGCTGCTGCTCGCCGGCGTCGACGGCATCAAGAACAAGATCGAGCCGCCGGAGCCGGTCGACAAGAACATCTACGAGCTGCCGCCGGACGAGTACGCGCAGATCGACTCGGTGCCGACCTCGCTCGGCGCCGTGCTCGACTCGCTCGAGTCCGACCACGAGTTCCTCACCCAGGGCGACGTCTTCACGCCGGACCTGATCGAGACGTGGATCGACTACAAGCGGACCGAGGAGATCGCTCCGCTGCAGCTCCGCCCGCACCCGCACGAGTTCGAGCTGTACTACGACATCTGATCGGCAGACTGAGCGAGATCTGCAGACTGAGCACGTCGCTCTGGCGTCGTGAGCGTCGATGGCCCCGGTTCGCCGGGGCCATCGACGTTGGGGAGCGCCTCCTCCAGGTACGCGCAGGTCCGCCGCTCGGGATGTCGCCGCCACGCATTCTGGCGTGGTCGACCCAGCCGCGTCGGTGTACTGCAGGACGCCGACGCGGCTGACGGCCGGTCAGTCGTCCAGCGCCTCGACCCTCGCCGTGACGGAACCGGTGAGCTCGGAGATGCGCTGCGCAGCGTCCCCGTCGAGCCGGCCGAGGACGACGATGCCCGGGAAGTAGGACTGGTCACCGTAGTACAGGACGAGATCGCTCCCCGGGGCGTAGTACCCCAGATCACCCACATCGGGATCCGCCCCGTCGGGCTGACCGTCCAGGGACAGCGGCGACGGAAGCGGACCGGTCTTCTCCACCCCTCCGTGATCGATCATGTCGACCGTCACCGGCAGCTGCGCAACCAGGTCACGAGCTGCGGCGCTCTCGGCGAGGGTGGCACCGAACCGCTGCTCACCGATGGTGATCTGGATCCTCAACCTGTCCTCCTCACCTCGAGCGCCGCCCGCCGATTCCCGACCGGCCGACGCGCTGCCGCCCGGCTCACCGCTGGGTGATCCGCCTGCACCGTCCCCCGGGGACCTCGTCGGGCTGCTGCTGATCGATGTCTGCGGTGACGCGCCGTCGCCCGATCGTTCACCGGCGGTGTCGTCGGCGCCGCAGGCCACCACGAGCGAGCCGACGGCGACGAGCACCGCTGCCCGCAGCACACGAGCAGGATCGAGCGACACGAGTCCGAGTGAACTCGCCGGCCGCACCGGCCGCAAGTCACCCTCGACCAGGGCACTCCCAGGGCCCCCCAGAGTCATGATCCTGGTTGTCCGCGACGATGGTCAGAACCCGAGCGTCGGGCGCCTGCTCTCGATCTGGGCTTTGGCAGTGTCGAGCAAACCCCGCGGTCACGGCTGGTGGCGCCGAGGCGTCAGCAGTCGATGCCGACGCGGCGTGCACTCGCGGCCCAGAATGCGTCAGCGAGAGCCGTGTCGTTCTGTTGCGGGTTGGGCTTCTTCGGCAGCTTGCGGCGGTCGGTGTAGTACTCCCCCGACTCCCAGGTCTCACCCGGGGTGCCGTTGATCGCCCACAGGAGGTTGTCGGCTCCGGACTCGGGCGTCGACAAGAACCGGGCGAGCGGGCTCTTGTAGATGGCCTTCATCATCGCGTTCCCGGTCTCCTTGCCGAAGTTGGACGCGATGTTGCCCGGGTGCAGCGCGACCGCGCTCAGACCCTGCTGGTGGTACCGCGAGTGGAGACCCTTGGCGAAGAGAATGTTCGCGAGCTTGGAGTCGCCGTAGGCCTTCATCGTCTTGTACTTCTTCGTGTGGTCGAGATCGTCCAGCTCGATCTTCCCGAACGCGTGGGCGCCGACGCTGGAGGTGTTGACGACCGTCCCCTCCCCAGCAAGGACGAGATCGAGCAGCAAGTGGGTCAGCAGGAAGCCGGCATAGTGGTTCACCTGCATCGTGCGCTCGTTGCCGTCCTCGGTCATCACGTACTCGGCGAACACACCACCGGCGTTGTTGACCAGCACGTCGATCCGGTCCGTGGCCTGACGAACTTCCCCGGCGAGCGCGCGCACCTCGGACAGGTGCTCGAAGTCGGCCACGAAGCTCTGGGCACCCAACGGCCGAGCGACGGCCTCGAGCTTGTCCCGGCGGCGCCCCACGAGCAGCAGACGCTCGCCCTGAGCGGCGAGCTTGCGCGCGGCGGCGGCGCCGATGCCGTCCGACGCCCCAGTGATCACGATCGTTCGCTGTGCCACGACTGTTCCATCCTTCGGGATCTGATGCTTACACTCTACGTCAATTATGACACTCTGTGTCAAAATCGCACCGTTAGGCTGCCTCCATGTCCTCGTCACCCCGTCGTACGGTCCGCGACGTCGCCCGTCGTGCCGTCCAGGCAGAGCTGGTCTCCGTCGCCCAGGAGCTCTTCGACGAATTCGGCTACGAGGACACGACCGTCGACGCCATCGCCACGGCAGCGGGCATGAGCCGGCGGACCTTCTTCCGCTACTTCGCTTCCAAGGAGGAACTGGTCCTGGGCAAGTACGACCTCCTCGGCGAGCAGCTCCTTGAGGCGTTCCGGGCCAGGGCCGACGACGAGCCGTTGTGGACAGCGCTTCGCGGGATGTTCGAGACGGTGGTCAGTGCCGCCGGCGGCGTCAACGACGACATCCCGGTCCATGCCATCGAGCGCATCGTCGACGAGACACCCGCCCTGCGCGGCGGCTATCTATACCGGCTCGAGTCGATCCAGACGACCATCGCCGCCGAAGCACGCCAGCGAGCCGCACGGATCGGAGCGGCGTACGCGCCCGACGACCCCGCGCCCGAGGCCATGGTCGGCGCCGCGTTCGCCTGCATGAGCGCCGCACGCGCGATCTCGTCAGCATTCGATGTGCCCCTGACGACTACGGCCGACCGCGCCATGCGTGCCATGCACCCCTGAGCGATCGGCCGTGCGGGAGGTCGTCCGCCGAGGCCGAGCGGCTGGGTAGGACGTACTTCCGGGGGATCTCGCCCGCGGGCCGTGAGGTCACGGTGTCCCACAGGGGCCATTCGCACTTCCAGGTCGGAGGTTGTAGCCCTTGTTGGATCAAGCGCTGTCGGATGCTGGCCTCCGCTTACGTGTCGCGATGCGGAGTGCTGCCCGGGGCATCTTCTCGCCGTGCTGGCTCAGGAATTCGGTCAGTCGCTCTGGCAGCCGCTCACCGGCGTAGGCGAGATAGATGCCGACCGGTTTGTGGACGACGGGATCGGGGTCTGCGTGCAGCACTTCTGCGATCGAGATACCTTCCTCGACATCGCTGTCGTCGCCGTACTTCACGAACCACAGTGGTGCAGTCATGGCGGTGCGCCGGCGATGTGGATCCGGCGAGGCCGCGAGGTCGTGCAGCAGGTCGTACGGGCCGCCTGCGAGGGTGGCGCCGATGACGCGGGGTGCGGCCCTGTCGACCATGCCCCAGTCATCGATCCGGTCGTGGTGCCTCAGGTAGATGTCGCGGAGCTCGGGGTCGCCTAGCCGTTGGCGAGCCTGGAAGTCGAGGATGCAGCACGCAGTCATGCGCGCCTCGTAGGAGCTGTCGGCGAGGAGCAGCTCCAGCTCATGGGGCGCAATCGAGGTTGCCGCCTTCGCTGTGTCGAACAAGGTCCGCATGCGCATCCCAGGCGACAGCTCGGCCCGTACTCGCTCAGCCGTCCACTCCGCGCCGCTCATGTTGCGCTCTTCTCGGCGTTCAAGGCGTTCTGGTGGGTGACGGCTGTGGCGGTCGGCTGGTTGCCCATGGAAACCTCCTTGTGCTGGTCGTGAGGTCTTGCGAGTAGGACGACGCGGCTGCGGGGGGCTCATCGGTGCCAGCCGCCCGGTTCGGGTCAGAACTTGTCGCCTGTGCGCCAGGCCATCTCCTGCAGCAGCAGGCGGTTGCCGTCGGGGTCGGTGATCTCGGCGAACTGGACGCCGCCGCCGATGTCTCGGATCTGGGCGACCTGGACCCCGCGCGAGACGAGCTCGTCGCGGACTGCCGCGATGTCGTCCACCACCAGGTGGACGCCCAGCAAGGATCCCGGTGTCATGCCGGTGATGGAGGGCAGGTTGGTGCCGAGGACGATCGAGCAGCTGGATCCGGGCGGAGTCAGCTGCACGAACCGGACGCCGTCGGCGGGTCGGACGTCGACGTCCTCGACGAACCCGACCTGGTCGACGTAGAAGGTCTTAGCCCGATCGATGTCGACGACCGGGACGGGGATCAGTTCCAGCTTCATCTCCATGGTGCCTTGTCCTTTCGTGTGGGTGAGTGCAGCGGCACGGCGAGGCCGCCGGTGCCGACTGACGTCATGCGTGGCGCCGACGGGCATGGGCTCGCAGCGCGACCTCCGTGGGGCTGCCCGGCTCGCAGTGGAAGACGATGAGTGACTGGTCCTCGTCCTCGACCGAGCGGAGGACCGTGTCGGTGAGCTCGAGGTGGCCGAGAAGCGGATGCTCGATCACGGTGCCGCCGAGCGGGTGCTCGCGGGCGGGGTGGAGGTCCCATGCGGCCCGGAACTCCGGGCTCACCCGCGCCAGCCGTTCGATCAGTTCGGTGACCTCCGGGTCGCCCGGTCGCCGGGCCGCGTCCACGCGCAACCGGCCGACGATGTCCTCCACCACGAGCGGCCAGTCCGCGAAGTGCCCGCGCGAGGAGGGATCGAGCAGCAGCACCTCGGCCCAGTTCAGGCCACGATCCACGAAGGGCTCCTCGAACCCCCGGTGGGGTGCGAAGACGTGGTGGGCGAGCCGGTTCCACGCGAGCACCCGCATGCCGCGGCCGAGCACGGCCACGGGTACGTCGTCGTGGAGGTGGTTCATCACCGCGGCGATGCTCGGCAGCAGGACCTGGCCCTGCGCGGCCGGACGGGCGAGAGTCACGCGTGTCAGGCGTGCCACGTGGGAACGGTCGTCGTGATCGAGCTGCAACGCGTCCGCGAGGGCGGACAGGACGGAGGCGGACACAGCGCCTGCGGTCCCCTGCTCGATCCGGGTGTAGTACGACGTGCTGACACCGGCGAGGAAGGCCACCTCCTCCCGACGCAGCCCGGGCACGCGCCGACGACCGTACGTCGGCACGTTGACGTCGCCAGGACACAGGGCGCCGCGTCGGGAACGCAGGAAGTCGCCGAGCTCGATGTCGGCTGCGGTCGGTCGCACTGCAACACCGTCCTCTCCCCTCGGGATTGCCACCAGTGCCGGAAGTCACGACCGTGCCCGCCACCCGCGGGGTGGCAGGCACGGTCGTTCACCGCAGGGCGCGCAGCTGGAGCGCCGCGAGACCACCGACGACCACGGCCTGGGCCACCGCCCACGCAGACCCCGCAGTGGTGAGCTCCAGGCTGCCCATCACAACCACGGCCAGCGAGACGACGGTCCAGATCGCGTTGCCCGCCACCACTGCCCACGCGAGACCGGGCGTACGCCCGGCCCGCGCGGCGGCGGCTACGACCACGAGGGTGAACAGCAGCAGGAACGCTCCGATGCCCCGCACGATGCCCTCCGTCGACCCGAGCAAGTCCACCACCAGCGGCGCCGCGACCAGGTAGGCCAGAGCGTTGACCCCGGTGACGACAGCGTCGATCTGCAGCCACATGCGGAGCTCGCTGCTGCCCGTGCCCTGCGAGGACACCGATGCGTCGCTGGTCATCGGCCCGCTCCCGTGCCGTCGGCGTCCTGAGAGGCGTCGAAGAAGCCGGTGACCCGTGCGATCCGGCCACCGTCACCTACGAGGCCGTAGTCGACTCCGGTGAGGGCGTCGGTACCGTCCGGCCCCACCAGCCGCCACCGGAAGCGGAATGCGTCGTGGTGGGACTCCACCTCCCCGCAGCGGACGAATCGGTGGCGGGGGTAGTGCTCGTGCAGTGCGCGGACCAAGGCGTCGATCCCTGCGTGGCCCTGCCCGTCCATGGGCGGGTCCACCAGGGCGCCGTCGACCTCCCAGCACTGCTCGATGATCTGGATCCGCTCCGTGTGGTCGACCTCGTTCCACGCGTTCAGGTAGCCGTCCACCAGGCGGGTGACCTCGGCTGCTGCGGGCTGGTCGTGCATCGTCTTGCTCATTGAGGTTCCTCTCGATGACGTCCCGGTGCGGGACGGCCGGGGTGCCCCGACAGCTTCATCGTGGGTTCGGTCCCGCCGCCGTACCACGCCCGGTCCTGCCTACCCCTGGCGTTGTCACCCACCCGTCGGCTGATGGTCTGCCCCTGCGCCCAGGACGGCTCAGCGGACGCGGTCGTAGATGAGCCAGACGGACCCCGAGTCGCTGGTGGCGAGGTCGGTCAGGGTCCAGGAGGAGGCCTGCAGGCCGTCCTCGAAGAGCCGGGCGCCCCCTCCCACGACCTCGGGAGCGAGGTTGATGCTCAGCCGGTCCACCTCTCCTGCGTCGAGCAGATGCCGGATGATCGACTGGCTCGCGAGGACGTAGATGTCCCGTCCCTCCTCCTCGCGGAGCTGTCGGATCATCTCTGCCGGCTCGCGGTCCGCGGCGCGGGAGTTCTCCCACGGCAGCTCCTCGAGGGTGTGGCTGAAGACGACCTTCTCCGTCTTGTTCAGCCACTCGGCGAACTGGCGGTCCCGCTCGTCCGCGCTCTCGTCGTCGACCACCGTCGGCCAGAACCCGCCGAAGCCTTCGTAGTTGCTGCGACCGAGGACGGCCGTCGTGGCGTCGGTGATGGCGACCAGGTGGTCACGCGCCATGTCCGTGATGCTGTGGGGCACGATCCACCCCATGTCGTAGGGGCCGGCGGGGCCGGTGGTCCGGCCGTCGAGGGAGAGGGTGATGTTGGCGACTACCTTGCGTGCCATCGGGATTCTCCTTGGGTGAGGGCCGCCGGGGCTGGTCCGCGGCGGTGGTACGAGTCTTCGGCCGTGGGCGCGCAAGAACATCTGCCACCTGGCAGATCTCGCGCGCGTACCGGGATGATCCGTGCCAGACTCGCCGTCGTGGCTGCCGCAGGACCCCCGCACTACGCCTCAACCTTCGTCGGCCGTGAGGGTGAGATCGAGGACATGCGCGCAGCACTCGGGTCCGGTGTGCTGGTGACCCTCCTCGGACCCGGAGGGGTCGGCAAGACCAGGCTCGCGGCGATGCTCGCCACCGCGACGGCCACCGAAGGGGTCGACCCCTGCTGGGTCGAGCTAGGACCCGCACGGTCGTTCAACGACGTCGTCGACGCGGTCGGCGCCGCGGTCGGCGCCCCGACCTCACGCAGCGACCCACTGGCCTCGGTCGTGGCGGCCATGACCGGACCCGCGACGCTGCTCGTCCTGGACGAGTGCGAGCACGTCGCGGCCCACCTCGGCCGGCTCGTCCACGCCTTGCGGGCCGGCGACGCGCCGCGGTTCCTGGCAACGAGCCGGGTGCGGCTCGGGATCGAGGGTGAGCGGCCGATACGGCTCCTCGGTCTGCGACCGGACGAGGCCGTGGCCCTCTTCACCGACCGCGTCGGCGCGCTGTCGGAGGTCACGGTCGCTCCCGGTCCCGTACGTCAGATGTGCGACCGCATCGATCGCCTGCCGCTGGCGCTGGAGCTGGCGGCAGGCTGGGCGACGACGCTGTCCGTCGAGGAGATCGCGGCACGAGTTCGGGAGCCCCTGGACCTTCTGGCCGACACGCCAGGCCCGTCGTTCCATCTGGAGGGCCTGGAGTCGTCCATCCGCCGCAGCCACGACCTCCTCGAGAGCGAGCACCAGGTCGTGTTCCGACGGCTGTCGGTGTTCCGGGCCGGCTTCACGGCGGAGCAGGCACAGTCGGTCTGCTGTGGCTCCTCGGTCGAGGCAGCCCGCGTCGTCCCCGCGCTGCGGAGGCTCGTCGACGCCTCCCTGCTGTCGTCGGACACGACAGGACCGGTGGCCAGGTACCACCTGCTGCACACGATCCACGCCGTCGCAGCGCAACGGTTGGCGGAGGCCGGTGAGGAGGACGAGGTACGACGGCGCCACGTCACCGTGATGCTCGATCTCCTCGAGAGTGCTGCACCTCTGCGCGAGAAGGACAAGGACCTGTGGCGATCGGTCGTCGCGGCGGAGTACAGCAACCTGTCCTGGGCGATCGAGCAGGGCCTCGCCGGGCCCGCCCCGGTGGCGGCCCGCACGATCGCGGCTCACCTGGGGTGGTGGTGGCATCTGGAGTCGCACCGGCGAGACGGCCTCCGACTCGCCAGGGCGGCCATCGAGGCGGGCGCCGGTGAACGTACGCCCCTCCACGCGAGGGTTCTGCTCTCGGCCGCGCTCGCGGCCGACACGGCCGACCCTCTGCACGCCCCGGGGTGGGCGGCTGAGGCGGCGCAGGCCGCTCGCGTGGCCGGGGACGGCGAATCCGACCGGCTCGCGCGGACCCTCGAGGCGGTGTACGTGATGTGGCGCGACCTCGACGAGGCGACGCTACGGGCGACGGCTCTGCAGGCCGAGGCGACAGCCCGGGGTGACCGGCTGGTGCAGCACGCGTCGGCCGTGCTCCTGGGGGTCGTCGCCTACCTGCGCGACGACTACCGACGGAGCACGGCCCTCCTGCCCGACCCCTGCGCAGCCCTGGTCGCGACGGGAGACCGGGGCATCGCGTCGACCGGTCTGGCCTATCTCGCCCTCGCACGTGCGCGTTCCGGCGACCTCATCACCGCCGAGGCGGACGCGCGTCGTGCCTGCTCGGTCGCCGAACCGCTCCGGGACCTCCACCGGCGCGGGGTCGCTGCCGCGTCTCTGGCCGAGGTCCTGGCGCTCCAGGGGCGGCTCGACGAAGCCACCGCCGTGATGCGTCCTGTCCAGGACGTCCTGGACCGTCTGCCCGATCCCGTCCTGGTGCCCGGTTGGGAACGCACCGCGGCACGGGTGTCGCTGTGGTCCGGGAACATCGACGACTGCCTCCAGTGGTGCGAACGTGAGGCTGCATGGTGGGGCCGGCTCTCCGGCCTCGGCGACGACGTCTCACCCGAGACCCGCGTGATCCAGTCGCAGGCCCTGCGGGTGGTGGGCCGCTTCGAGGACGCGCGAGTCCTGGTCGACGGGGTCTTGGAGGAGACGGCGCAGGGCCGGTTCCCCCGTGCCCGCGCAGCCGCATGTGCCGAGCGGGGACACCTCCTCGTGGCCGAGGACGACGACGCCGCGTTCGAGGCCTTCCACGAGTCCCTGGCCGTCGCTGACCAGATCGGAGCCGTGCTCGGTTGCGTGACGGCCGTCGAGAGCCTCGCGAGACTCCTGCCTGGCCGCGGCTCGGCGGACCTGGCCGTGGTGCTGGTGGCGGCGACGGCCGCCGCCCGGGACACGATCGGTTTTCGGGTGGACGCGGGCCCACCGCCCGATGTCGAGCCGGATCCGGCCCTGGTCGCTCGTGGCAAGG
Source organism: Mumia flava (assembly GCF_002797495.1). Lineage (NCBI taxonomy): Bacteria > Bacillati > Actinomycetota > Actinomycetes > Propionibacteriales > Nocardioidaceae > Mumia > Mumia flava. The sequence goes on from NZ_PGEZ01000001.1 coordinate 329,017, forward strand.
GCCTCGGCCTGGCGGCAGTCGAGCTCGCGCGTCGCATGCGCGGGACCCGCACCCACCGCCCCAGCTCGGGGTGGGGCAGCCTCACTCCGACCGAGGAGACGGTCGTCGCCCTGGCCGTGCAAGGACTCACCAATCCCGAGATCGGTACCCGGCTCTTCATCAGTCGCGGCACCGTGAAGACCCACCTCGCTCACGTCTACGCCAAGCTAGGGGTGAGCAACCGCACCGCGCTCGCCGCCTACGTCGAGAGCACGCGAGGGCGCGAGGAGTCGCAGTAGGTCTCGTGTCCCTGCACGAGGCCGTGCACGCGGGTGGCTCACCGCAGGCGGCCGCGTACGACGCGCCGTCGAGGCGGTGCTGCGACCACCGCCTCGGCGGCGCATGACGACGGGACCAGGATCAGGTCCGCTCGCCGACCTTCGACGATCCCACCCGCCTCGCCGACCAGGAGCCGGCGTCCGCCGCTGGTGGCCGCCGCCAGCACCAGCTCGATGTCCGCGTCGCTCCGGTAGCCGCTGCGCATGGCGATGTGGCGCGTGCGGTCGAGCATGTCGCCCGTCCCGTACGGCCCCCACAGGTCCCGGATGCCGTCGTGTCCGCATCCCACCACCACGCCCGCCGCCATGAGCTCCCGGATCGGTGGCACCGGAAAGCTGTACGGCGCCGCCGTCACGACCCCGACGCCGGCCGAGGCGAGCTTGTCGGCCAGCGCCCGCACGCCGTCGAGATCGAGATCTCCGACGCAGTACAGGTGGCTGACGGCGACCCGCCCCGCCATGTGCAGCGTCTTCGTGCGCTCGATCACCAGATCGAGCTCCTGAAGGCCGACGTCGCCCCGCGCATGCAGGTGCAGGTCGACCTTCGCGCCGTGGCGCTCTGCCAGCGCGAAGATCGCATCGAGGTAGTCCCGCGCGTCCCCGTCCGAGGTGGGATCGAGTCCTCCCACCACCTGGGCCCCTTCAGCCAGGGCGGCTGCCATCAGGTCGAGCGTCCCGGGGTTGGCGTGCAAGCCGTGCTGCGGGAACGCCACCTGCTGCACCTCGATCACGTGCGCCACCTCGCTGGCGACGTCACGCACCCGCTCGATGCCCAGCAACCCCACCTCGGGATCCACGTCGGTGTGGCTGCGGACGAGGCTGGTGCCCGTGGCCGCCATCTGGGCCAGGAGCGCCCGCATCGCGATCGGGTCGGGGATGCCCAGCCGCGCGCGATGGGTTCGGTCGGTGGTGACGCGGGAGGTCAGTGAGTCCTCCGCCAGGTGCGGGACCCATGGTCGCCCGAACAACGTCTTGTCGAGGTGGCAATGAGCCTCCACCAGCCCGGGCAGTGCCACCAGGCCGCGCCCGTCGAGCACGGGAAGGGACCCGCCGACGGCACCGTCCGGTGATACGCGCGCGCGGATCAGCACGCCGCCTTCGATGGTCAGATCCCGCAGGCGCCCGTCGACGCAGGTGACGCCGCGGATCCGCAGGTCGTCAACCGGGTCGAGGCCGGTGTGGCCCGGCTCCTCGTCAGTAGTCATCGGTCATCCGATCATCCACCCGATGCCGAACAGCAGCACCGTCCCCGCAACCGTCCCCACCAGCGGCCACCACCCCGCACTCCCCCGGCGACTCACGTACGATCGCGCGGCGGCGACGAACAGGAGGCCGGGAACGCCGAAGACGAGCCAGGCCATCGAGAAGTTGAACCAACCGGTTGCGCTCATGTTGCCGATGCCCGTGGGAGGAAGGTCGAGCAGCCCGAGCAGGACGGCCACCTTCACGACCAGCTCGGTGGCAGGGTAGACGATCTGCGCGGCGGCACACCCCCACAGACCCGTCAGGACCAGCGCGTTCGGGAGCGCCCTGCCCCACGCCTGAACACTGGCGAGCGCGATACCGATGGTGAGGATCCGGAGCAGGGTCGCGCCCAGGATGATCCACGCCGTGCCGTCGATCGGCCGACCGTGGACGACGTGGTCGACCACCCACATCGCGCCGACCACCACGCAGAAGAGTCCTACACCTCCCGCGATGGCATACGCAGGCCATCGGGCGGCCGGTCCTGGACGGGCGTCGAGGGACGCCTCAACGGCCGGGAGCGACATGTCGAGTCCTTCAGGTGGCGGGCGTCTTACGTCCGACCTTAGGAAACACGGGCGGACTGCGGGCGTGCCGAAAGTCACGGTTGTGGTCGCGCAACGCCACTCCGCGAGGAGTACGCTCACGGCGCTTCGGCGCTCGACGCGGGCGCGAGCAGTCCCTCTTCGAGTGCACGCAGGACCGCCCTCGTCCGGTCGCGGACTCCCAGCTTCACCAGGGCGGCCGACATGTGGTTCTTGACGGTGCCCTCGGCCAGATGCAGACCCGCCGCGATCTCTCGGTTCGACCAGCCCGAGGCCGCGAGTCGGAGGACGTCCACCTCGCGCGCGGTGAGGGGCACCGGGTTCGGCGTCGCGTCCAGATCCGTCCGGCGCGTCCTCACGACGCGCAGCAGCCGTTCGGTCACGACCGGTTGGAGAAAGGTGCCGCCGTTCGCGAGGCAGCGGATCGCTCCGACGAGCTGGGCCAAGGACACGTCCTTGAGCAGGTATCCACGAGCACCCGCCTGGAGCGCGTCACCCGCCTGCCGCTCGTCGTAGACGGTGGTGAGCAGCAGGACGGGAACGTCGAACCCCCGCGCCTTCAGGTCGGCAAGTGCGGAGAGCCCGTCGCAGCCTGACGTACGCAGGTCGAGCAGCACGACGTCCACCGCGATCTCCGCGAGCCTCGCCATGGCCTCGTCGCCATCGGCGGCCTCCGCCACCACAGCCACCTCACTGCTGAGATCCAGCAACGCACGGATGCCTTGCCGCACCAACGTCTGGTCGTCCACGACCATCACACGCGGCGGTCGCGTCACAGCGCCTCCCCGACCGGACGGCGGCGTCGTGCCGAAGGTCATGCCCTGTCCCTCACGGCCGAGAAGGCTCGCCAGGTCACCCCGGCCGCGAGCACGAGGAGGGCCGCCGCGACCCAGCTGGCGGTGGTCATCCCGTCGACGAAGGCCGCTTGGGCGACGCCGACGGCACCGCTCGCCTCCGCCGATCGGCCGGCCTGCGCCGCCACCGCGCTCAGGGAGTCCAGTCCACCGTCCACGTCAGCTCCGGCACGCGCGGCGAACACCGCCGTGCCGAGGGATCCGAGCATCGCCACGCCCAACGAGATGCCGAGCTCGCTGCCGGTCTCGCTCAGTGCAGCCGCCCCGCCGGCCCGCGCGGGCGGAGCGGACGCGACCACCAGATCCGTTCCCAGAGCCATCACCGGGCCGACTCCGGCGTAGACGACGGCGAACCCGGCCACCACCCACCAGTGGGAGCTGCCGGCCGAGGTGGCGGCCAGCGCCACGAATCCCGCCGCGGAGATCGCCAGTGCGCCTGCCAGCACCCGACCCGCGCCGATGCGCGCAGCCAGGCTCGGAGCCAGCACCGAGGTCGCGATCAGCACGGCCGTTGCCGGTACGAGGCTGAGCCCCGCAGGCAGCGGGTCGAGCCCGGCGACGAGCTGGAGGAACTGGGTGACGAACAGGTAGATCCCGCCGACGGCGCCGACGCTGACCAGCAGGGACACCAGGGTGGCTCGGACCCGGCGCTCACCGAACAGGGACAGGTCGAGCAGCGGCGAGGACGCCGAACGCTGCTGGACCACGAAGGCGGTGCCGAGGACGAGTGCGGCCACGACGCCGAGCAGGGCTGGGGCGCCAGCTCCGTGCGACGCCGCGTCCTTGAGTGCGTACGTGGCAGCCAACAACGCGCCCATGAGGAGCAGCACGCTCGACGGCCGTACCTGGACCCGTGCGTCGGTGGCCGGCTCGGGCAGGAGTCGGGGCCCGGCCAGCAGCAGGAGCACCATCACGGGGACGCCCAGCAAGAACACCGAACCCCACCAGAAGTGCTCCAGCATGACGCCGCCCAGGACCGGCCCCAAGGCGATCCCCACGGAGAACATCGCCGCCCAGATCCCGATGGCCGTGCCCCGCTGACGAGCATCGGGGAAGAGGCTCGCGATGAGCGAGAGAGTTGACGGCATGATCGCAGCGCCCGCGATGCCCATGGTGGCCCGCGCGGCGATCAGGGCTTCGGGGGTCTGCGCGAAGGCGGCAGCGGTCGAGGCCGCCCCGAAGGCGAGCGCTCCGACGAGGAGGAGTCGACGCCTTCCCCAGCGATCGCCGACGGCGCCCATCGCGATGAGCAGGCTCGCCAGCAGGAACCCGTAGATGTCGATGATCCACAGGGTCTGGCTGGCGGTGGGGTCGAGGTCGGCAGACAGATGAGGCACCGCCAAGTGGAGCACGGTGATGTCGAGCGACAGCAGCAGCGTGGGCAGTGCCAGGACGGCGAGACCAGCCCAGGGGCGCCACGCGCGCGGTGTCGTGCCGGATGGAGCGGTGGAGGGACCGTGAAGGCTCATGGCACTTACCATCCACTCATACAGACCCGAGCGCTAGTATGCACTTTAAAGTGCAGTACTTACCAAAAAGGAAGTGTCATGGACGGCTACTCATGCGGTCTCGACCTCGCGGTCGACCTCATCGGCGGGAAGTGGAAGGCGCTGATCCTGTGGGAGCTGCGCGAGGGACCACAGCGGTTCAACTCCTTGGGGCGCAGCCTCGAGAAGGTCTCCGCGAAGATGCTCACGCAACAGCTCAAGGAGATGCAGCACGATGGCCTGGTGCTCCGGCACAGCTACGGCGAGGTCCCGCCCCGAGTGGAGTACTCCATGACCGACCTGGGCCAGCAGCTCCTGGCCCTGCTCGAGCCCGTGGGCGACTGGGCCGAGGCCAACTACCCGTCCATCCGGGCCGCACGGAGCGCTTAGGCCGGAGCGCCTCGACCTCGAACGGTTCGCGGTCCCCGGTGCGACCCGCCCTTCGGTTGCCGGGCCCGCCCGATGGGTCCACGCTTCGGTGAACAGGACCGCTCGAGTCCACGGGGAGACACGGGATGGGCGCAGACCCGACCACCGACGGCGACGGCTCCGGTCAGCCGGCCGGTCCCTCCCCACGACCGAGGCGCTCCGCCGTACGCCGCGTCCTCCGCTGGACCGGGGTCGCACTGCTCGCGTTCATCCTCCTCACGCTCGGCCTGGCCCTCGTCCCCGTCGACGTCAGCGCGCTGGAGGAGTCGCACGGGGAGCCGGCGACGAACCGCGGCGAGGCCGTGGAGCTGTTCGAGGCGTGGGCAGCTCCGGAGGACGAGGAGAACGTCTTCGAGCCGTGCCGCAGCGCGCTCTACGACACGGGCGCGCGTACGCAGGTCGCGGTCGTGCTGTTCCACGGCCTGACCAACTGTCCGCGGCAGTTCCGCGAGATCGCCGAGTCGCTCCGGACGGAGGGGATGAACGTCGTGGTGCTGCGAGCGCCCAAGCACGGGATCGCCGACGAGAGCGGCACCGGGATCGGCCCGGTCTCCGAGGCATCCTCGTTCTCCGCCGAGGACATGGTCCGCTGGGCCGACGCGTCGGTGGACGTGGCCGCCGGCCTCGGTGACTCGGTCCGGGTGATGGGCATCTCGATGGGCGGGCTGGTCGCAGCCTGGACGGCCCAGAACCGCGAGGTCGAGCGCGTCGTCGCCGTCGCCCCCGCGGTCGGACTGCGCGTCCTGCCGGGCCCGCTCGGCTGGGCGGCGCCGAACCTCGTCTCCCGCCTCCCGGACTTCTCCGTGTCGGCGACCGGCGACCTCGACCACGCGTACGGGGGCGAGACGATCAGCGGCGCGGCGGAGATGATGCTGCTGTCGCGTGCGATCCTGGCCGAGTCGGACCGCGAACCACCGCAGACCGTGGACGTCACGGTCGTCACGAACGCAGCGGACACCGAGGTCGCGAACGCTCGCACGGAGGTCCTCGTACGGCAGTGGCGCGAGCAGGGCGCCCACGTCATCGCACGGGCCTTCCCGGCACGCCTCGGCCTCCCGCACGACGTGGTCGACGTCGCGAACCCGTCACAGCAGACGTCGGTCACCTATCCGGTGCTCCTCGGGCTGCTGAACGCCGGCGGCTGAGCGAACGGCATGCCAGGGACGGCTCCGGATCCGTAGGCTCGCACCATGCACGAGGCGGAGATCAGCGCCGTCGAGCTGCTGGCCGAGCTCGTGGCGATCGACAGCGTCAACCCCGGACTGGTGCCCGGAGCTGCCGGAGAGACGCGGATCGTCGAGCACGTCCGCACGCGACTCGACGCCACCGGGTTCGCTACGACGGTGGTGGACGCGCCGGGCGTCGCGGATCGACCGAGCCTGCTCGCCGTGGCGCCCGGCCCGGAGGACCAGCCGACGATCGTGTTCGTCGGTCATCTCGACACGGTCGGTGTCGACGGGATGGCGCACCCGTTCGTGCCCCACGTCGACGGAGACCGGCTCAGCGGCCGCGGCGCCGCCGACATGAAGGGCGGTGTCGCTGCGATGGTCGCCGCGGCGGAGCACCTGTCATCAGCCGGCGCGGCCGTACGGCCGGTGCTCGCGCTCGTCTCCGACGAGGAGCACGCCTGCCTCGGCAGCGAGGCCGTCATCGCCGCGCTCCCGACGCTCGGGATCCGGCCTGACGTCTGCCTGATCGCCGAACCGACCGACCTCGCCCCGTGCCGGTCGTTGCGCGGCTTCGCCGTGGTGCGCGTGACCTTCGAGGGCGTGGCGGCGCACAGCTCGCAGGCGGAGCTCGGCGTCAACGCCGTGACCCACCTCGGTCGCCTGCTCCACGCCGTGGACGCCCGCGCCGACGCCGTCCGCGAGTCCGGCGGCGACCTCGTGGCGACCGTTGCCGCCGGCGGCTCCTCCGCGTTCGTCGTGCCCGACCACGCCGAGTGCCTCGTCGAGATGCGGACCCGGCCCGAGCTGGCCAGCGCCGCAGCACTCGACGAGGTCCGATCCCTGATCGCTCCCGGGTGGCGCGCCGACGCCGCGCTGCTCGCGCACCGGGACGGCTGGCGGATGGACCCGGCCGGGCCGGCCGCAGACCTCGCCGGCCGGCTCTGCGACGTGCTGGGGACGACGCCGACGTTCGACGCCCCGTACTGGATGGAGGCACCGTTGTGGCAGCAGGTCTGCCCGACTCTGGTCTGCGGACCCTCCGGCGGTGGGCTGCACGCGGTCGACGAGTGGGTCGACCTCGGCCAGGTCAGGGCCCTCACGACCGCACTCATCACGGTCCTGAGCACGACGCCGACCGACTGGAGGCCCGATGCCGACTGACCCCCGCGGCCTGCGACACGACGCGCCGCTCCTCGATGCCTGGCTGCGGTTCCGCGAGGAGCCGCCGACGCCGTTCACCATCCCCGGGCACAAGCAGCGCACCGATCTCGTGGGCGACGTGGTCGCCGGCGACGTCCCGCTCTACGCCGGCCTGGACACGATGAAGCTCACCGGCGGCACCCTGACCCAGGCCGAGCGCCGTGCCGCACGGCTGTGGGCCGCGGACGTCTGCCGCTTCTCGACCGGCGGTGCGACGCACGCCAACCAGGCGGTCGCGCTCGCGGTGGCGGGCGACGGCGACGAGGTCGTCGTCAGCCGTACGCTGCACCGCTCGCTGCTGCTCGGGCTCGTGCTCGCCGGCCTGACGCCGGTCTGGGTCCGGCCGGACATCGATGCGGAGACCGGGCTGCCGCTCGGCGTACCACCGACGGCCGTACGCGAGGCGCTGACCGACCATCCCGACGCACGGGCCGTGTTCGTCGGCGACCCGTCGTACGTCGGCACGGTCGGCGACGTCGCCGGGATCGCCGACGCCGCTCACGACCACGGCGTCCCGCTGATCGTCGACGCGGCCTGGGCGGCACACTTCGGCTTCCACCCCGACCTGCCGCGCCACCCGCTCCAGCTCGGCGCCGACGTGATGATCACCAGTGCGCACAAGACGCTGCCGGCGTGGAGCCAGGCCGCGCTCGTCCTCGCACGCACCGAGCGGATCGATGCGGCCCGCCTCGACGCCGGTGTGGAGGCGACCGCGACCACGAGCCCCGCCGGCGCGATCCTGGCCAGCACGGACGCCGCCCGCGCGCTGCTCGAGCGTGACGGCGAGGAGCTGCTGGGCGGCGCGATCGCCGCCACCAGGGCAGCACGCGACCGGCTGCGGGCCGTCGACGGGCTGGCCGTCCTCGACGGCGCAGCGATGGATCCGCTCAAGCTGGCCCTCGTTCTCAGCGGCACGGGCGCCGACGGCAACGCCGTCGAGCGCGACCTGCTGGCCGCCGGGCTGCCCGTCGAGTCCGCCGACCGCGACGTGATCGTCGCCGTGGTGTCGCTGGCCGACACCGCGCAGTCGCTGGACCGGCTCGCCGGCGAGATCGTCGCGTCCGTCGCGCGACACCGCAGCGCGCCCCGACCCGTCGTCGGGCCGTCGACCTACCGGGTCGAGGCGGTGACCGCGACGCCTCCCCGGCAGGCGTTCTTCGCAGCGGCCGAGGCTGTGCCCCTGGAGGACGCCGTCGGCCGGGTCAGCGCCGAGCTCGTCGCGCCGTACCCTCCCGGCATCCCGGTGCTCGCCCCCGGGGAACGCGTGACCGCCGAGACCCGCGCGGCCCTTCGCGACGCTCAGCACGCCGGCGTGCGCATCGCGTACGCAGCCGACCCGACCCTGCGTACCCTGCGGGTGACCCGGGGCTGAGGCGGTGACGTCGCTGCGCCGGATCCCGACGCGGCCGCCGGCGAGGAGTCAGGAGAGCGGCAGCTCCCTGAGCTGTCGGCGTGAGGTGATCCCCAGCTTGCGGAAGATGTTGCGGAGGTGGGCCTCGATCGTGCGAGGGCTGAGGAACAGCTGCGCCGCCACCTCACGGGACGTCGCTCCCGTGGCCACCAGTCTCGCGATCTGCAGCTCGTGGGGCGTGAGTGCGTCGGTGGGCTGGGCGGTGCGTTTCCGTGGGTGCTCGCCGGTGGCACGCAGCTCGCGTGCAGCGCGGGCGGCGAACCCCTCCGCGCCCATGTCGGACAACAGCTCGTGGGCCGTCCGGAGCTGCACGCGGGCGTCCTGGCGCCGACGTGCGCGGCGGAGCCACTCGCCGTACACGAGGTGGGTGCGGGCGAGGTAGACGGCCATCCGGCACCTGCTCAGGTGCTCGATCGCCTCGAGATAGTGGCTCTCGGCGCCCGGGCCGGTGGTCGTCAAGGCCCGGGAGCGCGCCTCGAGCCCGAGTGCCCACGGGGTCCCGGCGGCGCGGGCCCGCGCGCCGAGCTCGTGCTGCGCACGAGCCGCGCGATCCTGCTGGCCGGTGCGACACGCAGCCTCGACGAGCTCGGGCAGAGCCAGGTTGCTGTGGTTCAGCTCAGCCGACTCGCAGGCGCGCGCGGCGGCGTCCGACGCGGCACGGTAGTCGCCCGTGCCGTTGTGGAGCACCGCCAGGGCGTACTGGCCGAGTGAGACCTCGGTGCCGCGCCCTCGAGGGCCGGCCCCGCTGACGATGGCGGCGGAGATCTCGGCCGTCTGCTCCGGGCGGCCGCGCCAGGCCGCCAGGATGAGCTCGGCGTGGAGCAAGGGCATCGCCCTGGTCGCCGCCGCGATCGCGACTCCTTCGTCGGCGAGCTCGGTCGCGCGGGCCAGGTCGCCGGCGAGCACCAGCGACACGGAACGGAAGAGGAGCGCCGCGGGGAGGGTGGCCAGCGCGCCCGACTCGCGTGCGAGGTCCACGTGGCGACGACCCAGCTCGTGGACCGCCTCGTCGTCGAAGAGCGCCGTCGCCGTGCGGCTGGCGTGCCACAGCCAGCGCTGGCCGTCGCTCGAGCCCTCGCCGTCAGCGCGTGGCTCGCGGGTGCGGAACGTCTCCACCGCGCGCCGAAGTCCGGGCACGCCCGCTTCGTACCCCAGGGTGAACGTCGTCACCAGCCCGTCGAGCAGCAGGTCAGCCGGTCGCGCCGGGCCCGGTGGTGCGGGCGCGGCTCGAGCAGCTTCGGCCACCTCCAGCACCCGTCCACCGGGACCCGCGTCGCCCGTGACGATCGCGGCGTCGAGCGCGCGGAGGTAGCTCTCGCGGGCCAGGCCCGCGTCGAGCGGCGTGAGCGTCCTGGCTACGTCGACGAGCATCCCCACCGCGTCGCTGGTCCGCGTCAGATGGAACGCGATCTCGGCGCGGAGCAGGTCGAGGCGAGCGCGTTGCATGGCCGCCAACGGCCCGGTCGCAGCGACGGCGAGCAGCTCCAGCGCAGCCTCGGACGCACCGGCCTCGTGCTCGGCGTGGGCAGCGTCCAGCGCACGACCGGCCCGGACGGCCGGGTCAGGCGTGAGCTCGGCCGCGTGCCGGAGGAACGCCGCCGAGGCGGCCAACCCGCCGCGGGACTGCGCTCGCCCGGCTGAGCGCACCAGCTCCGCGGCGACGTCCTCGTCGGCTCCCAGGAGCGCCCGTGCACGGTGCCACGCACGCCGATCGGGATCGAGCCGAGGATCGGTGGCAGCCGCCAGCGCACCGTGCACGCGCCGACGGTCCGGCTCGGTCGCGTTCTGGTACACGGCCGAGCGCGCCAGCGGATGCCGGAACCGGACTCGGCTGTCGATCTCCAGCATCCCGGCAGCTTCTGCGGGCGCAACGGTCTCGGGATCGATGCCCAGGTGAGCGGCTGCGCGCCACAGCAGAGCCGCGTCCCCGGTCGGCTCGGCCGCTGCGAGCAGCAGAAGCAGCTGGGTCTCGGTCGGCAGGTTCACGGAGCGCCGCCGGAAGCTGTCCTCGATGCGGCGCGGGACGCTCGACGCGTCCGGCAGGTCGAACCCGCCGGCCAGCCGCGTCGGAGGCGCACCGCGCGGCAGCTCCAGCAACGCGAGGGGGTTGCCGCGTGCCTCGGCGATGATCCGGTGGCGCACGCCGTCGTCGAGCGGCGTCGGGAGCGTCGCGGCCAGCAGCGCTCGTGCGCTGGTGTCGTCCAGCCCGTCGAGGCGCAGCTCGGGCAGTCCGACGAACGAGCTCAGGTCGCCGCCGTCGGCGGGATCGCGCATCGAGAAGAGCAGGGCGATCCGCTCGGCGGCCACGCGCCGCGCCACGAAGGCCAGCACCTGACCCGACGCCTCGTCCAGCCACTGCGCATCGTCGACGACGCACATCAGCGGCTGCTCCTCGGCAACCTCGGCCAGCAGGTTGAGGACGGCCAGCCCGATCAGGAAGCGGTCCGGAGCAGCTCCCTCGCGCTGCCCGAACGCCACAGCCAGAGCGACCCGCTGCGGCTCGGGCAACGCGTCGAGCTGCGTCAGGAGAGGCGCGCACAGCTGGTGGAGAGCGCCGAACGCGAACTGCATCTCGGCCTCCACCCCGACCGAGGTCTCCACCCGGAACCCGGATCGTGCTGCGACCGCGCGGGCGTGCTCGAGCAGCGCCGTCTTCCCGATCCCGGCTTCGCCGAGCACCGCGAGCGCCCCGCTCCGCCCGGCCCGCGCCTCGGCGAGCAGGTGGTCGACCGCTTCGCGCTCCGCGCGCCGGCCCACGAGGTCCACGCGCTCTCCCATCCCCGTTCGCCCCGGTCTAGGCGATTGTCACCGATGCCGACGGCACCTGTCAGGCCTGGTGCCTGGCGCCGGGGCACGTGACCGGCGGCGAGATCAGGGCCTTCTACCGATGCGACGCCGCAGGCTCGCGCGAGAACCTGATCGCACGGCACCGACCCGAACACGAGAGGAGTGCTCGATGCCCGGTTCTCCCGTCATCGACGTCGAGCGTCTGCACGTCACGTACGGCGACTTCGAGGCCGTACGCGACCTGTCGCTGCAGGTCCGACCCGGTGAGCTCTACGCACTGCTCGGCACGAACGGAGCAGGCAAGACGTCCACGCTGGAGGTCGTCGAAGGTCACCGTCGCGCGGCCTCCGGGGCCGTACGGATCTTCGGCAGGAGCCCGCAGGACCGGCGAGCGGTGCGGCCGCGGATGGGCATCATGCTGCAGGAGAGCGGCTTCTCGCCCGATCTGACGGTGGAGGAGTCGGTCGGCCTGTTCGGTGCGTTGAGCGGACGGGACGACGACGTCGGCCGCGTGCTCGGAGTCTCCGGGCTCACGCGGAAGAAGGATGCGAGCGTGTCACAGCTGTCCGGTGGGGAGAAGCGTCGCCTGGACTTCGCCACGGCTGTCTTCGGCGGCCCCGAGCTGGTGATCCTGGACGAGCCCACGACGGGCCTCGACATCCAGTCGCGGGATGCACTCTGGGCCGCGGTGGACCGCCTCCGTGAGGACGGCTCCACGGTCGTGCTCACCACCCACTACCTGGAAGAGGCCCAGCAGCGAGCCGACCGGATCGGGCTCATGCACGACGGCACCCTGCGCCGCGAGGGAACCGTCGTCGAGCTGACGCAGACCCTGCCGTCGGTGATCACCTTCGCCCTCCCACCCGGGGCGCCCGAGCCCCCGACCGTCGGAGCGCGCAACGGGGCCTTCCACGTCGAGACGTTCGACCTGCAGGGCGACCTCTACCGGCTGCTGGACTGGGCGCACGGCGCCGGGGTCGAGCTGGAGGAGCTGGAAGCCGGTCCGACCCGTCTGGACGACGTCTTCCGCGCCCTCGAAGCCGCCTGAGCCCACCGACCGACGGCCACCGGCCTCCCCACGAGAGGAACGACCCATGCTCGAGATCGCTCGCAGCGAGCTGATCCAGATCTTCCGGAACCGGCTCGTCCTCGTGACCGGGCTGGTCATCCCGTTCGTCGTCAGTGCGTTCTTCGTCTACCGCCACGAGTTCTTCACCGAGGAGGCGAGCCTCGGCTACATCGCGGCGATCGTGGTCTTCACCGTGATGGCCTTCGGGCTGTACGCGACCGCGGTGACCACGCTGGCCTCGCGTAGGCAGAACCTCTTCCTCAAGCGGCTCCGCTCCACCGCCGCCTCGGACTCCGGGATCCTCACCGGCCTGGTTCTTCCCCTCACGGTCATCTCGCTCCTCCAGGTGGTCGCGATCCTGGCCGTCTTCGGTGTGGTCGCGAGCAGCCCCGCGCAGGTGCCGCTGCTGGTGGTGGCCATCCTGGCGTCCGTCGTCATGATGGTCGCGCTGGCCCTCGCCACGGCGGGCCTCACGACGTCGCCCGAGCACGCGCAGGTGACCACGCTGCCCGTGAGTCTCGGCATCATCGCGGTGGCCAGCTGGGTGGGGATCGCGGGGACCGACGAGCTCACCCTCCTCAAGCGACTCCTCCCCGGCGGGTCGGCGACCGAGCTGGTCGTCGACGCCTGGAACGGCGGAGTCGCCCTCGCCGACTCGTTGCCCCTGCTGGTCCCCACCCTGGCGTGGGTGCTGGTTGCTGTGGCCCTGGCAGTCCGGCTCTTTCGCTGGGAGCCGCGCCGCTGACCGAACGGGACACAGCGCGGGGTCGCGGGGCCGGTGTCGCGCGCCGAGACTCGGAGACAAGAGACCAACGAGCACACCGAGAGGAACCATCATGGGACTCATCACCGTCGGGGAAGAGAACACCACCCCGATCGAGCTCTACTACGAGGATCACGGAACGGGCCAGCCCGTCGTCCTCATCCACGGCTACCCCCTGAACGGCCACAGCTGGGAGCGTCAGGCACGCGAGCTGCTCGCCGAGGGATACCGCGTCATCACCTACGACCGCCGCGGCTTCGGCCGCTCCTCGAAGGTCGGCTCCGGCTACGACTACGACACGTTCGCGGCCGACCTCGACACCGTGATGGAGACCCTCGACCTCCGCGACGTCGTGCTGGTGGGCTTCTCCATGGGCACCGGAGAGCTGGCTCGGTACGTCGCACGCCACGGCCACGAGCGGGTCGCGAAGCTCGCGTTCCTCGCCTCGCTCGAGCCCTTCCTCCCCGTCCGCGACGACAATCCCGACGGCGTACCGCAGGAGGTCTTCGACGGCATCCAGGCAGCGGCGAAGGACGACCGCTACGCGTGGTACTCGCAGTTCTTCTCCGACTTCTACAACCTGGACGAGAATCTCGGCGAACGCATCAGCCAGGACGCCGTCACCGCCAGCTGGAACGTCGCGGTCTCCAGTGCACCGGTGGCGGCCTACGCCGTCGTCGACTCCTGGATCGAGGACTTCCGGGCGGACGTCGAGTCGGTCCGCGAGAGCGGGAAGCCCACCATGATCCTGCACGGCACGGCCGACAACATCCTTCCCATCGACGCCACCGCCCGACGGTTCCGCCAGCTGCTGCCCGACGCGACCTACGTCGAGATCGAGGGCGCGCCGCACGGGCTGCTGTGGACGCACGCCGACGACGTCAACGCGGCCCTGCGCGCCTTCCTCGGCTGAGCCGATGCCCACCCAGATCCGGGTCACCCAGCGGCTCGAGGCGGGTGCGGCCGCTCTCCTCGCCCTCACCGCGGCCGTCGTGCTGTATCCCGGCTGGTGGTGGGTGGTCCTCGCGGCGTTCCTCGCCTTCGACCTCTCGATGCTCGGCTACCTGCGGTCGTCCGCCGTCGGCGCCACGACGTACAACCTGGTCCACAACTTCGTCGCCCCCGCCGTGGCTGCGGTTGCCGCGGTCGTCGTGGCACCGGCGGATCCGGTCGCCTCGACGGCCGTCGGCGTCGTCGCGTGCGCGTGGGCCTTCCACGTCGGCGTCGATCGCGCTCTCGGGTACGGCCTGAAGCTGCCGGACTCGTTCAGGAGCACCCATCTCGGCGCGATCGGCACGACCCCGTCGGCGAGACGGGGTCGTGCGGCGCGACCACGCGAGGGCTCTCTCTGAACGCCGGTCAGCCGCCGGCAGCGAACAGCGCGTCGGTCGCGCGCGAGTCGGCGTACTCCTCGAAGCGGGCGATCCGCCCGTCGCGCACCGTCACCACGAGGCAGGACGCGATCCGGACGGGCTCGCCCTCCGGGTTCGTCCCGACCGTCCGGGACTGGACGACCCACCCGCCGTCGAAGATCCGCACCCGTACGTCCTCGACCCTCAGGTCTGCCCCGTCGGCCACCCGACGGGCACGCGACGGCGTCCGCTCGATCGCCGCCTCCCACTCCCCCGTGTTGTGCCAGGTGCTGACGGCGTCGGCGTACACGTCCTCCGGCGCGCGCCGGCCTGCGAGGAACGCCGGCAGCCACCGGCGCGCGAGCGCCTCGGCCTGGGCGATCCCGGCAGGGTCCGGCCTCTCGATCACGGCCTCGGTCATCGGTCCTCCCACCGGATGCGTCGTCGGCGCACGACCCTAGCGCCTCAGCCGCGGCCGTACGGCCGTACGGCCGTCGACGCCTCGTGCGGACTCTGCCTCCTGCTCACCCGTCGTCGGTCAGCAGGATCCCGCCGTCCGGAGCACCCGGCCCGTGCCGGAGCGACACCTCCGACCGCTGCAGCGCCTCACCGCACCCCGAGCACATCAGCTCGGCGTGCACGACCTCGCCGCAGGTGTCGTGCACGAGCTCGACCGGGGCGCCGTCGGGTGCGAGCCAGCGGTCGCCCCACTGCAGCAGCATCGTCATCACGGTCCACAGCTCGCGCCCCATCTCGGTGAGGACGTACTCGTGCCGGACCGGACGGTCGGAGTACGGGACCTCCTCCAGCACGCCGCGCTCGACCAACGTCTGCAGCCGGGTCGCCAGGACGTTCCGGGCGATCCCGAGCCGGCTCTGGAACTGCTCGAAGCGGCGCACCCCCATGAGTGCGTCGCGCAGGATCAGCGGGGTCCACCACTCGCCGACGATCTCCAGGCTCTGGGCGATCGAGCAGTTCATGTCCTCGAAGCTGGTGCGGCGCATGCCGCCAGCCTAGTGCGTTGCTTCAAACAACGCACTAGGTCTAGTGTGCGTTGCATGACACAACTGACCACTCCTCGACCAACGGCACAGCGGCTGGTCCTGCCGATCGTGGCCGTCGGCGTCCTGCTCTCCGGATTCGACCTGTTCATCGTCAACGTCGCGCTCGGCGACATCGCCGCCGCGATGGACGTCGCCGACCTCTCCGACCTCTCCTGGGTGCTGAACGCGTACACGATCGCGTTCGCCGCCCTGCTCGTCCCGGCCGGCCGGATCGGCGACCTGATCGGCGCCCGACGCGGTTTCCTCGCCGGTCTCGCGCTGTTCACGGCGGCGTCCGCCCTGTGTGCCGCGAGCCCGACCCTGGCGAGCCTGGTCGCGTTCCGGGTCGTGCAGGCCGTCGGCGCGGCGCTCATGATCCCGTCGTCGCTCGGCCTCGTGATCGCCACCGCACCTCCCGAGCGCCGCGCGGGCTCCGTACGACTGTGGGCGGGGCTCGGCGGGCTCGGCGCGGCGCTCGGACCGGTGGTCGGCGGACTGCTCGTGCACGCCGACTGGCGGTGGGTGTTCCTGATCAACATCCCGGTCGGCGTCGCGGCGCTGGTGATCGGGATGCGGGTCCTCCCCCAGACCCCACGGCACCCGGACCGCCGGCCGGGCCTCGCGGGCGCGCTCGCGCTGGTCGCCACCGTGGCAGCGCTCGTGACCGCGCTGGTGAACGGGCCGGAGTGGGGCTGGTCGTCGCCGGCCACGCTCGGCCTGTTCGCGCTCGCCGCCGTCGGGGTGGGCGTGAACGGGCGGCTGATCGTACGGTCCGCCTCGCCGATCGTCGACGTCACGCTTCTGCGGGTGCCTCAGTTCGCGGCGATGAGCACGAGCCTCTTCGTGTTCCACGTCGCGTTCGGCGCGATGCTGCTGTCCGCCGTGCTGTGGCTGCAGGACGTCTGGGGCTACTCGGCCCTGGAGACGGGCCTGGGCATCGCGCCGGGTCCGCTGCTGGTGCCGTTCGTCGCGGTCGGCGCCGGGCGGGTGGTCGCGCAGATCGGTGCACGACCGACCGTCACGGCCGGCGCCATGGTGTTCGCCACGGGCGTGGCGGCGTGGGCCCTCCTGGCCGACGGCGCGGGAAGCTACGTGACGGGGTTCCTACCCGGGATCCTGCTCACCGGGATCGGGGTCGGGCTCACGGTCCCGACCGCCGTCGCGCTCGGATCGGGCGACCTGCCACCGACACGGTTCTCGACCGGCTCCGCCGTCTTGACGACCGCACGCCAGATCGGGATCGCCGTCGGAGTCGCGATCGTGGTCGCCGTCCTCGGCAGCGCGGCCGGGACCGACGCGTTCCGGGCGGCCTGGTGGGTCACCGCCGTGGTCGCCGTGCTCGCCGCAGGCACAGCCGTCGAGCGGAGGCGCGCATGACCACCCTCGCCGCCCCGACCCTCTCCGACGCGCTGGCCCGCACGGGCGAGGTCGACCTGCGGGCGTTCCACGGGTTCGGCGGACTGCACGGCGGGCTCACGACCGCGCTCCTGCTGCGCGCGATGCGGAGCGCAGCTGCTCGGGCGCTCAGGCCCGTCGAGGTCACCGCGCACCTCGTCCGGCCGATCACCGAGAGTCCGCAGCTCGACACCGCGATCGCCCACACGGGCCGCGCCCTCACGCTCGCGTCCGCCGCCGCCACGAGCGGCGAGCGCCCGGCCGCCCACGCGACCGCAGTGCTGGCTGCACCGCTCGACCCACGGGCGCCGGGAGGGCCGGCCGCGTGGGCCGAGCCGCGACCGACCGACGTACGGCCGGTGGCGAACGCCGAACGCTTCGCGATCCCCCCGGAGCTCGTCCCGATCGCCACGCGCTTCGAGATCCGTCCCGCGACCGCGCGCCTGCCGTTCTCCGCCGCGGACGCACCCGAGCTGTGCGCGTGGATCCGCCTGACCGATCCCGTCGAGGACCCGTGGGAGCGCCTGCTGGTCCTGGCGGACGCGCTCGCCCCCTCGTACGCGGCGGTGCTGGCGGCACCGCGACCGGTCCCGACGGTCCGGACGAGCGTGCGGTTCGTGCCCGAGGCAGCGACCACCGTGTTCGACTGGGTCCTCGTCCGAGCCACGACGACCCACGCAGGGGCGGACGGCTGGCTCACCGAGACGATCCACGTCTGGTCACCCGACGGCACGACGCTGGCGACGGCGTCGCAGCTGCGGCTGCTGGTCTGAGCAGGCTCGGCCGGTCGGTCGTCGTGGAGAAACCCAGCGGCCGGCCGGCCGGGCCGCCAGACTGTCCCTCGACGGCGTGGTGCGAACGGCGAGGGGGACGACCGTGGACGGTGGACAGGCGCGTCTGTGGATCGACGCCGCGGCGGACGTCGTCCAGATCGTCGCCATCGCCGTCGGCGGCGTCTGGACGTACTGGAAGTTCTTCCGCGGTCGCACGTTCCACCGCCGTGGACAGCTGACGGTCGACGCCCGGCTCCACACCTTCAGCGGCGAGCCTGCGCTGGTGGTCCGGCTGGCGTTCACCAACGCCGGGCTGTCCAAGGTCGACCTGACCTCCCCACCCAACGTGCTGGTGACGCGCCTGACCAGCGGAGCGTGGGACGACGGCCCGGCGGTCTGGTCGCCGCCGGCGCCGGACGACCGGGCCGAGGAGGCTGACGGCTCTCCGGCCACGCCGTCGCGGGCGACGCGGGACGAGCTGGTCGCCCACACGGTCACGCTGCTCGAGACCCAGGAGACCGTCGAGCCGGGCGAGACGGTCGTCGACGAGCAGGTCTTCGTGCCGCCCCTGGCCGACCGCGGCGGGCTCACCGTCGCGTACCGCCTGCGCGCGGCGTTGATGACGCGACACGGGCGGCGACGCCGGCCCATGATGTGGACCGCGTACACGGTGGTCCCGGCCGAGGCGCTGCGGCCGGTCGCCCCCACCGAACCGGCGCCTGCGACCGAGAGCGAGGCCTGACGATGCCGCACATGGGCCCGAACGAGATGCAGGCGAAGCTCGAGGCGTCCCGGGCAGCCGAGGCGCGGGCGGCGCGGCTGGCGCGGGAGCACGACGAGCTGCGCGGGCCGCTCGCCAAGGCCGCGGAGCGTGGGCTCGGTGACCTGATGGACTCGGTGCACGCCACGCTCGGCCCGTACTTCCATGCCGTCGCACCCTTCCGCGGCTCGCTCGCGTTCTTCGACTCGTCCTCGCGGGCGGTCCTGCGGGTCCGGCCCGACGGGCACCCGGACGGCCTGCCGTTCGAGATCGACCTCCTCGCGACGGCAACGGCCCTGCGGCTGGACACCGGGGAGCTCGAGTCCGCACTGCCCGCGCTCGCACCGACGAGCACCGCCGGCTGGTACGCCGGGGTCCTCGGCGACGACGCAGCGATCGCGCCGTTGCGCGGACTGCTCGGCGGGCGCGAGGCGCGGGAGCACGCCGAGCACATCCAGGCGGCCATCCAGTTCGACGCGATGGACGACCCCTTCCTGCCCTGAGCGATCAGCCTGCCCTGAGCGATCAGCCTGCCCTGAGCGATCAGCCTGCCCTGAGCGATCACCGCCGCACCGGAGCACGCACGAAGTGAATCCTTCTGCTCGTTCTTTCTGATCTCGCTGAAGGATCATCCGCTCCTTGGCGAACGGGCCGTCCGGGCGCCGATCGTTGTCTTTTCAGCGTTCTAGCCCACCCTGTCGGCAGGAACACACGCGTGCATCTCGGGGTTGCGTGATGTCGCTCACACCTCTATGTTAATGGCGAATCACACAAATGGTGGATGGTTGCGGGGACCGGAGCAGCGAGCACGATCGCGGCGGCGGTGATGCCCATCCCCTTCTGGAGGAGAGGTGGATCACGTGCCCGAGATCAACAGACGCCGTGTGCTCACGGTAGGAGCCGCGCTCGGACTCGCGAGCGTCG
Organism: Mumia flava; assembly: GCF_002797495.1. Lineage (NCBI taxonomy): Bacteria > Bacillati > Actinomycetota > Actinomycetes > Propionibacteriales > Nocardioidaceae > Mumia > Mumia flava. The sequence goes on from NZ_PGEZ01000001.1 coordinate 348,540, forward strand.
TCAACCCGTCGGCCGCCTGGTCCTGGTCGCCGTCGGCGTCCGTGTCCGGAAGCGGCTCGGGAGTCGACCCGCAGTGGGTGTGGGACGACGACATCGACCGGATCATGGCCTCGGTCATCGACAACGGCCAGGTCCCGTCGGTGAACAACGCCATCGAGTCGTGGGTCCACAACCACCAGCCCGTGCCGTCCGGCCTCCCGCCGGAGCTCGCCGCGTTCCTCGAGGACGCCACGCAGCTGCCACCGTGGGCCGACGTCGCCAAGCTCCGCCGCGCAGCCGACTTCAACCGCCGCAAGGACACGTACCTCTTCATGATCTACGGGATCGGCGGCGGGATCATGAGCACGGTGATCCCCCGCGAGGCCCGCTCGGTCTACTGGTCGAAGGGCGGCGCCGACATGCAGGACCGCGCGGCGAAGACCTTCACGTTCGGCTACGACCAGAGCGACATCAACGCCTTCGAGCCGAACGGCGAGATGCTCGTGACGGCGAACAAGACCCGGATGGTGCACGCAGCGGTCCGCCACATGCTGCCGAACTCTCCGTACTGGAGCGCGGTCGCCGACGAGGAGATCCCGATCAGCAACGCCGACATCCTCGTCACCTTCCACAGCACCGGGACGTTCGCGCACAAGAAGCTCAAGGACTGGCGCGTCCCGATGTCGCCGGCCGACGAGGAGGCGTTCCTGCACCTGTGGCAGGTCTCGCTCCACCTTCTCGGCGTGCGGGACGAGTACATCCCGGCCACCTGGGCCGCGGCCCACGCCCAGTCGGAGCAGGTCCTCACCCCGATCCTCGCCCCCACGCCGGAAGGCAAGGAGCTCGCGGAGGTGCTGCTCGGGCTCACGGCGCAGATCGACCTCGGGGTCACGCGCGGGTTCCTCAACGAGTTCGTGCGCTACCAGCTCGGCAACGACGTGGGCGACTGGCTCGGGCTGCGCCGCGACTACGTGTCCGCCGGGGTGATCCGGGCGGGCTGGCCGACCTACATCGCCTTCCGCGAGGGACTCCTGCCGATCATGCCCCGCACGTTCTACATGTTCGACCAGTTCGTGCGCGCCATCGCCATGGCGTTCCTCAACCGGGGCGAGTCCGGCACGACGACGGCGATCACGATTCCCGACATGAACCGACCGGGCGTCTGACCGTCGTCGGCGGGTGGGTCCGAGCCGTGCTCGGAGAGGCTAGGGCCCACCTGCCGGCAGTCGGTCCCCCGGCATCCCCAACGCCGAGACCAGCAGCGCGGTGACCGTGCGGCGGTGCTCGTCGGTGTCCTCCCAGTGCAGCCGCCGGCCGGCCTCCACGACGACTCCCAGCCCGGCGTGGACCAGCACCCGCGCCTGCCGGCCGTTGAGGTCCTGCCGCACGGCGCGCAGCTGCTGCTCCCAGATCGCGATGTGCTCGCGCTGCGCCAGGATCAGCGGACGCTGGAGCTCGGCGGGGAGACCGGCCAGCTCCGCCTCGGCGACGCTCGTGAGCGCGCGGTGCTCGAAGCTGTACGCGACGTAGGTCGCCGCGAGCGCGACCACGGCGTCCTCGGGATCGGCACAGCCCGTGAGCGCCTGCTCCACCGCCTGCGACAGCAGACCGGCAGCCTGCATGCACGCCGCGGCCAGGATGTCGACCTTGCCGGGATAGTGGCGGTAGATGGCCGACGGGACGATCCCGACGGACTCGGCGATCCGGCCCAGCGAGACGTTCGCGAACCCGTCGCGCTCGAACAGCGGGATCGCTGCCGCCAGGATCTGCGCGCGACGGGTCCTCGCGACCGGCTGCGCCGGAACCCCCACCGCCGACGACGGCGCCGCCCGACGCAGGTCCGCCTCCACGACCCGGGTCGACGCCTCGACCAGGAGGGCCTCGGCCCGCTGCGAGGAGATCCGGGTCCGGTGGGTGGTGATCGACCCGATCGCGCCGAGCGCAGCCGCGGCCCGCAGGTGACCGTCGGAGACGGCGTGCTCGGCCTGCACCGCGACCGCCACCCGGTCGAGGACGTGCCCGAACTTGCGGCGCAGCACCCGCCGGTCGTCGGCGTTCAGGTAGCGCGCCTCCCACCGGTACACGCCGCCGGTGTCACGGTGGGCGATCGTCACCCGGGTCGCCGCGATCATGAGCTCCTCGACGCTCGCGTCGTCAGGCAGCGCATCGAGGGCCTCGACGAGTCCGTCGGCCATGAAGTTCGCGCACTCGCTGAAGAGGGCGTACTTGTTCGGGAAGTGCCGGTAGAGCGCCGGGGCGGTGATCCCGACCCGGAGGGCGATCTCCTCCATCGAGGCCGCGTGGTAGCCGCGCTCGTTGAAGACCCGCCCGGCCGCGTCGATGATGAGCTGCCGACGGTTCCGCGGCCGGGTGGGCGCGGTGGACGCCGGGGTGGGTTCGGTGCGCAACGGGGTCACACCGTCCCCAGGCCCGGCAGCAGCTTCATGGCGCCCAGTCAATCACCTGCCGGAGGCCGCCGACCACGAACCGCCGCAGAAGACGCGGGCCCGGCACCGGCGGACGCCGAAGCGGAGCACGATCAAGGCCTGCGCCGCTGAGCGACCGGGCCCCTCCGCCATGCCCGGCGCACACCGTCGAGGACGGTGCGTGGGCGCAGAACCGGGCTGGGTCCGTGGTCGGCCGCCGCGAGGCCCTCGATCATCTCGGCCAGCACCGACGGCGCCGTGTGCGCGGGAGCCCAGCCGAGCACGCTGCGGGCCCTCGAGGTGTCGAGGATCGGCACGGTGGCCGCGAGATCGACCCATCCGGGGTCGACCCCCTGGAGGCGCGCCCGCCAGGACAGGTCCGCGACCGCGCGCAGCACCGGCATGGGGACGTGCAGAGGCACGGCATCGAGTGCCGTCGCGACGTCGTCACGGCTGAGGACCGGATCGGCCGCGAGGTTGAAGGGACCCGGCGCCTCCGACTCCAGAGCACGGGCGATCGCCTCGGCCACGTCGTCGGCGTGGACGACCTGCAGCGTGAGGTCCCGGTCCAGCGGCAGCACCGGAACGCGACGCAGGACGGCCGCCGGCACCACGGTGGGAAGGAAGTACCGCAGCTGAGCGGACCCGGCGGAGGACTGGCCGATGATCCCCGGTCTCATCCGGGTCACGATCGTCTCGCTGCGCGCCTCGAAGGCGTCGAGCAGCCGTTCCGCGGCCACCTTGTGCCGGCTGTAGGGCGAGGAGGAGATCCCGGTCGTGGGCCAGTCCTCGGCGACCGGAGCCCGGTCGCGGCGCGGGGCGTACGCACCGATCGACGACTGGTGCACCACGTGCCGCACCCCGGCCTCGCTCACCGCGTCCAGCATCCTGCGAGTTCCACCGACGCCCAGGCTCTCCAGGTAGTCGGGCCGGTGCGTCGGCTGGAACCCCCAAGCCAGGTGCACCACGGCGTCCGCGCCTCGGAACGCGTCGACCAGCACCTGGTGGCAGTCGCGCGACAGGTCGGCCACGACCCAGTCGATCGGCTGGCCCCCCGGTCTGCGGACCACGCCCACGACGTCGTGGCCGGCCCGACGCAGTCGTCGCACGACCGCGCTGCCCACGTTCCCGCTGGCTCCGGTCACCGCGATCCTCACGACCGCGTCCCGTCGTCGAAGGGCCAGGCCCGCCGCCGTGCCGTGGGGCGGGTCGCCGTCACGGCTTGAACACGACCTTGACCATCCCGTCCTGCTTCTCACGGAAGCTCGCGTACGCCTGGGGCGCGTCGTCGAGCGGGAGGCGGTGGGTGGCGAACTCCTCCACACCGAGAACGTCGTCGTCGCGCCCCAGCAGATCGAGGATGTCGTCGGTCCACGCCCGCACGTTCGCCTGGCCCATCCGCAGCTGCACCTGCTTGTCGAACAGCTGCATCATCGGCATCGGGTCGGCAGCGCCGCCGTACACCCCCGAGATCGAGATCGTGCCGCCACGCCGGACCGCGTCGACGGCCGTGTGGAGCGCGCCGAGCCGGTCGACTCCGGCCTTCGTCATCACGGCGGCCTGGGCGCTCTTCGGCAGCAGGCTCAGGCCCTTCTGGGCGAGCTCCGCGACCGGCGACCCGTGAGCCTCCATCCCGACGGCGTCGAGGACGCTGTCGGCGCCGCGGCCGTCCGTGAGCTCCCGCACCCGCTCGGCCACGTCGTCGCAGGCCGCGAGGTCGATGGTCTCCGCGCCCCGCGCCACGACCCGGGACAGCCGCTCCGGCACGCGGTCGACCACGATCACCCGGACACCCCGCTCGAGAGCGATCCGCGCTGCCATGTCACCGATCGGGCCGGCACCCAGCACCAGCAGCGTCCCGCCCTCGGGCACGGAGGCGTACTCCACGCCCTGCCACGCGGTCGGCAGGACGTCGGAGAGGTAGAGGAAGCGCTCGTCCGGCGGCCCCTCCGGCACACGGACCGGGAGGAAGTCGGCGAACGGCACGCGCAGGAGCTCGGCCTGCCCGCCCGGCACCTGCCCGTACAGGCTGCTGTAGCCGAACAGGCTCGCCCCCGTCCCCTGGTCGCGGTTCTGGGTGGTCTCGCACTGGCTGTGGAGGTTGCGCTCACACATCCAGCACGAGCCACAGCTGACGTTGAACGGCACCACGACGCGGTCGCCCACCGTGAGGTCCCGAACCTCCGGGCCGACCTCCTCTACGACGCCCATCGGCTCGTGCCCGACGATGTCGCCCGGGGTCATGAACGGAGCCAGCGGGTCGTACAGGTGCAGGTCCGAGCCGCACAACCCGGTGCTCGTGACGCGTACGATCGCGTCCGTCGGCTGCTGGATGACGGGGTCGGGGACCTCCTCGACCCGCATGTCCTTGCGTCCCTGCCACGTGACGGCCTTCATCTCGTACCTCCTGTTGGTGGTCGGACGACACTCCCGTACCCACCGAGGCGGCAGACGATTCGGCCGGTCCCGACATTCGACGCATCGATGCCCGACCCTGCGCTACCACCCAGCGATCGTGGCGCAGAAGGCCGCGACGCTCCAGATCCTCGCCGAGGGACGGTTCGTCCTCGGTCTCGGCAGCGGGGAGAACCTCAACGAGCACGTCGTGGGTGAGCGCTGGCCGGCGATCCGGGACCGTCACGCCCAGCTGGCCGAGGCCGTCGGCGTGATTCGGTCCCTGCACACCGGGGAGCTGGTCGACCACCGCGGCGAGTACTTCCAGGTCGACTCGGCGCGGATCTGGGACCTGCCGGACGATCCCGTCGAGATCGGCATCGCGGTCGCGGGAGGCCGTGCGATCGAGACCTTCGCGCCGCTCGGCGACCACCTCATCGGGGTCGAACCCGACCCGTCCCTGGTCACGAGGTGGAACGACGTCCCCGACGCCCCGCGGGTCGGCGACGGAGCGCGCGCGATCGGCCAGATCCCGATCTGCTGGGACCCCGACGAGGAGACGGCCGTGAAACGCGCACACGAGCAGTTCCGATGGTTCGCCGGTGGTTGGTCGGTGAACGCCGACCTGCCGACACCGGCCGGATTCGCCGGCGCGACCCAGTTCGTCAGGCCCGAGGACGTCGCCGCGTCGATCCCGTGCGGGCCCGACCTGGACCGCGCTGCCGACGCGATCCGCGCGTACGTCGACGCCGGGTTCACCGACGTCGCGATCGTCCAGGTCGGCGACGAGGACCAGGACCGCTTCCTCGACGAGGCGGCCGGTCCCCTGCTGGAGCGTCTGCGGTCGACGTGACGGTCGCTCTGCCCGACGGTGCCGCACGCATGATGCCGTCGGCTGGCGGGTACCCCGGTGCCATGAGCAACTCACTGAAAGCGCTCGTCCTCGTGTGCACGCTGAAGCCCTCACCGGCGCCGTCGAGCTCGGACCTGCTCGGTCGTCAGGTGCTCGACGAGCTGGAGCAGCTCGGAGTGACCGGCGAGGTCGTGCGCGTCGTGGACCACGACGTGAGGTTCGGTGTGAGCACGGACGAGGGCGACGGCGACGCCTGGCCGCCGATCCGGGCCAAGCTCCTCGACAGCGACGTCCTGGTCGTCGCGACCCCCATCTGGCTGGGACAGCCGTCGTCGGTCTGCAAGATGGCGATGGAGCGCCTCGACGCCGAGATCAGCGAGACCGACGAGCAGGGCCGCATGCTCACCTACGACAAGGTGGCGCTGGTGGCCGCCGTCGGCAACGAGGACGGCGCCCACCACGTCGTCGCCGAGGTGCTGCAGTGCCTCAACGACACCGGCTTCAGCATCCCGCCCAACGCCGGCACGTACTGGGTCGGTGAGGCGATGGGATCGACCGACTACCGAGACGTGGACCCGTCCCCGTCCGCCACCGTGCAGAGCACACGCGACGCCGCGCTCGCGGCCACGCACCTCGCGACGCTCCTCCAGCAACGGCCGTACCCGCCGAGCTGACGGCCGGCGTGATGCACGAGACCCGGCCGACCGCACGTCCTCACTCGCTCACTCGTCCTCCAGGTCCTCGTTCGTGCGGCCGGTCAGCACCGACTCGTTCTGCGTCGAGGTCGGGCGCCGGCGGCGATCAGCACCGTCGTCGTCGATCTTGACGAGGATCCACTGCTCCTTGCCGTCCCGTGAGCCGGTGCGGGTGAGGGCGAACGCCCCGGTGAGCTTCGAGCCGTGGAGCCTCACCTTGAGATGCCCCGCCCGTACGGCAGCGTCCGCGTCGATCGGCTCGCCGTCCCGTTGGGTCAGGCTCTCGTACGGGCCGGTGTCCCACACGATCACGGTGCCCTCGCCGTAACCCTCCCCGATCCGACCCTCGAAGTCCGCGTAGTCGAGCGGATGGTCCTCGACGCGCACCGCGAGCCGCTTCTCCCGCGGGTCCACGGAGGGTCCCTTCGGTACCGCCCAGGACACGAGCACCCCGGCGATCTCGAACCTCAGGTCGAAGTGCAGGCGCGAGGCGTCGTGCCGCTGGACCACGAACACGGGCCGGTCGTCCGACGTCGGGGCGCTGCCTTTCCCGCTCGGTTCGCCCGAAGCGTCGGTGTCTCGCTTGTCGCGATACGCGTGCAGCTTCTCGTCGGTCATGGCGACCGCCTTCCTGCGGCGGGCAGTTCGTTCGACATTCCGTGGCGCCAGCCTCGCACGGCCGTCCCGTCCGGGCTGGTCGCCACCGGATCTCTCGAGGCGACGCATGCCCGGGCGTCCGACGGGGTACTGGGGAGGTGATCGCGGGGGTCGGGACCGGGTGTCGGAGTCTCCCGCTCCAGCATCCGGTCCCGCGCATCAACCAGAAGGACGAGGACGTGCGAAGCCGGCCGGCCGCCTCGGCGGCTGACCACCCAGGACGGCGACGCCCGGAGGGGTCGGGCGCCGCCCCGTATGACCCCCGGCCCTACGCGGAGCCGGGGGTCATACGCTGGTGCGGCGCGCCCGACCGCAGGGGCGCGGCTCACCCGTCGCGGTCCGGCAGCAGTTCCTGGGCCTTCGTCTTGATGCCCTGCTTGATGACGCCCCAGCGGGACGAGTCACCCTTCGCCAGCGCTGCGGCGAGATTCGTCATCTGCTCGAGGTCGGCGTGCGGCGGGATCGGCGGCACGTCGGCGTCGCAGTGCACGTCGAGGACGAACGGCCGATCGGCCGACAGCGCCGTCTCCCACGCGCCGGCCAGGTCATCGGGATCGGTGACGGTGGCCGAGCCGAGTCCGATCGACGCCGCGAAGTCGGCGTAGGACATCGACGGGAGCGCCTGCGACTCGACGAAGGTCGGCGTCCCGCCCATCGCACGGAGCTCCCAGGTCACCTGGTTGAGGTCGTCGTTGTGGAGCACGGCCACGACCAGACGCGGGTCGTCCCACTCCTCCCAGTACCGTGCGACCGTCAGGAGCTCGGCCATCCCGTTCATCTGCATCGCGCCGTCACCCTCGAAGGCGATCGCCGGTCGGTCAGGATGCGCGAACTTCGCTCCGATCACGTACGGCACGGCCGGTCCCATCGTCGCGAGCGTGCCGGACAGCGACCCGCGCATCGAGGCGCGCATCCTGATCTGTCGGGCGTACCAGTTGGCGGCCGACCCGCTGTCGGCGGCGACGATCGCGTCGGGCGGCGCCTGGGCGGAGAACTCGCTGAAGAGCCGCATCGGGTTGATCGGGTCGGCATCGACCCGGGCCTCGGCGTCCATCACCTCCCACCACCGCGCGACCTTCTCCTCCAGGTCGCGGCGCCAGCCGCGGTCCTCCTTGTGGTCCAGCAGGGGGACGAGCGCTCGCAACGTAGCGGCGGCGTCGCCGACGAGATTCACCTCGTACGGGTAGCGCATCCCGATCATGGTGGGGTCGATGTCGATCTGCACCGCTCGGGCCTGGTCCAGCTCGGGCATGAACTGCGTGTACGGAAAGCTCGACCCGACGGTCAGCAGGGTGTCGCAGTCACGCATCATCTCGTAGCTCGGTCGGGTGCCGAGCAGGCCGATCGAGCCGGTGACGAACGGCAGCTCGTCGCTGAGCACGTCCTTGCCGAGCAGGGCCTTCGCCACGCCGGCGCCGAGCAGGTCGGCGACCCGGACGACCTCGTCGGCAGCCCCACGGGCACCCTGCCCGACCAGCATCGCGACCTTCTCCCCGGAGTTGAGGATCTCGGCCGCGCGACGGACCGCCTCGTCGTCCGGCACGGCTTCGGGCCAGCTGATGCCGAGGCTCGACGGCACCATCTTGAAGGCATGCTCGGGCGGCTGGTAGTCGAGCTCCTGGACGTCGTTGGGGATGATGATCGCGGTCGGCGCCCCCCGTCCCATCGCGACGCGCATCGCACGGTCGAGGACGTTCGGCAGCTGCTCGGGGACGGTCACCATCTGCACGTAGTCGCTGGCGACGTCCTTGAACAGGCTGAGCAGATCGATCTCCTGCTGGTAGCTGCCTCCCATCGCCGTGCGGTTGGTCTGGCCGACGATCGCGACGACCGGGACGTGGTCGAGCTTGGCGTCGTACAGGCCGTTGAGAAGATGCACCGCACCCGGACCGGAGGTCGCCATGCACACCCCCGGCCGGCCGCTGAACTTCGCGTAGCCGACCGCCTCGAAGGCCGACATCTCCTCGTGCCGTGCCTGGATGAAGCGTGGCCGGTCGTCGGCGCGGGAGAAGGCGCCCAGGATCCCGTTGATCCCGTCGCCGGGATAGCCGAAGACCTGGTGCACCCCCCACTCCCGCAGGCGCTCCAGCAGATGGTCGGAGACAGTCGTCGTCATCGCTTCCTCCTCGTGGTCTCGGATGAGGGCCTCGTGGCGTCGGACGGCGCCTCGGCAGGCTCCGGGCGGCGGGTCATGAGACCTCCGGGAGCACCTTCTGCCCGTAGAACTCGATCATCTCGAGGAAGTGCGGACCCATGTTCGCGATGTAGAGCTCGTCGTAGCCGGCGTCGGCGTACGAGCGGATCTGCTCGAGGTGCTGGGCCGGGTCGTTGCCGGCGACGACGGACTCGCGGGTGGAGTCGATCGTCACGAGCTGCGTGGCCTGCTCGAAGTGCTCCGGTGTCGGCAGGATCTGCGCCAGCTCCCCCGGGAGCCCGGCGTTCGGCCAGAGCCGGTACGCGTGCTCCCACCCCTCGTCCTGGGTCTGCGCGTACGCGACCTTCGCTCCTGCCTGGGCCGGCTTGCCCGACGACCCCTCCTTGAAGCGTGCGACCAGCTCGGCGTCCGGCGACGTGCTGATGTAGCCGTCGCCGATCCGTGCCGCCAGGTCGGTCGCCTTCGGGCCGAAGCCCGAGACGTAGATCTCCGGCGGAGTGGCCGGGACGTTGTAGAGCCTGGCGTGCTCGACCGTGTAGTGCCGACCGCGGAAGGTGACGACCTCGCCGGTGAACAGCCTCCGGATCAGCTCGAGCGACTCCTCGAGCATCTCCAGCCGTACGTCCGCGGTCGGCCAGGCGCCGCCGAGAATGCTCTCGTTGAGCGCCTCACCGGACCCGACCCCGAGCCGGAAGCGGCCGTCCAGCAGCACCCCCGAGGTCGCCGCCGCCTGGGCGACGATCGCCGGGTGCACGCGCACGGTGGGGCAGGTGACCGCAGTCGTCACCGGCAGGTTGCAGACCTGGCTGATCGCTCCGATCACGCTCCACACGAACGGGCTGTTGCCCTGCTCGTCGTTCCAGGGGTGGAAGTGGTCGCTGATCCACAGTCCGCTGAAGCCCGCCTCCTCCGCCGCGCGCGCCTGCGCGAGCAGGTCGGCCGGCCCGTACTCCTCGGTGGACAGGAAGTATCCGACACGCATGGGTGCCTCCTCACCTCGTCGACACCCCGGCTGTACCCAGCCCGAGACGGGGCATGCGTACGGCCTGCACCCGTTTGCCGATCCCGCGATCCGGGTACGCCCACGGCACGCCACCCGAGGAGTCATCATGCAGCCGGACGACGCGACCAGCCGACGGTCCACCGACGACATCGGCACCCCACCGCCCGCGCCACCGTCGCCGACGGGCGCAGAGCCCGGCGGTCGCGACACGCTGCAGCAGCAGGGGGAACGTCTGACGACGGCGCACGGCACTCCGCTGCCCGACACCGACCACTCGCTCAAGGTGGGTCCGCGGGGTCCGACGCTGCTCCAGGACCACCACCTGCGGGAGAAGATCACCCACTTCGACCACGAGCGCATCCCCGAACGTGTCGTGCACGCGCGTGGCGCGGCAGCGCACGGCGTCTTCACCGGCTACGGCGCGGCGTCGGACTTCACCCGGGCCACGTTCCTGGAGAAGGACCGTGAGACTCCGGTCTTCGTCCGGTTCTCCACCGTGCTCGGGTCCCGCGGATCGGCCGACACCGTGCGCGACACCCGCGGCTTCGCGACGAAGTTCTACACCGACGAGGGGACCTTCGACCTCGTCGGCAACAACATCCCGGTCTTCTTCATCCAGGACGGGATCAAGTTCCCCGACATCATCCACGCCGCGAAGCCGCACCCCGACCGCGAGATCCCCCAGGCGCAGAGCGCGCACGACACGTTCTGGGACTTCGTGTCGCTCCACACCGAGGCGCAGCACCACACGATCTGGAACATGTCCGACCGCGGCATCCCCCGCTCGTACCGCATGATGGAGGGCTTCGGCGTCCACACCTTCCGGACGAGGACCGCCGAGGGGCACACGTCACTGGTGAAGTTCCACTGGAAGCCCACTCTCGGCGTGCACTCGCTGACGTGGGAGGAGGCTCAGCTCCTCGGCGGGATCGACCCGGACTTCCACCGACGCGACCTCGCCGACGCCATCGACGCCGGCGCCTTCCCCTCCTGGGAGCTCGGGATCCAGGTGTTCCGTGACACACCGGACCAGAGCTTCGAGGACATCGACCTGCTGGATCCGACCAAGCTGGTCCCCGAGGAGCTCGCCCCGATCCAGCCGATCGGGCGGATGGTCCTGACGGCCAACCCCACGAACTACTTCGCCGAGACCGAGCAGGTGGCGTTCCACGTCGGTCATCTGCCGCCGGGCATCGACGCGACCGACGACCCGCTGATGCAGACACGGCTCTTCTCGTACGTCGACACCCAGCTCACGCGGCTCGGCGGGCCCAACTTCTCCCAGCTGCCGATCAACCGGCCGCGGACCCCGGTGAACGACATGCTCCGCGACGGGTTCGGTCAGCAGGCGGTGCACTCCGGCGTCGCGCCGTACCGCCCGAACTCCCTCGACGGAGGCTGCCCGGTGCAGGTCCCGCCGGCCGACGGCGGGCGCGAGGACATCCCCGTCACGGTCGAGGCCGGGCCGAAGATCCGCGCGGTGCCGACGTCGTTCTCCGACCACTTCACCCAGCCGCGCCAGTTCTGGCTGAGCATGTCCGCCGTGGAGCAGCAGCACATCGTGGCGGCCTACAGCTTCGAGCTCCTGAAGTGCTCGGACCGCACCGTCCAGGAACGACAGGTCGCGTGCCTCGCCCGGATCGACCCGTCGTTGTGCGCGCAGGTCGCGGACGCACTCGGCATGCCGGTCCCCGACCCGGACGATCCTCTCGCCGAGCCCGACCCCTCGCCGGCCCTCTCCCAGCTCGGTGACCGATGGCCGGTCGACGGGCGTCGCGTCGGCGTCGTGGTCGACGGGGACGACGAGGAGGCGCAGAGCGTCGTCGCCGCGCTGAGCAGCGCGCAGGCGACCCCGCTCGTCATCGCGGCCCACGGCGGCCGCGTCGGTCGCCTCCCGGTCGCCCACGCGTTCTCGTCGGTGCGCTCCGTCGAGCTCGACGCCCTCATCGTCCTCGGCAGGCCCGCACCCGCAGCCGATGCCGACCCCGTCGGCGATGCCAAGGCGGGCGTCGGCAGCCGGGACGAGGATGCGATCGACCCGCGCGTGCTGCTGCTCGTCCAGGAGTGCTACCGCCACGCGAAGCCCCTCGCCGCACTCGGAGCCGGCATCGACGTGCTCGACGCAACCGGCTGCGAAGGCCCCGGCGTCGCCCGTGCGGACTCGGGGCCGGACGCGGTGGCCGCCACCACCGATGCCCTCGCCTCCCACCGCGTCTGGGACAGGTTCTCGAGCAGCGCGAACTGAGCGCGAGCAGCAGGATGGAGACCCCATCCCTGAAGGAACGGAGCAGATCATGGCGACCGAGCACGAGCTCGCAGCCCGCTTCGCGGCGCTCGGGCGCCAGCTCTTCCGCGAGGACGACGCGGTGCCGACCGTCGAGCGCGTCGTCCAGCTCGCGATCGAGCTGGTCCCCGCCTGCGACGACTGCGGGTTGATGCTGCGTCGACGGCGTGCCACGGTCGTCACCGCCTCAGCCAGCTCGCCCCGCGGGGAGCGGTGCGACAACCTGCAGTACCAGCTCGACGAGGGCCCGTGCCTGGAGGCGATCTGGGAGGACGAGTCGTACCTGTCCGGTGACCTCGAGAACGATCCGCGGTGGCGACGCTGGGGTCCCGCTGCCGCCGCCGAGGGGATCCACTCGGTCCTCAGCATCCGCCTGGTCAGCGACGACGAGACGATCGGGTCGCTCAACCTGTACGCGGAGGAGTACGACGCGTTCTCGGCCGACGACGTGGACACGGCGCTGATCTTCGCCTCCCACGCCACGCTCGCCATGAGCTCGGCGCGGCTGGTGACCGGGTTGCGGACCGCCATGCAGAGCCGCCACCTCATCGGGATCGCCCAAGGCATCCTCGTCGCCCGCTACGAGATCGACGTGGAGAGCGCGTTCGACGTCCTGCGCCGCTGCTCCAACGACACCAACATCCGCTTGAGCGACATCGCCGCCCAGGTCGTCGCAGCGGGCGCGCTCCCACCCGACCTGCTGGATCGCTCGCTCGCCCAGGAGACCGGGCGCCGCGGCCACGACTCGCCGGACCCGCCATGAGCGATCAGGACCGACACGACGAGCGCGCCCGGCCGGACGCCGCGACCATCGCCTTCGAGCAGAGTCCCGACCTGATCCTCGTGACCGAGGGCGAGGATCACCTCCTGGTCGGCTCCAACCTGTCGGCGGCGGCATTGCCTGGGCCCACCCCGACGCCAGGCCGCCCGCTCCAGGAGACGGTCGGCGGATCCGCAGCGAGCGTCGGGCTGATCCGCCTCTTCGACGACACGATCGAGGGCGGTCACGCCTTCACGTGGGAGACGCGACGCGTCGACGTCGGCGGGACGGCGGAGACGCCTCGGTTGTTCGACGTGTCGGCCTGCCGCTGGTCGGACCGTGACGCCGGGCGCGCCGGGGTGGTCGCCCGCGCGGTCCCGGTCGGTTCGCACGGCCGACGGGGCCAGCCCCAGGAGATCCGCCGCGAGCGGCGACCGCACCATCTGGCCGGGGACGCAGACCTTCGCACCGCGGTGCACGACGAGGTCCTGCCCGACGAGCTGCCGCTCGTACCAGGCGTCGACGTCGCCGCCGGCTACGTCTTCGCGGGAGCGGAGATCCCGGTGAGGGGCGACTGGTTCGATGCCGTGCCGCGTGCCGACGGCACCGTCGCGCTCGTCATCGGCGACGTCGTCGGCCGCGGGGTCTCGGCATCGGTGACGGCATGTCGTCTCCGCGCCGCATCGGCGGCCTCTCTGCTCGAGGGCGCCCCGCCGGGCGACGTCCTGGAGCGGATCGACCGCTTCGCGTCGACGAGCCCGACCGCGATCGGCGCACGGATGGCGGTCGTGGTCGTCGATCCCCGTGACGGCCGCCTCGAGTACGCCACCGCGGGGCACCCGGACCCAGTCGTGGTGACGTCGGAGGCTCAGGTGCGGCCGCTCACCGAGGCGCGCTCGCCGGTCCTCGGGCGCTCCCGAGCGCACACGACGGCCACCGACGCCCTGGCGCCCGGCGACGTCCTGATCCTCTGCACCGACGGGATCCTCGACCGACAGCACGTGGGGCCGGCCCGCTCCGTGGAGGAGCTGGCGCAGCTGCTGGCCCCCCACGTCTCCGGCCGCGCCCCCGACGACCGAGCACGTCTGGTCGACAGGGTCGCGCGGCTCGGACTCGAGACCTTCGGCCGTGGTTCCGTGCCCGTCGACGACCTCGCGCTGCTCGTCGCTGCGCGCGCGCCGCACCCACCCGGGCTCGACATCGGCGTCGGAGAAGCGGCCGAGACCCCGGTGCACGCCCGTACGGCCTTGGCGCGGTGGCTCGAGTCGTTCCAGGTGCGCGCGGTCGACCAGATCGCCGTCCTGCACGCCGTCCACGAGCTCGTCGTCAACGCCCTCGAGCACGCCTATCCGTCGGGCGACGGGACGGTCCGGGTCACGGCCGAGGTGGCGCCCGACGGCACCCTCACCTGCCGCGTGGCGGATCACGGGCGGTGGGCGGCCCGCGCGGGCGACGGAGGCGGGCGCGGGCTCGCGATGGCCAGCGGGCTGGTCGACGAGCTCGTGATCGACCGCACCGCCGACGGGACCACCGCCACGGTCCGCCACCGTCTGACACGTCCCGCTCACCTCTTCCTCGCGGCGACCGACGACCGGCGAGGAGAGAACGCCGACATGCCCTTCACGGCCGCGATCGAGGATCGTCGGATCCGCCTCGTCGGCGCCGTCGACGAGTCCGCCGCGGACGAGCTCGGCGTGATCCTGCGGGCGCACGCCGGGAACGCCGACCCGGTCACGATCGACCTCACGGCTGTCGACCTGCTCGGCAGCGCTGCCCTCCGACTGATCGACGACGCCCTGGTCACCGGTCCCGAGCTCCGGGTGGTCGCCCCCGCCGGCTCGGTCGCCGAGCAGGTGCTGGACGCGAGCGGCCTGCCCTGGCGACGGCCGGACTCGGTCTAGGCCACGCCCAGCTCGTCGGCCCCGGCGCCCTGAGGTTCGCTCCGCGCGCCGTGCTCGGTCGCCGACGCGGCCACCTCGGGATCCGCGACGTCGTCGATCTCGTCCCGGAGCTGCGTCAGGATGCGGTTGAGCAGCCGGGACACCTGCATCTGCGTGATCCCGAGGTCCTGACCGATCTCGCGCTGCGTCCGGTCCTCGAAGAAGCGGAGGAACAGGATGCGGCGGTCCCGCGAGGACAGACGTCGCACGACGGGGGCGAGCACGGCGCGCGCCTCGCCCGCGTCGGTTCCGTCCTCCCCCTTGATCACCTCGAGCAGAGCACCCTCCCCGTCGCCCTCGACCGGTTGGTCCAGCGATACGCCGTGGAAGCATCCGCTCGCGGCCATGCACTCGTGGTACTCGTCCTCGTCGATGCCCACGTCCTCGACCACCTCCGCGCGGGTCGGCTCCCGACCACGCTCGGCCCGGATCCGTTCGACCGCGCGGTTGACGGCCCACTGTCGCTCCTGGATCCGCCGCGGCGGGCGGACCAGCCAGCCGTCGTCACGGAAGTGCTTGCGCAGCTCCCCCCGGATCGTCGGCACGGCGAAGGCGCCGAATCCCACGCCTCGCTGCGGGTCGAAGCGCGAAGCCGCCTTGATCAGCGCCTCGTAGGCGACCTGCACGAGATCATCGACGTCGATGCCCCGATCGCGGAAGCGCAGGGCGACGGAGTGCGCCAGCGGGATGTGCTCGAGAACCAGCTTCTCGACTGCGGCACCGCCGGACGCGGCGGACGGAATGGTCGACGTGCGAGACATACGACGCTCCCAAGGAAACGGTCGTGCGGCTCGCCGGCTTCTTCAGCGAAGGGTGCTACTCCTGCGACCCTAGCGGCATCACCGTCCGAACTCCACACTCGGCCTCCGCACCACCTGCCCGCCACCGGCGCATGAGCGGCGCTCGCGGCGGGTACGGGGCCTGTGACGTGGCACGACGCGGTCACGCCGACCCGAGGAGGTGGCGCGTGCGGAGCTCGACGTCGGCCGGTCTCCTCGTCGTCGGAGGCGGTCCCGCGGGCCACGCCGCCGCGCGGTCGTACCGTGAGTCGGGCGGCGACGGACGCGTCCTGGTGGTCTCCCAGGACGCGTACCCGCCCTACGCGCGGCCGCCCCTGACGAAGGAGCATCTCCGCGGAGAGACCGCCTCCGACGAGCTCGCGCTCTCCGGACCGGACTTCTACACCGACCACCGCATCGAGCTCACCCTGCGGCGGACGGTGACCGCGATCCACCGTGATCGGGACCGGGCCACGATGCACGGCGGCGAGACGGTCGACTTCCGGTCCTGCGTGGTGGCGACCGGCAGCCGGCCCGTCAGCCTGCCGGTCCCCGGGGCGCACGATCCACGCGTCCTGGAGGTCCGGTCCCTCGACGACGGGATCGCCCTGCGCCAGGCCGCGGAGTCGGCCGGGTCCGCGGTCGTGATCGGGTCGGGGTTCATCGGGTGCGAGGCCGCGGCGTCGCTGTGCGCCCGGGGGGTCACCACGACGCTGATCACGATGGAGCGGGCGCCGCAGCGCGCGCGGCTCGGCGACGAGGTGGCCGCCAGGATCGCCGGTTGGCTCGACGACGCGGGCGTACGCCTCGTCACCAGCGCGACGGTCCGCTCGATCGTCGAGGCGCGGACGGTCTGCACCTCGGCCGGCGCGTACTCGGGCGACATGGTCCTGCTCGCCACCGGGGTCGCGCCCGACAACGCGCTCGCGGCCGCCGGACGGATCGCGTGCGCCGACGGCCGGGTCCTCGCGGACTCACGGATGCGGACCAGCCGGGCGAACGTGCTGGCCGCCGGCGACGTCGCCCTCGCGACGAACCACGCGGCAGGGCGGCGGCTCGCCGTGGAGCACTGGGGCGACGCCGTCAGGATGGGCGAGGTCGCCGGAGCCAACGCCGCCGGCGTGCAGGACCGCTGGGCGCAGGCGCCGGGATTCTGGAGCGGGATCGGTGATCGGGTCCTGAAGTACGCCGCCTGGGGCGACGGCTACGACGCCGTCCTCCTGAGCGACCACGGCGAGGGCGCCTTCACCGCATGGTACGGCGCCGGCGGTCGGGTGGTCGGGGTCCTGACCCACCGGCACGACCCGGACTACGAGCGTGGTCGCACGCTGGTCGAGTCCGGCGCCGACTGGAGCGACGTGGCGGCCGCGTGAGCCGTCCTCAGCCCGCTTCGGGCGCCGCGGCGAGGTCGCGGAGATAGCCGGCGAAGCCACCGTTCGTGCGCCCGCGCAGCCGCGCCGACGTCCGCACCCGGCTCCCCTGGTTCGTCCACCGACACCCGGCCGCGATCGCCGAGCGGACGAACACGACGTCCTCGTGCTCGTCCAAGGCGCTGAAGCCACCGGCGAGACGGTGCGCAGCCAGGGTGAAGCCGAGGTTCGCGCCGTGGACGTGCAGCCCGTCGCGGTGACGGTCGTCCCAGGAGCGCGCCAGCGCCGGGTCGATCTCGTCGGGATCGGGGCGGACCCGGCCGACCACCAGCGCGAACCCGTCCGATGCCAGGACGTGCTGACGGACGAGCCATCCCGGCCCGACCAGGCAGTCGGCGTCGGTCATCGCGACCCACACCCGATCGTGCTCGCGCCCCCGGGCCAGCCGCGCCACCCGGTCGACGCCGGCCTCGCGCGCCACGCCGACGCACCCGGCACCGGAGATGACCGTGTCGACGTCGTGCCGTGCGGCCACGGCCGCCGACCCGTCGCGACAGCGATCGAGCACCACCGTGATGCGGGCGCCGATCCCCGTCGCCTGGTGCAGCCTGATCACCGCCTGCTCGATCGCCGTCAGGCACCGTCCGAGCCGCTGCTCCTCGTCGTGCACGGGAACCACGACGTGCACGACCTCCGGCGCGGCGGCGTCGAGGCTCACGCGTGCGGCTCCGGCCAGGCGGCATCCGCCCCGAGGACGACGATCTCGACGTCGCGGTCGACGTACGACGCATGCTCGACCCACCCCCGCCGGTCCCGTACCGCCGCGTGGACCGCCGGCCCGTCCATCGGCCACCCGTCCACCTCGTGGCGCCAGTGGCACAGCACGATCGTCCCCCGCGGGGACAGGGACGACGTGATCCGGTCGAGGAGTCCGTCGAGGCCGGCCGGGCTGAGGAAGTACCCGATCTCCGACAGCACCACCAGATCGAACCTGCCGTCGACCCACTCCCGAGGGACGCGCGCCTGGATCACCTCCACCTCCGTGCCCGCGAGCCGCTCGCGCGCCGCGCGCACGGCAGCCTCGCTCGAGTCGACGGCAACGACCTGGTCGCACCGCTCCGCCAGCGCGACGGTCAGCTCACCGATCGAGCACCCGACCTCGAGGGCCCGCCCGAACCGCGGCCACGGAAGGGCCGCCAGGAGCAGATCGCGCTTGCGGCGTTCGTACCACCGGTCCCGTACGCCCCAGGGGTCCGCGGCGCGTGCGTGCAACGTCTCCAGCGCGTCGTCGTGGGTGTCCTCGGAGACGAAGTACTCCGACTCCCCACGGAAGTGCTCCAGCACCTCGCGGGTGAGCAGCGCCTCGTCGCCCGGCTCCGCCGACAGGGGCTGGATCTGGCTGCGATGGCTCCGGATCGCGGCCGACCGTCGCTGCTGCGCCTCGTCGGACAGCGCGAAGCGGCACATCCGCTCCCAGGGCGCGGACTCGGGACGAGCCCAGTGCCACCACCAGATCGGGAACTCCAGCAAGGTGGCGTCCGTACGGGCAGCGGCCACTCCTGCCGCGCGCCCGGCAGCCTCGTGGTCGCTGTGCCCGTCGTGGCGCCACGGTGCGAGCACGAGCGTCCGGCGCCCGTCACCGATCACCTCGACCACGCGCTCGACCAGCGTCGACTCCGCGAGGGCGACCTCGGCGTCGGCAAGTCCGAGGAAGGTGCACGACGATCCCGGGGCGAGAACGCCGACGGCCTCCTCCAGCTCGGCCAGACGCCGCCGCGCGAGCCCGATCGGCCCGAGCGTCGGGGATCGCGGGTGGCTGCGCTCACCGGCGGTGGCCACCAGCACCTCGACCTCGAGCCCGACGGTGTGCGCGGTCGCGATCAGCCCGCCGGCGCCGAGCGTCTCGTCGTCAGGGTGGGCGGCGAGCACGACCAGTCGGTCGAACCGGTCCAGCTCGAGCTCGGGGCACGCCCGCGCGGCCGGGTGCCCGCGCCACGCCGAGGCGGGCGTACCGGGCTGGTCGTGGGTGAACGACGCGGTCATCGCGAGCCCCCGTGCACGAGGTGGCGGCCGAGGGCCGCGGCGTCCCGTTCGGCGTGGTGCTGACGCAGGTACACCCGCAGGTCCGAGACCCGGGCGACGTGCTCGGGCTCGCTGACGAGCGGACCCGGTCCGAGCGCGTGGTCGACGCTGCGGAGGACCCGCTCGGCGGAGTCGGCGACCACCTGACGCACCCGCAGGGCGAGGACGGCTCCGGCGTCGCCCCGGGCCTCACCGGCGTCGACGAGGCGAGCTGCACGGCTCAGCGCGCTCGCCGCCGCGTACAGCGCCGCGTCGGTCGCGCCCAGGTGGGCGAGCCCGATCTGGTCGGGCTCGCGCTTCGCGGCCGCGTCGGTCAGGCGCCGGACGAGCCCGACCGCTCCCCCGTACCAGACGGCGGCGACGCCGATGCCGCCCCACGCGAAGCCGTCCCGCTCGAGGTACCAGCCGGGACCACCGACCGGCACCGCCTCCGCCTCCGCGAAGCGCACCGACGTGCTGCGGATCCGGCGCAGACCGTGCGGCACCCAGGGCTCGTCCGCCGTCTGGATGCCGGGTTGGTCGAGCGCCACCGCGAACAGACCACGCCGCTCCTCGTCGATCCAGGCGGTGACCAGCGCATGGGTGACGTCGTCGGCGAGCGAGCACCACGGCTTCGTCCCGCCGAGGGCCCAGCGTCCGGGCGCGCCGCCGGAGGGCAGGGGCCGCGCGACCACGCGCGTGCCGGGACCCTCGGCGGCCCACACCCCCAGCACGGCGTCCGCCGGAACCGTCTCCTCCCCCGCCTGAGCCTCGGCGAGGATGGCCAACGCGTCCAGGTGCGGCTCCACCGCACGGGCGACGGTGAGATCACAGGCTCCCAGCGACGCGAGGCACGACCACCGCGCGGCGGTGTCGACGCCCGGCAGAGCACAGTCCTGGCCGAGCTCACGGCCGAGGCGCAGGGCACCCTGCACGTCGCCGGCGACACGCGCGCAGCGCGTGGCGACCTCGTCGAGCCACGGGTCCGGCTCCGCCGTGACCCCGACCCTGACACCCGCCACGCGCTGCGTCCGCCCGTCCGTGACCGCGTCAGCCGTCGGCGCGAGCGTCGTCGGCCGCGGCGGACTCGGAGTCCGCGCCCGCGGTGGACAGCCGGCCCCGCATGTCCTCGAGGTGCGCCCGCACGAACCACTGGAACTTCTCGAGCTCCGCGGTGTGCGCGATGATCATGTCCTGCGTCACCAGGTCGAGGTCGTCGGTCAGCGCCATCACCTCGCGGTTCGCCTCGATCACGCCGTTGTAGACGAGGTCGAGCGCGCCGAGGTGAGCGAGCACGGTGTCGCGGCCGACCGAGTAGTCGTCCCAGGTGCGGTCCGCGATGATCGCGCCCGGCGTGCCCTTCGGCGACGCACCCAGCGTCGCGATCCGCTCGGCGACCTCGTCGGCGTACCCGCGGACCAGGTCGACCTGGGGGTCGATCATCTCGTGCACGGCGATGAAGTGCGGCCCGACGACGTTCCAGTGCACGTGCTTGAGGGTGAGGTGGAGATCGTTGTACGCGCTCAGCCGCCCCTGCAGTGCGGCCACGACCTGCTCGGCATCGTCCGTCGACAGGCCCGGAACGGTGTACGACACGGTCATTCGTCTGCTCCTCGACTCGGGATTCTGGGTTCAGCCGTACCCTAAGACGGGTCGCGCC
The DNA here is from genome assembly GCF_002797495.1 of Mumia flava. NCBI lineage: Bacteria > Bacillati > Actinomycetota > Actinomycetes > Propionibacteriales > Nocardioidaceae > Mumia > Mumia flava. Next base: position 369,556 of record NZ_PGEZ01000001.1, read on the forward strand.
AAACGTCCGGTCGAGCCGAGTCGGCGCGGACTCAGCCGCCTTCCGGAGCGCCACCCGGTCCCGCGGCGTGAGGTTTCCGTACCCGCTCGAGGGCGTCGGCCCAGTCCGGCCCGCGCCAGTAGTGCCCGTGCTTGAGCAGGCCGGTCACCGCACCGTCGTTCATCTCCTGGTCGTACGGCGTGGGGTCGAGCACCCGCCAGTCGTCGCCGCACTCGTGGCGCCCGGTCGAGGGCACGTGCACGTCCGGCCGCGCCCCGTCCAGGGCCCCCGGCAGGTGACCGGAGGTCGTGCTGGGACCCTCCGCCCCGTGCCGCCACGACAGCACGGGGCCGGCCAGGGGATCGGTCTCGCGGTAGAGGTTGATCCAGGCCCCGCCGAGCACGTCGTGCACGTCGCCGACCGCGTCGAGGTTCACGTACTCGGGGAAGGCCCGCGGGAAGATCACCTGCAGCTGCGACCCGAACGTGAGCAGCGAGATCCCGTCGCGCTCCTCACGGTGCAGCGCCGCGAGCGCACCGAACGCGATCAGGCTGCCCTGGCTGTGTCCGCAGACGACGACGTGGGGAGCCGGCTGAGCACGGCGGTACCAGCGCAGCCGGTTGCGCAGATCGGTCACGCACCGCATCGAGTACGGGCGGGGCGCGTACGGGTGCACCGCGTGCGGCCAGAACGCGATCACGTCCCAGACGACATTGAGACTGCGGCGCGTCCCCTGCTCGGAGACCGCCGACCGTCCCGTGGCGAGCAGCGCCGCCGCCGCCGTGATCAGCGCCCACGCCCCGATCAGGGCCACGACGTTGGAGACCCAGATGACCGCGGCGGAGCCGGTCACGTACTTCGGCTGGCTCAGCAGGTCCAGCGGGCCCGGCAGCGACCGGCAGGTCCCGAAATCCTGGCCGCCCTGGCAGCCGGCCAGCTCGAGCGCGAGCGCGATCCCCAGCAGCGTCCCGAAGAGGACGAAGACGGTGCCGCCGACCGGGATCAGGTTCTTGAGGCGCGCGGTGCCGATCGCGCGCGCGACCGTCTCCAACCAGCCCGCCGAGAGCCGCGGGCCGCCGTCGGCCGCGGCGAACATCCCGGCGGCGCGTGCACGGTCCGCTCGGCGTCGGGCCATCATCCAGATGCCGGCCCCGGTGGCGAGCAGCGCGAACAGCAGGAGGTTCAGGCCCCACGCGTACGAGACCCGGTCGAGCATCGGCGTCGTCCCGACATCGACCTCGATCCCCTCGGCCGTGGTGCGCGTCCGGACCGACAGATCGAGCAGCGAGGAGACGCCGGTCGCCGCCGCCGCCGAGAGCCCGACCCCGAGGAACGCGGCGATGCTCGCCACGAGGTAGGCGGTCATCCCGAGGGCGTACGGACGGAACGCACGGTGGCCCGGGGTCGTCCCCCAGGAGCCGCGCACGCTGAGGACCAGCGCGAGGTTGGCGAACCCGAGGAGGATCAGCGCTGCCAACCCGGCCCACAGCAGGCCGTTCGCGACGTCGTCGAACATCACCGGCCGCTCGGCGGCCGCCCGGTCGACGTCGCTCGCTCCCCACGCCGACAGGGCGAGGAGGACGACGGCGACCGCGATCGCACCGCGGGCGATCCAGACCATCGTCACGTGCCACCACAGCCGGAACGCCGCGATCCGGCCGGACAGCGGCAGGCTCGCGGTCCCTTCCGGGTCGCCGAGCAGCGTCGTCAGCACGACGACGAGGACCAGGGCGATCGTCGACGCGAGCAGGACCGGGTCGCGGTCCACCCACCCGTCGGGGTGGACCGCCCACGCACCCATGCTCGCGACCGTGAGCACCGCGGCCGCGAGGTGCAGGTTGCGCAGGACCGGTGCGTCGGTGTCGCCCCGGTAGAACCGGTCGCGGGCCAGCGGGGTCCGAGGCTCCCCGGGCTCGACCGCGTCGACGTAGCGCCCCTCGGTCCGCTTGCGCGGCTCGGCGTCGTCCACCACGCCGTATCCGCGGCCCAGCCGGTAGAGCACGTACGAGACCAGCGCCGTCGCGACGATCGCGAGACCGACCGTCCACGTCTCGGGGAAGGACCCGAGCTGGCGCGAGCCGGGAGCCCACCGCCAGGCCAGCAGGTCGATCAGGATCAGCCCGGCGGCGAACGTCAGCAGCAGCGTCAGCATCAGGGCGACGAAGCGCAGCAGAGCACCGCACAGCAGGTGCCAGATCCGCGCGAGCAGGCCCGGTCCGGCGGCGGGCAGCATGAACTGCGCGGCGTTGACCATGCCGAACGGCAGCAGCACCATCCACAGCGCCTGGAGCCAGCTGCCGGAGGTGAAGCGGCCCCAGTGGTAGGCCTCCACGACGTGGCCGTCCGCGCCCCGCAGCTCGTGACCCGACGAGTCGACCGCGCGGAAGTAGCGGGAGTCGGCGTCGCCTGCGACCTGCGTGCAGTACGGCCGGTCGAGGATCGACTCCGGCGGCGCACCGCTCACCCCGTGCACCCGCAGCTCGACCCAGTCCGCACCGGACATCCGCGCCACCTCCACCGAGCAGGCTAGGGCGCCGCGGGGTGCGCTGCCGTGCTGCTTGCAGCCCCGCGCGGTGGGATGGTGGTGCGATGGCGGGAAACGTGCTGGAGATCGACGACCGGACGGTCAAGGTCTCCAACCTCGACAAGGTCCTCTATCCGTCCGACGGCACCACGAAGTACGACGTCATCCAGTACGTGCTCGCGGTCGCCGACCCGCTGCTCGCCCAGCTCGCCGACCGCCCCTGCACCCGCAAGCGCTGGCCCGACGGCGTCGACGCGGACAGCTTCTTCGAGAAGAACGCGCCCCGCGGGACGCCGGAGTGGGTCCGGGTCGTCGAGGTGGCGACGCCCGGGTCGTCGCGGGGCCGGGACTCCGCCGACTTCCCGGTGCTCGCGCACCGGGCGGACCTGGTCTGGGTGGCCAACCTCGCGGCGCTGGAGCTGCACACGCCGCAGTGGACCGTCGGGCCGCGCGGCGGCATCCACGACGCCGACCGGCTCGTGATCGACCTCGACCCGGGCGCACCGGCCGGGCTGGCCGAGGCCGTCGAGGTCGCGCACCTCGTCCGCGACCGCCTCACCGACGACGGCTGGACGGTCGTGCCCGTGACCAGCGGGAGCAAGGGCGTCCACCTGTACGCCGGCCGGGGCGCGACCGCCCCGTCCGACACGCTGCGCGACTACGCCCACGGCATCGCCGACGAGCTCGCCGCTGCGCACCCGAAGCGCGTGCTGTCGGTGATGCGCAAGGCGGAGCGGCGCGGGAAGGTCTTCCTCGACTGGAGCCAGAACGTCGCGGCGAAGACGACCGTCACTCCGTACTCGCTGCGTGGGCGCGAGCGACCCTGGGTGGCGGCGCCGCGGGTCTGGGAGGAGCTGGACGATCCCTCGGAGGTGACGCAGGTCCTGGCGCACGAGATGCCCGGCCGGCTGGAGACCTACGGCGACCCGATGGCCGCCCTTCGCGCTGTGTGACGCCGACACCGGAAGGCCGAGCGGAAACGTCGCCGGCGTCGCGCAGCGGGACGAGGCGCCGTCAGAGGTGGTCCGGGACCGTCAGCGCGTCCGGGTCCGAGCGCGGGGGGACGTGGGAGAGCGCGACCTTGACGAGGGCGACGCGTGCCTTGGCGAGGGCCTTGCGGCGGATCCCCCGCTCCCCACCCATCCGGGCCTCGACGGACGCGGCGATCTGCTCGTCGGTGAACGTCGGCCGCGTGCCCGACTCGACCTCGACGTCCGGCAGGTCGACGAGCACGGGCAGGAGCTGGTCTCCCAGCCCCGAGACGATCTGGAACCGCTCGTAGCGCGACAACGCGCTCCACGCGTCCTCGGCGTCGCGCCGACCGCGTCGTACGTCCTTGTCCTTCGCGGCCACGATGCTCTTCGCCGCCCCGGTGAGCGCCGCGGTCAGCTCGTGCTCGGTGAACCTCATCCCCCGATCATGCCTGGCCGGCCGCGGCGGCCGCGGGGCAGGTCATCCGGGCTGCGGCGTGGTCTGCATCATCGTGATCAGCCGGTCGGTGGTGGCGAGCAGGTCGGGCGCCCGCTCGGCCTCCCGCCCGCCCTCGCCGACGACCGGCCGCGACGGTGCCCAGCCCTCGCCGCCGAGCAGGAAGCTCGTCGTCGGCGGGGCGTCCGCGACCACCGCATCCAGCCAGTCGACGTCCTCGGTCATCGACCAGACGTAGACCGCCGCCGGGGCCAGGCGCCCGACCGCGGCCCCGAGCGCGCCCGGTGTGATCGCGCAGCCGAGGTTGACGGCCGCGACGCCCTTGGCGGCGAGCGCCGCCTCCAGGGCCAGGAGCGTCAGCGACTCCCGCTCGGGCTCGACGGAGGTGAGCACGACCGGGCGTACGCCCGTGAAGCGCGCACCGAACCCGCGCGACAACGACCGCAGCTCCGACTCCACCCGGTCGCGCGCCAGCCGTCGGACCTCCTCGCCGGCCGCACCGACCGCGACCTGCAGGTCGAGGTGCGCCAACGACGGCGCCAGCACGTTCACCCACCCGCCGATCACGCCCCACTCCCGCATGGTGTCCGACAGCAGGTCCGACAGCCCGACGACGTCCAGCTCGCACGCGGCCGCCTCGATCCGCTCGCGCGACTCCGCCGGCGTGGCGAGCACGTGCGCGGGCCTCGACGCGCCGGGCTCGTCGGAGTCCAGCGCCGCGAGCAGCCCCGCGGGGTCCAGGGAGAGCGCGACCCGCGCCGCAGACTGTGCCGGGACCCCGCTGGAGACGATCCGGTTCATCATCTGCACCCGCCGGATGTCGGTCTCGCTGTAGCGGCGGTGCCCACCGCTGGTGCGCTGGCTCGGACCGATCCCGTAGCGGCGCTCCCAGGTCCGCAGCGTGGGCGTGGCGATCCCGAGCCGGTCGGCGACCGCCCCCACACCCCACAGCAGCTCGGAACCCTCCATGCGTCCACGCAGCACGGCGGCCGTCGACGGCCGCCGGACCCGCGCGCCCCCTCCCCGATCAGGACCTCTCGAGTCCGTTCTGATCGAGTCTCACCGCTCCCGATGTGATTCGCCACATGGATCTTGTGCACTGAATCAGATTTGGATAAGTTCTGACCACTTGCATTGCCACGTTGCAAACAAGGGGGTACCAACATGGCAAGCATTGCACGCCTTCCGATGCCTCTGATGGAGGCCTACGAATGGCAGTACGAAGGTGCCTGTCGCGAAGCCGACCCGGAGACCTTCTTCTCACCTGAGTCCGAACGCGGTCCGCGTCGGCACGCACGAGAGCATCTGGCCAAGACGTACTGTGCTCGCTGCACGGTCCGTGACCAGTGCCTGCAGCATGCTCTCAAGGTGAAGGAGCCCTACGGGGTCTGGGGTGGACTCACGACCGGCGAGAGGGCCGCGCTGCTCACTGGCGAGCGCTCGGCAGGATGACGCCGACGGTCGGGCCCCCGCCCCGCCGCCGGTGACCATCCGCCTCGCACCATCCGACCGACCGACGACGACCGACAGTCCACGGACGTGACCGCAACCCGGTGCGGGTCAGTCCCAGAACACCCGCTCCACGACCTGGCGTGCCTTGCGGGTGGAGCGGCGGTAGTCGTCGACCAGCTGCTCGCTCTCCTCGAGCCCGTACCCCAGCAGCCAGGCGACGCCCGCGCGGTCGCGTGCGGCTTCCGGCAGTGATGCTGCTGCCCGGTTGCGCAGCAGCACGAACGCGTTGCGGATCCGGCTGACCAGCAGCCAGGCGTCCTCGAGCGTCGCCGCGTCCTCGGCCGTGACGAGTCCGGCGTCGCGCGCCGCACGCAGGGCCGGCAGCGTCTCGGTCGTCCGCAGCCCCTCGACCGCGTGCGCGTGCTGCATCTGGAGCAGCTGCACCGTCCACTCGACGTCGGCGATCCCTCCGCGGCCGAGCTTGAGGTGCGTCCGCGGGTCGGCGCCACGCGGCAGACGCTCGGAGTCGACCCGAGCCTTGATCCGACGGATCTCACGGACGTCGGACTCCGCCAGCCCGTCGGCCGGCCAGCGCAGCGGGTCGATGAGGTCCCCGAACGCGGCGCTGAGCTGCTCGTCCCCGACGACCGGACAGGCCCGCAGCAGGGCCTGGGCCTCCCACGTCGACGACCACCGCTCGTAGTAGGCGCGGTACGACGCCAGCGAGCGGACCAGCGGACCGGACCTGCCTTCGGGCCGGAGGTCGGCGTCGACCTCGAGCGCAGGATCCGGTCCGGCGCCACCGAGCATCCGCCGGACCTGCGTCGCGACCGCCATCGCGGCCGACGCGGCCGCCGACTCGTCCGCACCCGGCTCGGGATCGTGCACGAACATCACGTCCGCGTCGGAGGAGTAGCCGCTCTCCAGTCCGCCGAGGCGACCCATCAGCACGATCGCCATCCGGGTCTGCAACGGGCCCCGCTCGGCCTCGACCGCGCGGCACGCAACCCGCAGGACGCCGTCGAGCACCGCGATCGTCAGGTCCGACAGTGCGTGGCCGACCTCGACCACGTCGACCCGGTCGAGGACGTCGGCGATCGCGATCCGCGACAGCTCGCGCCGGCGGACCCGCCGGATCGCACGGACGGCGTCGTCGGGGTTCTCGTGCCGCGACGCCGCCCACCGGGTCTCGGTGAGGATCCGCTCGCGCGTCCGCGGGGTCAGCTCGGCCTCGTCGCCGAGGATCGCGACCGACTCGGGTGCCCGCAGGATCAGGTCCGTGACGTACGCGCTCCCGGCGAGGACCTTCGCGAGCTGCTCGGCGCCCTCCCCCTCGTCACGCAGCTTGCGCAGGTACCAATGGGTCCCGCCGAGGCTCTCGGAGACCTTGCGGAACGCGAGCAGCCCTGCGTCCGGGTCGGGCGACTCGGCGAACCACGACAGCATCGCCGGCATCAGCTGACGCTGGATCGACGCCGAGCGACGCACCCCGGCGGTCAGTGCGGCGATGTGCGCGAGCGCTCCGCGCGGGTCCTCGAACCCGAGCGCGACCAGCCGCTCGGAGGCGGCCTCCGCCGACAGCCGCAGCGCGTCCGGTGGGAGCGGCGCGACCGCGTCGAGCAGCGGTCGGTAGAAGAGCTTCTGGTGCAGCCGCAGAACCTCGCGCTTCTCGGCCTTCCACTCCTTGAGGAGGTACGCGCCGGGGTCGGCGCGGAACCCGAGGGTCCGCCCGATGGACCGCAGCAGGTCGGGGTCGGTCGGCACCAGGTGGGTCCGGCGCAGACCTTCGATCTGAATCCGGTGCTCGAACATCCGCAGGAACACGTACGCCTCGGTCATCGCCGCGCCGTCGCCCCGGCCGATGTAGCCGCCGTCGACCAGCGCGCGCAGCGCCCCGGTCGTCGATGCCGTCCGCAGCGACGCGTCGGCGCGGCCGTGGACGAGCTGGAGGAGCTGGACGGCGAACTCGACGTCGCGGAGCCCGCCGGGGCCGAGCTTGAGCTCACGGTCGAGCTGCTCGGAGGGGATGTTGTCGACCACCCGGCGGCGCATCGCGCGGGTCTGACCGACGAAGTTGTCCCGCCGGCTCGCCTCCCACACCATCGGCGTCACCGCCTCGAGGTACGCCGCGCCGAGGTCGGCGTCGCCGGCGACCGGCCGCGCCTTCATCAGCGCCTGGAACTCCCACGTGCTCGCCCAGCGCTCGTAGTACGCGACGTGGCTGGACAGCGTGCGGCTCAGCGGACCGTCCTTGCCCTCGGGGCGCAGGTTGGCGTCGACCTCCCAGATCGTGCCCTCGCGCGTGTGGTCCGCGCAGATCCGCATCGTCCTCGCCGCGAGCCGGGTGGCGACGCGCCCCGCGCGGACGTCGTCGGCCCCGTCGGCGGGCTCGTGCACGAAGATCACGTCGACGTCGCTGACGTAGTTGAGCTCGCGTCCGCCGCACTTGCCCATGGCGATCACGGCGAGCCGTACGGTCTCCGCGCCCTCGACATCGCCGCGGGCGAGCCGCAGCGCGGTGGAGAGCGTCGCGCCGGCGAGGTCCGACAGCGCGGCCACGGACGTCTCGTAGTCGATCTCGCGGGTCAGGTCGCGCGCGGTGATCTGGAGCAGCAGCCGGCGGTACACCACGCGCAGCGCGTCCGGATCCTCCACGTCGGCGAGCGCGTCCTCGAAGCCGGGCTGGTCCTTCGGGGCGCGACCGACGGCCTCGGTCCGCAGCGCCAGGACGTGCTCGGGGTGCACCACGAGGAACTCGCCGAGCGCCGTGCTGGCGCCGAGGACCGCGACCAGACGGGACAGGAAGTCCGGATCGGCGCGCAGCAACGTCGGGAGGTCGCCGTCGTACCCCGTGACCAGCGCGCACAGGCGCCGTACGGTCAGGTCCGGATCGGCACCCTGCGCCGCCCTCTCGACCAGGGACGGCTCGAGGCCGCCGCAGTCGGCGACGAGGGCGGCGGCGGCTTCGGGATCGGCGAACCCGAGCCGGGCCAGCGACCCGGACGACGTGCGGAGCCGGGAGGCCGGCGGTGAGCTCTCGGTGCTTGCGGACTCGCTCGACACGGGCACCACAGTACGAGACGTCCTGCGGCCCACCGCGCCGGGCAGGCACCCGGCCGTACCGCCGTCGCGTCAGACCCGGGTGACGAGGGTGTCCAGCTCGAACTGCGTGACCTGCGAGCGGTAGTCGTGCCACTCCGCACGCTTGTTGCGCAGGAAGAAGTCGTAGACGTGCTCGCCGAGGGTCTCCGCGACCAGCTCGCTGGCCTCCATCTCACGGATCGCCTCGTCGAGGTTGCGCGGGAGCGGCGCGATGCCGAGCGCTCGACGCTCGGCCTCGGTCAGCGCCCACACGTCGTCCTCGGCCTCGGCCGGCAGCTCGTAGTCCTTCTCGATGCCCTTGAGCCCGGCAGCGAGCACCATCGCGAACGCGAGGTACGGGTTGCAGCCGGAGTCGATCGCACGGTGCTCCACGCGAGCGGACTGTCCCTTGTGCGGCTTGTACATCGGGACGCGCATCAGCGCGGAGCGGTTGTTGTGGCCCCAGCACACGTACGACGGGGCCTCGCCGCCGAAGATCAGCCGCTTGTAGGAGTTCACCCACTGGTTCGTGACCGCGGTGATCTCGGGCGAGTGCTGCAGGACGCCCGCGATGAACGCGCGGCCGGTGCGGGACAGCTGGTACTCGGCGCCGGCCTCGAAGAAGGCGTTCTCGTCGCCCTCGAACAGGCTCATGTGGGTGTGCATGCCGGAGCCCGGGTGGTCGGTGAACGGCTTGGGCATGAACGTCGCCCACAGGCCCTGCGACAGCGCGACCTCCCGTACGACCGTGCGGAACGTCATGATGTTGTCGGCCGTCGTCAGCGCGTCGGCGTAGCGCAGGTCGATCTCCTGCTGGCCGGGCCCGCCCTCGTGGTGGCTGAACTCGACCGAGATGCCCATCGCCTCGAGCATCGTGATGACCTCGCGGCGGAAGTCCTGGCCGCCGCCCTGCGCGGTGTGGTCGAAGTAGCCCGAGTCGTCGACCGGAACGGGCCGGTCACCCACCTCCGGCTTGCCCTTGAGCAGGAAGAACTCGACCTCGGGGTGGGTGTAGAAGGTGAAGCCCATCTCGGCCGCCTTGGCGAGCGTCCGCTTGAGGACGAACCGCGGGTCGGCGTACGAGGGGCTGCCGTCGGGAAGCAGGATGTCGCAGAACATCCGCGCGGTCGCCGGCGTCTCACCGCGCCAGGGAAGGATCTGGAACGTCGACGGGTCCGGCTTGGCCAGCATGTCGGCCTCGTGCACGCGGGCGAAGCCCTCGATCGCGGAGCCGTCGAAGCCGATGCCCTCCTCGAAGGCGCCCTCGAGCTCCGCGGGTGCGACCGCGACCGACTTCAGGTGGCCGAGCACGTCGGTGAACCACAACCGGACGAACCGGACATCGCGCTCCTCGAGCGCGCGCAGCACGAAGTCTTCCTGCTTTCCCATGGGGACAGTCTGCCCATGATCCGTTACGCGCGCGTGAACGGGTCCCCGTACGGCGCCGGCGTCGCTGGTCGAGCTCGTCGAAACCAGCAGACCCCGCTCGCAGCTGGCTACGCACTCCCTCACCGGGCTGGGGAAACCGTCCGTGCCGAGTGCGGGTCTGCGTAGCCGGCTACGCAGACCGCCAGGCGGGGGGCTGGTCGGGCCGGTCGGGGGGCTGGTCGCGTCGGGCGGGGGTCGGGCCGGGCGGGGGGCTGGTCGGGCCGGGCGGGGGTCTGGTCGGGCCGGTCGGGGTCGGGGTCGGGGGCGCGCTCGCCGGCGACCGACGACCCGGCGGTGCGGCCTCGCTAGGCTCGGGACGTGCCTCAGCTCCGTGTCGCCCTCGCCCAGGTCAACCCGATCGTCGGCAACGTCGCGCACAACAGCGCGCTGATCCTCGAGCACTGCCGCGCGGCCCACGAGGCGGGGGCGCACATCGTGCTGTTTCCCGAGATGGTGCTGACCGGCTACCCGATCGAGGACCTCGCGATGCGCGCCTCGTTCGTCGCCGCGTCCCGTCGGGCGGCCGACGAGCTCGCCGAGCGGCTGGCGGCGGAGAAGATGGGCGACCTGGTGGCCGTGGTCGGGTTCCTCGACCAGGTCCCGGGGGTGCCGTCCGGATTCGGCATCCCGAAGAACGCGCCCCAGAACTCGGTGGCCGTGATGCACGGCGGCGAGATCGTGGCCCGCCAGGCCAAGCACCACCTGTGGAACTACGGCGTCGGCGACGAGGCCCGCAACTTCGTCCCCGGCTCGACGATCAACGTCGTGCAGGTCCACGGCGTCGACGTGGCGATCGCGATCTGCGAGGACCTGTGGCGCGACGGCCCGTCCGCCGCGGCCCGTGCGGCCGAGGCCGCCCTGCTGCTCGTCCCGAACGGCTCCCCGTACGAGGCGAACAAGGACGACGTGCGCTTCGACCTGTGCGCCCGGCGGGCGGTCGAGGGCGAGTGCGCACTGGCGTACGTGAACATGGTCGGCGGTCAGGACGAGCTGGTCTTCGACGGCGACTCCCTCGTGGTGGACGCCGAGGGCCGGCTGCTCGCCCGGGCCGCGCAGTTCTCCGAGGAGCTGCTCTTCGTCGACCTCGAGCTGCCCGCCGCGACCGACACGATGCCGTCGACCGACGCGACGTTCTCCGGGCTGCACATCGAGCGCACGATCGTCTCGGCCGAGCCGGTCGCTCCGTACGAGCCGCTGGGGTCGCCGGTCGCGACGCCGCTGGACGACCTGGAGGAGATCTACCGCGCCCTCGTGGTGGGTCTGCGCGACTACGTGGAGAAGAACGAGTTCCGCAGCGTCCTGCTCGGTCTGTCCGGCGGGATCGACTCGACGCTGTGCGGCGCGATCGCGGTGGACGCGCTGGGCGCGGAGCGGGTGTTCGGGGTGTCGAACCCGAGCGCGTACTCCACCGAGCACTCCCGCACCGACGCCGAGGAGCTGGCCCGGCGGACCGGCCTCGACCTGCGGACGGTGGCGATCGCGCCGATGGTCGACGCGTTCCAGGACTCGCTGTCCCTGAGCGGGCTGGCCGAGGAGAACCTCCAGTCGCGCGTGCGGGCGGTGGTCTGGATGGGGCTCTCGAACGCCGAGGGCCACCTCGTGCTCGCCTGCGGCAACAAGTCGGAGCTCGCGACCGGCTACTCCACGATCTACGGCGACGCCGTCGGCGGCTACGCCCCGATCAAGGACGTGCGCAAGACCCTGGTCTGGGAGCTCGCACGGTGGCGCAACGCCTACGCCGAGGCGCACGGCGAGGTCCCGCCGATCCCCGAGAACGCGATCAGCAAGCCCCCGTCGGCCGAGCTGCGGCCCGGCCAGCTCGACACGGACTCGCTCCCGCCGTACGAGATCCTCGACGCGATCCTGGACGCGTACGTCGAGCGCGATCTCGGCGCGGCTGCGGTGGTCGCGGAAGGGTTCGACGCGACGACCGTCGAGCACGTCGTCACACTCGTGGACCGGGCGGAGTACAAGCGCCGGCAGTACCCACCGGGCCCGAAGGTCACCGCGCGCAACTTCGGGCGGGACCGCCGGGTGCCGATCACGAACCGGTGGCGCGAGCACCTGGGCTGACCCGCGCGGCACGAGCCTCGGCCACGGTGGCACGCTGGAGACGTCCGTGGACTCCGTCCGGGAGCCGCGAGATCGAAGGAGCACCATGTCTGAGCACACTCCCTCCGCCGAGGAGACCGCCCCGTACGGCTCGGGGCCCGGCGCGAGCGGGGGTGACGCACCCGCGCCGCGGCGCCGGGTCCGCACCCACCAGCTGCGTCGGATGAAGCAGGACGGACAGCCGTGGGCGATGCTCACGGCCTACGACCAGTACGCCGCCGAGATCTTCGACGAGGCCGGGATCGAGGTCCTGCTCGTCGGCGACTCCGCCGCGAACAACGTCTACGGGTACGAGTCGTCGCTGCCGGTGACGGTCGACGAGCTGATCCCGCTGAACCGCGCCGTCACCCGGGCGACCCGCTACGCCCTCGTCGTCGCGGACCTGCCGTTCGGCTCGTACCAGGGCTCGCCCGAGCAGGCGTACGACACGGCCGTGCGGTTCATGAAGGAAGGCCACGCGCACGCCGTCAAGCTCGAGGGCGGCGCCGAGATGGCCCCGCAGATCCGGCGGCTGGTCGACGGCGGCATCCCGGTGATGGCGCACATCGGCTTCACCCCGCAGTCGGAGCACTCGCTCGGCGGATACCGCGTGCAGGGGCGCGGGGACGCGGCCGCGAAGACGATGGCGGACGCGCTCGCGGTGCAGGACGCCGGCGCGTTCGCGGTCGTGATGGAGATGGTGCCCGGGGACGTCGCGGCCGAGATCACCGAGCGGCTCGAGATCTCCACGATCGGCATCGGCGCCGGGTCGCGGTGCGACGCCCAGGTGCTGGTCTGGCAGGACATGATGGGCCTGCGCACCGGCCGGCTGCCGCGGTTCGTGAAGCAGTACGCCGATCTGCGGAGCACGATGCTGGACGCCGCCCGAGCGTACGCCGACGACGTGCGCACGGGCGCCTTCCCGGGGCCGGAGCACACGTTCTGACCCCGCCCCGCCGCGAGCGGGCGCTCAGGCGTCGATCACGAGGTCGTCGGTCGGAGTCGAGCAGCAGAGCAGGATCTTGCCCTCGCGGATCTCGCGGGGGCGGATCCCGCCCTGGTGCTGCATGTCGACCGAGCCGCTGAGCAGGTCGCTCTTGCACGTCCCGCACAGACCCTCGTGGCACGACGAGGGGACCCGGACGCCCGCGCTCGCGGTCGCCTCGAGGATCGTGGTCGCCGCGTCGCAGGTGATCGTCCGGCCGCTGCGACGCAGCTCGATGCTGTGCAGCCGGACGTCCGACGGCGGTGGCACGTCGCCGTCGTCGGGCGTCTCACCTGCCCCGGCGCCCAGCTCGAACCGCTCCTCGCGGCACCGCCCGGGATCGACGCCGGCCACCGCCAGCAGCTCGCGCACGGCCGCCATGTACGCGGGGGGCCCGCAGAGCAGGACGTCGCGCTCCAGCAGGTCGGGGGCGATCGCGGTCAGCATCGGCAGCGTGAGCAGCCCGCGGTAGGAGTGCCACGCCTCGTCATCGGCGTCCCGCTCGCACACGGCGGCGACCTCCAGGCCCGGCGGCGGCGCCTCGAGCTCGCGCCGGAACAGGATGTCGCGCGGCGTCCGGGCGTTGTGCACGAGGACGACGTCGGCTCCGGTCCCCCGGTCGCGCAGCTCACGCGCCATCGCCATCATCGGCGTGATCCCGCTTCCCGCCGACAGCCACAGCTCCTTGCCGGACCGCCCCGCCCGGGTGAACCGCCCGTACGGTCCCGCGACGTGCAGACGCGATCCCGGTCCGACCTGGTCGTGCAGCCAGGTCGAGACCGGGCCGCCCAGGACGCGCTTGACGGTGATCTCGATCGAGCCGGTCCGGCTCGGCGGGGAGCTGATCGAGTAGCAGCGCTCGAGCGGCACGCCGTCGACGTCGACCCGCACCGTCACGTACTGGCCGGCCTCGAACGCGAACGACCGGGACTCCGTCGGGGCGAGCGTGAAGCTCCGGACGTCGTGCGTCACCTGCGCGACGCCGGTGCACACCAGAGTCTCGTCGATCTCGCCGGCCCGCTCGGGGTCGACCGCGGCGGGATCAGCGGCGTGACGATCAGCGGCAGCCGTACGGGCGGGTCCGATCAGCATGTCGGTCATGGCTGCAGGTACTCCCTCACGCGGCTCAGGTACCAGTCGCAGAACGCGTCCACGTGGGACTCGTTCGGCGCGTACGGCCCCGGCTCGTACGCCGGGCTGCTCACCCCGGCCTGGGCCCGGGCGACGAGCGTCCCGTCCTGCTCGTTGGTGTGGTCCCACACCTCGGTGAGGGTGTCGAGGTCGTAGTCGACGCCCTCGACGGCGTCCGCGTGCACGAGCCAGGTCGTCCGCACGAGCGCGCGGTCGGGCGCGATCGGCAGCACGGTGAACGTGACGACGTGGTCGCTGAGCAGGTGGAACCACGAGTTCGGCTGGTGGTGCATCGAGGTGCGGCCGAGCCGGGCGACGTCGAGGTCGCCGAGCAGCCTGCGCGAGGCCGCCCTCCCGTCGCGCGTGAACGACTCCCCCGCCCCGTCGAGCGCCTCGCGCTGGATCCGGAACGCCGAGGCCCGTCCGCTGAGCTCCTCGATCTTCTCGTACGGCAGGCCGCGCTCGCGGCAGGTCCGCTCGAGCTCCGCCTCCGCCGCCAGGTAGCGCGCGTACGCCGGCTGCAGGTGACGCGGCATCTCCTCGGGCGTGTAGCCGTAGGACGGGAAGAACGTGCAGGTGAGCTCGGGATGGCCGCCCTCGCAGTGGTAGCACTCGCGGTTGTTCTCCATCACGAGCTTCCAGTTGGCGTGCTCGACCAGGTCGTGCTGCGCCGCGACCTTCGTCCCGCGGATCCGGTGCGGCTCGAGGTACGGCGTGATCCGGGCAGCGACGTCGTCGAAGTCGGCGGGCGGCTGCTCGGCGAGGCTGACGAACAGCAGTCCCGACACCGAGCGGACGTGCACGGGCTTCAGGCCGAAGCAGCTGCGGTCGAAGCCCGGCGCCTGGGTGCCCGCATGGAGCAGCCTGCCGTCCGTCCCGTACGTCCACTGGTGGTAGCCGCAGACGATGTTGCCGACGGAGCCGCTGGGCTCGGTGAGGATCCGCGAGCCGCGGTGCCGGCACACGTTGTGCCATGCACGGACCTGCTCGTCGTCGTCGCGCACGACGATGATCGAGTACGGCCCGACGTCGAGGGTGAGGTAGTCGCCGGCCTCACCGATCTCCGGTTCGGTCGCGACGAAGATCCAGCTCGTCGCGAACACCGCCGCGACGTCGAGCTCGTGGACCTCGCGGCTGGTGTAGAACGGGGCCGGCAGGGCCCGGCCTGGGATCCGGCTGTCGACCAGCCGGGCCAGGTCGAGCATGTCGGTCGGGCCGGTGACGAGAGTCATGGGGACTCCTCTCGGGTTGCGCGGGGGTCGACGGGTAGGGGACTCAGACGGTGATGCAGAGGCGGAGCGCGTCGTAGACGGCGGCGTGGATGGTGCGGCTGCTCACGGCGTCGCCGATCCGGAACAGCTGGTAGCGGCCGTCCGGGTTGCGGACGACGTCCTGCGGCCGTCCGCCGATCAGCGCGGCGTGGTCCACCTCGCCGCCGTTGGACGAGCCGGCCCGCAGCGCGAGGTAGAGCGCGTCGTTCGGCAGCGTCCCGTGCTCGACGACGACGTGGTCGACGACGCGGCGCACGGAGTGCTCGGCGTACTCGCTGAACAGCTCGGCCTCGAGCCGCCCGTCGTCGGTGCGGCGCACCGCGCGCAGCCGGTACGCGAGGGTGGTCCGTACGTCGTGCTCGGCGAACGCCCTGAGGTACGCCGGAGAGTTCATGCCGCCGACCTTCACGGCGAGCATCCTCTCCGGCGTCACGATCTCGACCCGGGCGCCGCTGCCCGCGAGGAGCTCGGCGGCATCCATCGCGGGCTCCGCGCCGTGGTCGTCGTAGACCAGCACGTCGCCGCGCGGTCGGGCCGCACCGTCCATCACGTCCCAGGTGTCGAGGACGAGGTTCTGCCCCTCTGCCAGGAAGGTGCGGTTCGGCAGGCCGCCGGTCGCGACCACGACCACGTCGGGGTCGTACGCCAGCACGTCGCCCTCCTCCGCGTACACGCCGTAGCGGAACTCGACGCCGGCGAGCTTCGCCTCGGAGACCCGCCAGTCGACGATCCCGACGAGGTCGCGCCGGCGCGGTGACGCAGCCCCGAGCAGGATCTGGCCGCCGGGCACGTCGGCCGCCTCGAGCACGACGACGCGATGACCCCGCTCGCCGAGGACGCGCGCGGCCTCCAACCCGGCCGGGCCGGCTCCGACCACCACCGCCGTACGGGCGCGTGCCGCGGGCTGGATCAGGTGCGGCAGGGTGAGCTCGCGCCCGGTCGCCGGGTTGTGGATGCACTTCGCGTCGCCGGAGGCGTAGATCGCGTCGAGGCAGTAGTTCGCGCCCACGCAGGGGCGGATCCGGTCCTCGTCGCCGTCGGCCAGCTTGCGGACCAGGTGCGGGTCGGCGATCTGGGCGCGTGTCATCCCGACGAGGTCGAGCAGACCCTCGCGCACGGCGTAGCGGGCGGTCGCCACGTCGGAGATCCGCGACGCGTGCATCACCGGGATGTCGAGCTCCCGCTTGATCCCGCCGGCGAACTCCAGGAACGGCGCCGACGGCGTCCCCATCGACGGGATCACCTTCGCCAGGTGCGCGTCGCTCTCGATCGTTCCCTTGATGACGCTGAGGAAGTCGATCCCGTCGGCGACGTAGGCCCGCAGCGCGGCCAGCGCCTCGGCACGGCCGAGTCCGCCCGGCAGGTCCTCGTCCATCGACATCCGGATGCCGACCACGAAGTCCGGTCCGACCGCCTCCCGTACCGCCCGGATCACCCGGCGGGGGAACGCGGCGCGGCCGGCGAGGTCCCCGCCGTACGCGTCGTCGCGGTCGTTGGTGAGCGGCGACAGGAAGCCGTCGAGGAGGTGCCCGTACGCCTCGAGCTCGATCCCGTCGAGCCCTGCCGCCTGGCAGCGTGCGGCGGCGTCGGCGTAGTCCCGGACGATCCGGTCGAGGTCCCACGGCTCGGCGACCTTCGGGAACGCCCGGTGCGCCGGCTCGCGCTGGGCGGACGGGTAGACGAGCGGGAGCCAGTCGGCGGTGTCGTCGGTGCTGCGGCGCCCGAGGTGGGTGACCTGGCACATCACCGCGGCGCCCTGCTCGTGGACGGCGTCGGTGAGCCGGCGCAGCCAGCCGACGATCTCGTCGCGGTACAGCAGGAGGTTGCCGAACGCCGGCGGACTGTCCGGCGAGACGACGGCGGACCCGCCGATCATCGTGAGGCCGACGCCGCCACGGGCCTTCTCGAGGTGGTAGCGCAGATACCGGTCCTTCGGCATCCCGTCCTCGGAGTACGCGGGCTCGTGCGACGTGCTGACGACCCGGTTGCGGAGCCGGATCGTCCGGAGGTCGTAGGGCTGCAGGAGTGGGTCGAGCGTGCGCACACCGTCAGTGTGAGCCCGAGGACTGCTGAAGAATAGCGAACGGATGTGCACGAAACCGTGCAATGCTGTTGCATGATCGATCACCGCCTCCACGTGCTGCGCATGGTCGCCGCACACGGCAGCGTGACCGCCGCGGCCACGGCCCTGCACTTCACGCCGTCAGCGGTCTCGCACCAGCTCCGCACGCTCGCGCGCGACCTCGACGTCACGCTGCTCGTCCACGAGGGACGCGGCGTCCGGCTGACCGCAGCCGCCCGGACGCTGCTCACCCACGCCGACGACCTCTTCGCGCGCTGGGAGGAGATCAAGGCCGACCTCGCGGTCGCATCGGAGGAACGGGCCGAGGAGCTGCGGCTGTGCGGGTTCTCGACCGCCGCCGCGGCGCTGCTCCCCCACGTCGCCGCACGGTCGCGGGCGACCCGTCCGCACCTGTCGGTCCGGATCATCGAGGCCGACCCCGACGAGTGCTTCGACCGGCTGCTCAACGGAGACGCCGACCTCGCCGTCGTCGTCTCCACGCCGACGCTCCCGTCGAGCCTGGACGCGCGCTTCGACCAGGAGCCGCTGCTCGACGACCCGCTCGACCTGCTCGTCCCCGAGGGCCACCGGCTGGCCGACCAGTCGTCGGTCTCGCTCGCCGACGCGGCCGACGAGCCGTGGATCCTCGACCACCCCGGCCGTCCGCACCACCAGCTCGTGGTCACCGCGTGCGCCGCCGCGGGCTTCACGCCGTACCACGCCCACGAGGCGGTCGAGTGGGACACCGGCGCCGCCCTCACCGCCGCCGGGTTCGGCGTCTCGATGGCGCCGCGGCTGGCTCGTCTCCCGGCCGGCTACCCGATCGTGCGCGTGCCGCTGAGCGGATCACCGAGTCCGGCGCGGCACGTGCTCACCGCCGTACGGCAGGGCTCGCGCCGCCATCCCGCGATCGCCGACGCGCTCACGTTCCTCGAGGAGGCGGCGGCACGCAGTCGGGTGCTGTCGGCGCCGTCGGCGTGAGACGCGGCGTGCGGGAGGCGCGGGTCAGACGTCGTCGGGGTGATCGGCCGCGTCGTCGAGGAGCTCGGAAGCGCCTGCGGTCTCGTCGCCGTCCGCGTCCCGACGCGCACGTCCGGCGGCGTCGCTGATCTCGAACAGCTCGGTCGCCAGGTCGCCGACCTCCGTGATCACCTGCCGCGTCGCGCCGAGGACGATCACGGAGAGGCGTTGGGCGCTCGCGGTCACGGCCTCGGCGGCCTGCTGAACGACGTCCTTGTTGATCTCGCGTCGCCGCAACGCCATCGCCGCTCCTCGTGACTCGCGCCGGTCGCGACCGGCCGCCTGAGCTGTCGCGGCCACGCTACCGGATCGGCTCGCGCCGCCGTCTCCGCTCGGGGCGCCACCGTACGGGCCCGCGCGGTGAGCTGGTTCCCACCACGGAGACCCGCGTGGGAACCAGCTCACCGACCGTGGCGGCGGTACGGCCGCCGCGACGCGCCGCGCTACGGAAGCAGCCGGCCGTTCGGTGCGAACGCCGGCTGCAGCCGCTTCAGCTGCGTCTTGCTCACCTCCGTCGCCGGGCCGCCGTAGACCGCGTTGTAGACCAGGTTGAAGGTCGAGCGCGGCAGCGAACGGAACGTCACCTCGCTGCCGTACGTGACGACCGTCCCCTGCCCGACCTTGGTCGAGAGCACGTTCCCCGCGCCGGCGATGTACTCCTCACCGCGCAGGTAGCCGCTCGCGAGCACGTCCGACTCCGGGTACCGCGACGCCACCTCGACCTTCTTCTTCGTCGGCTCCCACGCCTGGGTGTTGTAGAGCCAGACCGGCCACTCCTCCGGCATGCCCCAGGCGACCATCTGGTCGGTGTCGAACTCCTGGTTCAGCAGGCTGCCACCGGTCGCGAAGTCGCTCCGCCCGGGAAGGACGGGCTCGATCGGGAGGTTCACGAGCTCCTGGGCGGTCGCGACCGAGTTGCCGATGGCGAGGAGCGTGCCGCCGTTGCGGACGAAGCGGCGCAGCTTCTTCCACCCCTTCTCACCGACGCCGTACGCCCACGCGAACTCCTCGTCGTACCGCTCGGGATCCAGTCCCTCGACGATGTCGTCGCCCGAGATCCCCTGCGGCAGCACGATCGTGTCGTACACGTCGTTGAGCTGTCCGCTCTGGAAGTCCTGCGCACCGACGACCTCGTAGTTGATCCCGTACTGGTCCATCAGCCACATGTCCCAGCCGCCCGGCATGTTGTTCGCACCGCGGAACAGCCCGACCCGCGTACGCGGCTTGAGCTGGATCCCCTCCACCTTCGGAGCGACGGCCGTCGCAGCGACCGGGACCCCGACCTCGGCGCTGGCGTCCGCCAGCACCGAACGCGCCTGCGGCGTCGCCGGGACCACGTAGGTGCCCGCCGGGTAGTCGGTCCCGGAGTCGGAGAAGCCGGCCGCCGTGCGGAACGTGGTGATGTTGCGCCTCTGCAGCGCTGCGACCATCGAGATCGTGCCGTACGACTCGGGGCGCACCAGGTACGCGCCGTCGGCGCCCGGAGCAGCCGGCATCGACACCTCGGGAAGCTCGACCGACTCGACGCGCTCCAGCGGCGCCTCGAACGACTCGTCCACGGCCGCCACGTCGACGCCCAGCTGGATCGGAAGGCTCGTGGTCGCCTCGGCGTACGGAAGGTCGTCGACCGGGTACTCGTCGGTCCCGAGCACCTGGTCGACCCAGTTGCCGCGGGGCTGCTCGGTCTTGATCACGTACGCGCCTGCCGCGTACTGCTCACCGCCGGCCGTGAAGGGACCGGTCGCCCGGTCGATCTCGACCTGCGTCCAGTCCAGCCGCTGCAGCATCTCGAAGGTGGCGTACGGGTCGCGCTGCTCGGCGTCGACCACGAATGCCCAGGTGCCGGAGTCGACCCCGTCCTCCATGTACTCCTGCGGAACGGAGAAGAGGTTGTCGTACAGCAGCTTCTCGCCGTTCTGCGCGACGTACTCCATCCCGGCGTACGTGGCGGTCTCGGCGTACTCGACGATGTCCTTCAGCGTCCACGTGTCCTTCTCGTACGGCTCGATCAGGAGCTGCGTGGCCTGCTGCGGACCCAGCGGCGAACCGTCGTCGGACGTCTGCGGGTACGCGAGGTCCCGTACCGACGCGATCTCGGTGAGGAACGCGCCGGTGCCGGTGAACGGGAAGAACCCGACCGGCTGCTCCAAGGTCCAGAACACGTGGTAGTCACCGGTCCCGACGCCGGCCTTGCCCTCCGCGGCGAGCTGGCGAGCCGCGTGCTGGCCGACGGCCGCGGTCGACGCGTTCATGTTGGTCGGCACGTTCTCACTCGTGATCCCGCCGTACGGCGGCACGAAGATCCGCTCTCCGCTGTTGCCCTGCTGGTGCATGATGTGGGTCATCACGGGCCGGTACTTCTTCGTCAGCTCGAGCCGGTACTGCGCCTCGATCTGCGTGAACATCGTCCAGTCCCGGTTGTCGTCGTGCCCGGTGTACTTGTGGTAGAGGTCCGGGTAGACCCGCGCGAGATCGGTGCCCGCCGTGCGGTTGAAGTGGTCGACGACGAGCTCCTGGCCGTCCGGGTTCTGCGACGGCACGAGCATGATGACGGCGTTGTTGAGCACCTCGTCGGTGAAGTCCGAGGTCTCGGTCGCGAGCCGGTGGACGATGTCGTTGATCGCCTGTCCGTTGCCGACCTCGGTGGAGTGGATCGTGGCCTCGAGGTGGTAGATCGGCACACTGTCCTGAGCGAGCGCCCGGGCCTCGGGCTCGGAGGTCGAGCGCGGGTCCGAGAGCTTCTGGTTCATCGCGACGATCTCGTCGAGGCGCTCCAGGTTCTCCGGCGCGCTGATGAACACGGTTGCGTACTCGTTGCCCATCGTGGTCTCGCCGACCGTCTCGTACGTGACCCGGTCCGACTGGTCCGCGATCGTCTTCATGTAGTCGAGGACGTCCGAGTACGCGGCGAGCTTGCCTTCCGTCCCCATCTCGAAGCCGAAGAACTGCTCCGGCGTGGCGATGTCGCCGGCCGCTGCCGGCAACGTGGTTCGATACGGCGCCTCTGCGGTCGCCGACGAGGCGACCAGGCTGGTCCCGAGGAGTGCGACCGACGCCACCGCTACGGCGCCGGAGACCTTGGTGAGTCTCATGTGCTCCCTTTCCGCAAGGACCCGCCGCCGGTGTGCGGCGAGGTGGCCACACGTTAACGATCGTTCACGCCGCCGAGGCGGCCTCGATTGTTCGGCATTGTTCGAACTTCGGAGTAGGACAACCGGTGTCTCCGCGAGTCGCGACGACGGCGTCCGGCTTCGACTGGCGCTTCCCTGCGGAACCAACTAGGAATTCCTCATGGGGGGAAGGGATCAGCGCATGCGTGCGGGCGTCGCACCGGCCGCTGCGCTCGCCGACGGTGTTCCCGACCCCTCGGCGCGCGGGATCGCCGAGCACGTCACCCGGCTGATCCGCACGGGCACCATCGGCGACGGCGTGCGGCTTCCGACCGTGCGGGCGACCGCGGCTGCCCTGCACGTCGGCCCGACCACGGTCGCGACCGCGTGGGCGATCCTCCACGAGCGCCGCCTGATCCGGTCGGAGGGCCGGAACGGCACCTTCGTGCGCGACCTCAGCGACGCCCCCGCCTCCCGAGCCGCCCATCGCGTCCCGATCGAGCTCGATCTGACGTCGGACTCGTACGACGTCGACCTGATCCCCGACCCCACCGCGTACCTCGCTCGAGCAGCGGCTGGTCATCCGCTCCACCTTCCTGACGCGCCGGTGGTCGATCCCGACCTCGAAGCGCTCGCGCGCGCCGCGTGGCCGTTCGAGCCGGCGTCGATGGCCGTCGCCTGGAGCTACCCCGATGCTCTGACCCAGATCGTCGACCTCGTCGCGAGCCCGGCGGACCGCGTCCTCGTCGAACAAGCGTGCTCCCCCGAGACCATGGCTGTGCTCTCGACCGCGCGTGTTCGCCCGGTGCACGTCGCGTCCGACCACCACGGCATGCTGCCGGACGCGCTGGCCGGCGCCTTGTCCACGCGTGCGGTCCTCGCGGTCGTGCAGCCCCGGATGGCCGATCCGCTCGGGCACGCGCTGACGCACCAGCGCGCACGAGAGCTGGCGGCGGTCTTCAGCCGTCACGACGCGTTCGTCGTCGAGGAAGACGGGAGCGCGGCGCTCGCGGAGGACCCGTCGGTCTCCGTCGGGGGGCACCTGCCGCACCGATGCATCCTCGTTCGCGGATACCACCGAGGGCTCGGCCCGCAGGCGCGGATCGCGCTCGTCGGCGGCCCGTCCACGATCGTCGAGCGGATCCGCGAACGCCAGGCGGTCACGGGCTCGTTCCCCCCGTCACTGGCCCAGCGCGCGCTCCGCATGATGGCTCAGGACCCGGCGATCGGCGAGCTCCTGGGGGTCGCACGCGCGCGGTACACGCACCGTCGCCGCTCGATCGTGGACGCGCTGCGTCTGCGCGGGGTCAGAGCCGTCGGCGGGCGCGGTCTCGCGTTGTGGGTGCGGGTGGGCGACGCCGACGCGACGACACGCCGCCTGGCACGCGCCGGCGTCCTCGCACACTCCGGGACCGCCCTCGCCTCACCCGACTACGGCCGCAGGCACGTCCGCCTCGCGGTGGCCGGGCTGCGTGATCAGCACGACGCGGTGGCGGGCCTGCTCGCCGCCGCGTGATCCGGTGGGAACCCACTCACCACTCGCGCCGGCATCCGACCGTCGGTGAGCTGGTTCCCACCACGCCGACTCGCGTGGGAACTCACTCACCGCCCGTGCGGGGCGGTCCACTCCCGGTCGAAGAACCCGCGCCCACCGCGCTTGCGCGGCGGCAGGGCGTACCGCGTGATCTTCTTCGCGACCGAGCCGAGCTGCCGCGACAGCGGGCCGGTGTTGTACTTCAGCCCGTACTTCTCGCAGATCGCGCGGATCTCCGGGGCGATCTGCGGGTAGCGCCGCGACGGGATGTCGGGGAAGAGATGGTGCTCGATCTGGTGACTGAGGTTGCCGGTCATGATGTGGAAGAGCCGGCCGCCGGAGATGTTCGCGGAGCCGTGGAGCTGCCGCAGGTACCACTGGCCGCGGGTCTCGTTCTCGGCCTCCTCCTCGGTCCAGCTCTCCACGTCGGCCGGGAAGTGGCCGCAGAAGATCACCGCGAACGCCCAGACGTTGCGGACCAGGTTGGCGGAGAGGTTGCCGAGCAGCGTCGAGAGGAAGAACGGGCCGGTCAGCGCGGGGAAGACGACGTAGTCCTTGAGCAGCTGACGGCGGATCTTCGCGAGCGTGCCGGCGTTGCGGGCCTTCCACTCCTCGGGCGTCTCCTCACCGCGGGTGACGCGGTCGCGCTCGAGGTCGTGCACGAGCACGCCCCACTCGAACAGCAGCGCGAGCGCCATCGCGTACACGGGGTTGCCGAGGTACGCCGGGTGCCACGGCTGGTCGGGGTCGATCCGGACCAGGCCGTACCCGATGTCGCGGTCCTTGCCGTGGATGTTGGTGTACGTGTGGTGGACGTAGTTGTGGGTGTTCTTCCAGCCCTTCGCCATCCCGACCGTGTCCCACTCGAACGCCTTCGAGCTGAGCTCCGGGTCGTTCATCCAGTCGTACTGGCCGTGCATGACGTTGTGGCCGATCTCCATGTTGTCGAGGATCTTCGACAACGACAGCGACGCGACGCCACCCAGCCACGCGCCCGGGACGAACGGGACGAAGAACAGGCCGCGGCCGACGACCTCGAGCGCGGTGCGGGCCTTCATCACGCGGCGGATGTAGTCCGCGTCCTCCTGACCGAGCTCGGCGAGGAGACGCACCCGCATCGCGTCGAGCTCGCGGCCGAGCTCGTCGAGCTCCTCGGGGGTGAGGAGGTCGAGCCCCACGGTGGACGTACGGGTCGCGTCGTCGCTGACGAGCGGCTCGGGGGCCATGTCGTGATCGGTCGCGTCGTAGACGCGCGTCGACTCGGCGTCGTAGAGCGGGGTGTCGTTCTCGCGAAGAGCAGTCATGGGAACCTCTCTCGTCGTCGGGTCGGAGGGCGTCGGGTCAGAGGTCGAGGCAGACGTCGCCGACCGGGGCGTTGACGCAGATCTTGATCTTCTCGTCCGTGTCGGCGCGGACCTCGCCGGTGATGACGTTGCGCACGGCGCCGTGCACCTTGCGGGTCGAGCAGGTGTTGCAGATCCCCATCCGGCAGCCGAACTCCGGCGCGAGACCGGACCCTTCGGCCTGCTCGAGCAGGGTGCGTCCGTCGTTGTCCGTCGCGCGACCGGACGCCTCGAACGTGACGGTCCCGGTCGCGTCCTCGGCATCCAGGTCGACCGTGGGGACCTTGAACCACTCGCGCCGCAGGTCGCCGCCGAGCTTGTCGTACGTCTCGCCGACGACGTCGATCAGCCCGGCGGGACCGCAGACGTACGTCGGGTGCCGTGCGGCGTCGATCGCGAACGCGTCGAGGTGGTCGGGGGTGAAACGGCCCTCGACCGCCGCGGTCGGGTCCGGGTCCCGGGTGTAGATCCGCTCGACCCGGGCCCAGGTGCAGTCGCGCGCGATCGCGTCGAGCTCGTCGGAGAACATCTCGTCGGCGCGGCTGCGCGCGTAGTGCACGAACGTCACGGGGCGGTCGTGCCCGCGGTCGCGCAGGGTCCGCAGCATCGCCATCACCGGGGTGATCCCGGAGCCGCCGCTGATCAGCGTGAGGTGGTCGGGCACGTGGTCGTCGAGGACGAAGTCGCCCTCGGCCTGCGAGAGGTGCACGATCGTCCCCGGGCGCAGGCCCTCCTTGAGGTGCTGCGAGACGTATCCCTCGGGGTGGACCTTCACGCTCACGGTGATCCGGTCGCGGGTGTCGGACTCGGAGTCGACGACCGAGAAGCAGCGGATCCGCCGCGTGCCGTCGACCTCGACCCCGAACTGCACGTGCTGGCCGGCCCGGGCACCGCGCCAGGTGTCGTTGGGTCGCATCACGACCGTGCTCGCCGCGTCGGTCTCGGGCCGGACCTCCTCGACGACGGCGCGGACCTGGTGCACCGAGAGCATCGGGTGGACGCGGTCGAGGTAGTGGTCGACGCTGTGCGGGGTGGTGAGCGCATGGACGTACCTGGAGGCCAGGAGCGCCCTGATCGGTCCTCGCCGTGCCATCCGTACCCCGTCCGTGCGTGCCTCGTGTGAACACCTGTACACCGAGTGTCTCCAGCGACGCCGCGGTGGGTCAACGCCCCTCGACGTGAGGCGAGACACACAGTGTACGGGCGTACACCGGCCGATCCGCGATATGGTGCGCCGGTGCAGGCGAACGACGAGGTGGTTCCGCGCCGCACCCAGAAGGAGCGCACCCGCCAGGCGCTGCTCGACGCGGCGCTCGAGCTGACCGCGGACCACGGATTCGCCGGCGTGAGCCTCCGCCAGGTCGCGCGCGACGCCGGCGTGGTGCCGACCGCCTTCTACCGCCACTTCGCCTCGATGGACGACCTCGGGCTCGCTCTCGTCGAGCAGACCTTCACGACGCTGCGGGAGATGGCGCGGGACGCGCGCTCCGACCCGGCCAACTACGACGACATCATCAACGTCTCGGCGTCGGTAATCGTGACCCACGTCCGGGCGCACCGGTCGCACTTCGCGTTCATCGCGCGGGAGCGGTTCGGGGGCGTGCCGGCGGTACGGCGCCGGATCCGCGCCGAGCTGCGGTTGTTCGTCTCCGAGCTCGCCGTCGACCTGCGGACCCTTCCGTACATCTCGGCGTGGGAGTCGCAGGACGTCCAGATGGCCGCACGGCTCTTCGTCAGCATCATGGTCTCGACCGCCGAGCAGGTGATCGAGACACCCGAGGCCCGCGACGACCTGCTGGAGGAGATCGAGGAGGACACCCGCCGGCAGATGCGCCTGATCGTCCTCGGCTTCGCCTCCTGGCACCCTCCGCACTGACGACCTCCCTCCGCTCGTCGAGGCGCGAGCGCAGCGAGCGATCGAGACGCGCGCCCCCTCCGTCCGTCGAGGCGCGAGCGCAGCGAGCGATCGAGACGCCAGGGGACCTCCGGTCTCGATCCTCGCTCCGCTCGGCCTCGACCACCGGGGGGTAGCGGGCCTCGACCACCGGGGTCGCTCAGCCGGCGACTGCCGCCACCGCGCGGTCGACGAGGTCCGGCGCGTCGTACGGGAGCCAGACGATCCGGGCGTCCTTGCGGAACCACGCGTCCTGTCGCCGTGCGAACTTCCGCGTCCCCCGCACGGTGGCGTCGCGCGCGTCGTCCTCGCTGCACTCCCCCGCGAGGTGAGCGAGCACCTGCGCGTACCCGAGCGCCCGCGACGCCGTCGGCGCGTCCGCCAACCCGGCCGGCAGCAGGCCGCGGACCTCGTCGACCAGACCCGCCTCCCACATCCGGTCGACCCGGGACGCGATCCGCTGGTCGAGGACGTCGCGCGGCACGTCGAGCCCGATCAGCCGCAGGCCGTCGTAGTACGCATCGTGTCCCGGCAGGCTGGCTGCGAACGGCCGCCCGGTGATCTCGACGACCTCGAGCGCCCGGACGATGCGGCGCCCGTTGCTCGCCAGGATCGTCTCCGCCGCCGCCGGGTCGACTGCGCGCAGCCGTTCGTGCATCGCCTCCGGGCCCAGCGCGTCCAGGTCGGCCTGCAGACGCGCCCGTACGGTCGGGTCGGTCCCGGGGAACTCGAACCGGTCGACCACGGCGCGGACGTACAGCGCCGAGCCGCCGACGAGGACCGGCACCGCGCCACGCACCGTGATGTCGTCGACCGCGGCCCGTGCCCACTCCTGGAACTCCGCCACCGTCGCCGGCGCCGACACGTCGAGCACGTCCAGCAGGTGGTGCGGAACCCCGGCACGCTCGGCCTCCGGCATCTTCGCGGTGCCGACGTCCATCCCGCGGTAGATCTGGTACGCGTCGACGTTGACGACCTCGCCGCCGATCCGCCGCGCGAGCGCGACCGCGAGGTCGGACTTCCCGGCGGCGGTCGGGCCGACGACGGCGATCACGCCGGTGTCGCCGACTCCACCTGCTCGCCCGTCCGCCACGCCGACCATTGTGTCGTAGCCTCGAAGAAAGCTGCCCTCGACAGGAGGACGACCATGAGCAGGTTCGACGAGTACCTCGGCAAGGCCAAGGTCACCGCGAAGGATCTCCGCAGCAAGGCGGGGACGATGGTGAACCAGAACGAGGCCAAGATCGACGGCGTCATGGAGAAGGCGAAGGCCAAGGCCAAGGACGTCACCAAGGGCAAGTACGACGCCAAGATCGACAAGGCGCACGACGCCGCACGCAGCGGTGTGCGCAAGATCGGCGAGGGTGGCTCGGGCGGCGAGCCCCCGACCTCACCGCCGTCCGGCCCCGCCGGTCCGTCCGGGCCCGGCGCACGCTGAGCGTCGGGACCGTGCCGTGTCCGACAGCGCCGTCGACCGGCTCTTCGACTCGATCCTGGGCGCGTTCGACGTCCTGACGATCGCGCTCGGTGACCGCCTCGGGCTGTACGACGTGCTGCACGCGCACGGGCCGATCACGGCCCCGGCGCTCGCCGAGCACGCCGGGATCGACCCGCGCTACGCCCGCGAGTGGGTCGAGCAGCAGTGCGTGGCGGGCTGGGTGGGCGTGGACGACCCGGGTGCGGCAGCCGACGAGCGCCGCTACTCGCTCACGCCCGACGCGGCCGAGACCCTGCGCGACCGCGACTCGGAGGACTACCTGGCGGCGATCACCCAGATCGTCGCCGCCGCGGCCGCGCAGCTGCCGGCACTCGCCGAGGCGTACCGCACGGGCGGAGGCGTGCCGTGGGCGCAGTACGGTCCCGCGATGCGCCGGGGCCAGGCCGACGGCAACCGGCCGCTGTACCTCGGCTCGATGACCCGCGCGTGGCTGCCGTCGCTGCCGGAGCTGCACGAGCGGCTGCGGGCCGGGACGCGCGTCGCGGACATCGGCTGCGGCGACGGCTGGGGCTCGATCGCGATCGCCCGGGCGTACCCGGACGTGACCGTCGACGGTTACGACGTCGACCCCGACTCGATCGCCGCAGCCCAGGCGAACGCCCGGGACTCCGGCGTCGCGGACCGGGCCACGTTCCACCAGGTCGACGCCACGCGGCCACCGCAGGTCCAGGAGTACGGGTTGGTGACCGCGTTCGAGTGCATCCACGACCTGCCCGATCCGGTGTCCGTGCTGGCGGGGATGCGCGGGATGGCGCAGCCCGACGGGTGGGTGCTCGTGATGGACGAGCGGGTTCCCGATGCGTTCACCGGACCGGGCGACGACGTCGAGCGACTGATGTACGGGTACTCGACGCTGATCTGCTTGCCGGATGCGATGGCGCACCGCCCGACCCGCGCGACCGGGACGGTGATGCGGCTGGACGTCCTGCGCAGGTACGCGCAGGAAGCCGGGTTCGTCGACGTCGAGGTGCTGCCGATCGAGCACGACGTGTTCCGGCTGTACCGGCTGCTGTCCTGACCTGCCCGTCGGCGTCTCGATCACTCGCTCCGCTCGCGCCTCGACGATCGGGGGGTGGAGCCTCCGCTCGCGCCTCGACGATCGGCAAGGAAACCGGTGGTCGAGGCCGAGCGGAGCGAGGATCGAGACCCGGTGCTCAGGGGGCACCGGTGGTCGAGGCCGAGCGGAGCGAGGATCGAGACCCGGTGCTCAGCGGGCGCGGAGCGTGACGGTGACCGGGGCGTCACCGCGCGAGAGGAGCACGACGTCGACCGTACGGGCGCCGGCGCGGGTCGGTCGCGAGACCTTCGTGACCGCGAGCGCCCGTCGACCCTTCTGCTCCACGGTCACCGCCACGTCGTCGCCGAACCCGGACGGCACCACGATCTGGCTCGCGCCGAGACCGCGCTGTGGGTCGAACGTCACCGCGTAGGTGCCGTCGGCGACGGACTCGGTCTGCCGTACGCCGGCCAGCCGCACGGCGTACGGGGTCCACGCCCCGGCGCGGCCGGGATCGAGTCGCCCCTCGTCGTCGGCGAAGACGCAGTACGCGCCGCCGTTGGGCGAGACGCAGCCGTACCAGATCGCCCACCCGGATGCGAAGCTCTCGAAGCTGCGTGCCTGCTGCTCGACCAGCTCCACGTTGCCCGGGTACGACGCTCCGGCGCCGATCGGGCCCCACTCGCCGACGATCACGGGCATCTGCTCGCTGCGCGGGTACGCGGTGATGGCCGCCTCGTACGCCTCGACGAACCCGCTGGAGGTGTCCCAGTCGCCGCCGGCCTCGACCGCGGTCGAGTACGCGTGCGGCGCGTAGCCGATCCGGTCGTCGCCGCGGCGCGGGTCGTCGAACCCGGGAAGGGCCGTCGGGACGCCCTCACCGACGAGCACGGTCGGCTCGACGAACAGCCACGAGCGGGAGTCGACCGAGCGGATCCCGGAGATCAGCCGGTCGTACATCGCCGGGAGCTCGTCGGTCTCGAACGCCGCGGACTTCTGCACCATCGCCATCGGGTCGTCGAGGTCCTCGAATCCCATCTGGCCCATCGGCTCGTTGAAGAGGTCGTAGCCGAGCAGCGCCGGGTGCCCGGACAGCCGCTTGGCGAGGTGGGTCCAGGTGCGCACCTGCGCCTGCTGCAGGTCGGTGTCGCTGAACAGGTGCTTGAACGCGGCCTGGACGGCGGGGTGGAAGTAGTTCGCGAACCAGTCGTCGCCCGGCAGCCGCTCGAAGTCGATCCCGTCGGTGCGGGTCGCCCACTCGGGGATGCCGTTGAAGCCGAAGGCCGGGCCGTACACGTCCTGGTGCCAGTCGACCAGCACGAGGATGCCCTCGTCGTCGGCCCAGTCGAGGACGCTCTCGACGTGCTTGAGGTACGCCTTGTCGTAGTGCCCCTGCGTCGGCTCGACCTTGCTCCACTGGATCGGCAGGCGCAGCAGCGTGAAGCCGGCGGCACCCATCGCGCGTACGTCGGCGCGGGTGATGTCGTCGAACTTGCCGAGGTTGGTGCCGCGGAGCTGGACGGTGCGCCCGCGCCGGTCGGCGAGGACGGCGTTGCCGGCGTCGTCGGTGACGGTCTGCGTCGGGAAGGCCGTCCGGGTGCGGTAGGCACCGTGGCCCGAGCGCAGGTCGAACGCGGTGCTCGCCGACGCGCTGGCGGTCGGTGATGCCGAGACCGGCGCGGTGGTGGCCACCACACCGGCGGTCAGCGCCACGCCGGACAGCGCGGCGACGAGCGCGGAGCGCACGCGCATCGTTCCTCCTGGGGGTCGAGAGGGCTTGGACGGTCGCCCAAGTGTGACGCACAGTACACGACCTGCCGCCGCTAGGGTGCTCGCATGGCGCACTCGCTGGTCCCCGCCGCGTACGTCCTGCTCCTGCGGGGGCACCCGGGCGCGGAGGAGGTGCTCCTCCACCTCCGGCAGAACACCGGGTATCGCGACGGCCACTGGGCGCTGGTCGCCGGCCACGTCGAGGCCGGCGAGACCGCGCGCGAGGCGGCCGTGCGCGAGGCCGCGGAGGAGGCCGGTGTCGTCGTCGACCCGGTCGATCTCGAGCCGATCACCGTCGTGCACCGGATCGAGGTCGGAGGCCCGCCGGTCGAGCAGCGGGTCGACTTCTTCTTCGCCACGCGCCGCTGGTCCGGCGCGCCGTCGATCCGCGAACCGCAGAAGGCCGCCGAGCAGCGCTGGTTCTCGGTGCGCGCGCTCCCCGAACCGGGCGTCCCGCAGGAACGTCTCGTGCTCGACGCCTACGTGCGCGGCAGGCTGCAACCGCTGCTGGAGACCACCGAGCACTGAGGCTCGCCCACGACCCGAACAGGCGACGGGCGTACGCCGGCCTACGCCCGCACGAGCGGCAGGGCCTCCAGGGCCGCGACGACGTCGTCGGCGTCGGCGAGCGCCCGGACACCCTCGTACAGGCCGGCGGCGGCGCGCCGGTCCCCGGCGGAGTCGCCGAGCAGGCGTGCGACCTTCGCGACCACGTCGTCGGCCGAGAACGGGAAGTGCGCCGTGTCGCCGATCGGGTCCGGCTGAGCCAGGCCGACGGTGGTCCCGTCGGCCAGCTCGATCTCGACCTCGGTCACCCGCCGGTCGGGGAGGTAGCCGTCGAGCGCGTCGACCACGCGGACGTCGACCCGCTCGCTCACCGTCCGGGCGCGGGCGAACGCCGGCGTGCCGGGCTCCATCGTCGTCGGGTCGACGGCGCCGCTCACCAGCGCCGTCGCGACGACGAACGGCAGCGAGAACATCGCGGCGAGCCGGCTGTCGGCGCCCCGCTGGAACAGCGGGGCGGCGAGCGAGTGCGTGCCGACGCGGACGGCGACGACGTCCTCGACGCTCCACGAACCGCTCGCGCGCAGCGCCAGCACGAGGTCGACGGCCGCGTGGGTGTACGAGCAGGCGGCGTGCTGCTTCACGTAGCCCTCGGCAGCGAGCCAGCGCGTCCCGAGGTCCGCCGTCAGCGAGGCCGGGTCGACGTCCCCGACGAGGCTCAGCGCGCCGTACGCCCCGCCGCGGTTGGTCACGAGACCCGCGTGGGCGAGGTGGGCGGCCGAGAGGCCGGCGACGTTCGCCTGGCCCATCCAGAGGTTGCGGGTGACGTCGCCGGCCAGCACGGTCGCCCACGGCGCCACCGTCATCAGGCCCGTGGACGCGTCGACGGCGGCCGCGACCTCGTCGACGTCCCCGCCCCCGATCAGCGCCGCTGCGCAGGCGGCCCCGGTCGCTCCCCAGTGCCCGTGGGTGTGCCACGGCGCGCCCCGCCGCACGGCTCGTCCGAACCGCGCCGCGACCTCGTACCCGGCGCCGACCGCCGACAGGAAGCGCGCACCCGAGACGGATCCGTCGGCCTGCTGCGCGGCGGCGACGGCCGCGAAGACCACGTGGGCGGCCGGGTGGCCGGCGGCGTACTTGTTGCCCTCGTCGAGCTCCTGCGAGCAGGCCGCGGTCGCGGAGAGGAGCGCCGCGGTCTCGGGCGTCGTCGTCCGGGACGTGCCGATCACGCCGCAGCGCCCGGCGGGCATCGGCCACGCGTCGAGGAGCGCGCCGATCTCGGGGGTGCGGACCGCGGCGACGGTGACGCCGAGCAGGTCGGTGAGCACGATCGGCAGTCGGTCGTGGACCGTCGGGGCGCGGTCCGGTCCGAGCGAGCGGAGCCGGGCGGCCAACGTGTCGACTGCGGAACGCATCTGTTCCGCTTGACGGAACGATTGGCTCGACTGCATATCTTGACCGTACGATCGCGCTCGCTCGAGGTCAACGCCCCCGTGGTCGCGGTTTGCTGCAATATCAGGTCGGCTGCGCGATCTTGCTGCTCCCTCTTCTCGGATCGACCCTCCTCCGGTTAGAGTGATGGCCAGCCAGAGCGTTTCTACAAGCGGAATGGATGAGCCTCGTGCCGGATCCCATGCCTCTCGACGGACTGCGCGTCGTGGACGCCTCGACGATCCTCGCGGGGCCACTGTGCTGCCAGATCCTCGGCGACTACGGCGCCGACGTGATCAAGCTCGAGCACCCGGTCAACGGCGACAGCATGCGGGGGCACGGCCGCAGCAAGGACGGCGTCCCGCTGTGGTGGAAGGAGATCAGCCGCAACAAGCGGACGGTCGCGCTCGACCTCAAGTCGGGCGGCGAGGTGTTCCGGCGGCTCGCGGCCACCGCGGACGTCGTCGTCGAGAACTTCCGGCCCGGCACCCTCGAGCGCTGGGGCATCGGCCCGGACACGCTGCTCGCCGACAACCCCGGCCTCGTGATCGTCCGGCTCACCGGCTTCGGCCAGACCGGGCCGTACGCCTCGCGTGCCGGGTTCGGCACGCTGGCCGAGGCGATGAGCGGGTTCGCGGCGACCACCGGCGAGCCCGACGGTCCGCCGACCCTGCCGGCGTTCGGCCTCGCCGACAGCATCTGCGGCATCGCGGCCTCGTCGGCGGTGATGATGGCATTGCGGCACCGCGACAGCACCGGCCGCGGCCAGGTGGTCGACCTGAGCATCCTCGAGCCGATCATGACCGCGGTCGGCCCCGGCCCGACCGTCTACCAGCAGACCGGCGAGATCGCGCAGCGCCACGGCAACCGCTCGACGAACAACGCGCCGCGCAACACCTACCGCACCGCCGACGGAGGCTGGGTCGCGATCTCGACCAGCGCACAGCGGATCGCCGAGCGCGTCCTCGAGCTCGTCGGGCACCCCGAGGTGATCGACGAGCCGTGGTTCGCGACGGGCGCCGGCCGGGCCGAGCACGTCGAGCTGCTCGACACGTACGTCGGCGACTGGATCGGCGCGCGCGACCGCGAGACCGTGCTCGCCGCGTTCACCGACGCGGGCGCCGCGATCGCCCCTGTGTACGACGCACGCGACCTGGTCGAGGACCCGCACGTGCGCGAGACCGAGATGCTGGTGGAGGTCGACGACCCCGACCTCGGGGCCCTGCTCCAGCACAACGTGATGTGGCGGATGAGCGACTCCCCCGGGCGCATCCGCTTCACCGGCCGCTCGATCGGCCAGGACACCGACGAGGTGCTGGGCGAGCTCGGCTACTCCGCCGACCAGATCGACCAGCTCAAGCGAGAGGAGACCGTCCGATGACCGACGCCCTGCTCCAGGTGGTGGGCTCCGGCCTGGAGGTCGTCGACCTCGGCCGTCAGCTGCGGACCGGGATGCCCCAGTCCCCCAACCACCCGCAGTTCTGGCACACCCTCCCCCGGCGTCACGGCGACATGGTGCGCTCGGACGGCAGCAGCGCCGCGAACGACATGATCTCGACCGGCACCCACGTCGGCACCCACATCGACGCGCTCGCCCACGTCTCGTACCAGGGCTCGATGTACGGCGGGGTGGACGCGGTCGCGTCCGGCGTCGGCGGCAAGTACGACGAGCTCGGCGTGCACACGATCGAGCCGATGATCCGGCGCGGCGTGCTGCTCGACGTCGCGGGGCACCTGGGCGTGGAGCACTGCGAGGGCGGGTACGAGATCACCGTCGACGATCTCGAGGCGACCGCGAAGCGCCAGGGTGTGGTCGTCGAGGCCGGCGACGTCGTGCTGATCCGCAGCGGCTGGGGCAGCAAGTTCGCCGAGGGCGCGCCGTACGTCGGCGGCCCGAGCGGCGTCCCCGGCGTCGGCGAGGACGGCGCGGTCTGGCTCGCCGAGCACGGCGTGCACGCCGCGGGCGCGGACACGATCGCGTTCGAGCGGCTCGCCCCCGGCGGCGGCCACGCGCTGCTGCCGGCGCACCGTGTGCTGCTGGTCGAGCACGGGATCTACATCATCGAGGCGCTCGACCTCGAGGGGCTCGCGCAGGCGGGCTGGAGCGAGTTCACGCTGATGCTCGTCCCGTTGAACATCTACGGCGCCACCGGCTCGCCGGTCCGCCCGCTGGCGGTCCGTCCGAAGGGCGCGGCGTGAGCGCGCCGACCCTGGCGGAGCAGCTCGGCGGCTTCGCCGCCGCCACCGCGTACGAGGACCTGCCCGCCGACGTGGTCGACAGCGTGAAGAAGCGGGTGCTCGACACGATCGGGATCGCGGCTGCGGCCGCGACGCTGGAGACGAGCCGCGCGGCCCGGGCCTGGGCAGCGTCCCAGGGCGGGGTCGAGGCGGCCTCGGCCGTCGGTGTGGAGCGGCGACTGCCCGCGGCGCAGGCGGCGTTCGTCAACGGCACCCTCGCGCACTCGCTCGACTACGACGACACCCACCTCCCCTCCGTGCTCCACCCGAGCGCCGCGGTCGTGCCCGCCGCGCTCGCGGCCGCGGAGCGCAACGGCGCCGACGGACGCGCCCTCGTACGGGCGATCGCGCTCGGGCTCGAGACCTGCGTCCGGCTCGGCATGGCCGGATACGACGAGAAGGCGAAGAACTCGACGTTCTTCGAGCACGGCCAGCACGCGACGTCGATCTGCGGCGCGATGGGCGGCGCGGTCGCGGCGGCCGTGCTGTACGGCGCGGACGCGCGCGGCGTGGTGGACGCGCTCGGCGTCACCGCGTCGATGTCGTCGGGCATCATCGAGGCGAACCGCACCGGCGGCACCGTCAAGCGGATGCACTGCGGCTGGGCCGCGCACGCGGCCGTCTCGGCCGCGGAGCTCGTCGCGTTCGGGTTCACCGGTCCCCCGACGGTGCTGGAGGGGCGGTTCGGCTTCTTCCAGGCCTGGCTGCACGGCGTCTTCGACCCGTCCGCGATCTCCGACGGCCTCGGCACCGACTGGGCCGTGCCGGGGATCTTCTTCAAGCCGTACCCGGCCAACCACTTCACGCACGCGGCCGTCGACGCGGCCGCCGCCCTGCGGGCCAAGGGCGTGACGCCGGACGACGTCGAGCGGCTCACCCTCGGGGTCCCCGCGCCCAACCTGCGCACGATCGGAGAGCCGATCGAGGTCAAGCGCGCCCCCGAGACCGGCTACATGGCGCAGTTCAGCGGGCCGTACGCCGTGGCCGTCGGGCTGCTCGGGGGTCACGGCCTCGGCGCCGGCGTGGAGGACTACACCGACGAGCTCGCCGTCGACCCGCAGCGTCGCGCACTCATGGCCAAGGTCGACGTCGTCGCCGACGAGCGGTGCACCGCGATCTTCCCCCACCAGTTCCCCGCGGTGCTGACCGCGCGCCTGACCGACGGGCGCGAGCTCGTCGAGGAGGTGCTGACGACACGCGGCGGCCCGCAGCGGCCGCTGTCCTTCGCGGAGCTCACCGCGAAGTTCGAGGCGAACGCCTCACGCACGCTCGGCCCGGACGAGGTGGCCGCACTCGCGGACGCGTGCCGCGACCTCGACCACCGGACCGACCTGGGGGCCGTGCTGGCGCCGCTGACGCGCCTCGACCCCACCGGTTCTGCCGACCAGCAGAAGACGACGTCCGCCGCGGCTGCGGCGACGAGCGAAGGGTGAATCAGATGACCGACTACGACCTGGTGATCACGAACGCACAGGTGGTCCGCGCGGGCCGGGACGCCCCCGAGCGCGTCGACGTCGCGGTCCGCGACGGGCGCTTCGCCGCGATCGAGCCCAGCATCGATCCTGCGAGCGCCGCCGAGGTCGTCGACGCCGGCGGCAAGCACCTCTTCCCCGGGGTCGTCGACGTGCACCAGCACTGGGGGATCTACAACGAGCTCGGCGAGGACGCCGACAGCGAGAGCCGTGCGGCGGCTCAGGGCGGTGTGACCTCCGGGATCACCTATATCCGCACCGGCGCGTACTACCTGAACCGCACCGGCCCGTACCGCGAGGTCTTCCCCGACGTGCTCGCCGCCACCGACGGCCGCGCGTACGTCGACTACGCCTTCCACGTCGCGCCGATCCTGGCCGAGCACATCGACGAGATCCCGATGATGATCGAGGAGTACGGCGTCCCGTCGTTCAAGGTCTTCATGTTCTACGGGAGCCACGGCCTGCACGGGCGCTCCGCGGACCAGAGCTCGTTCCTGATGATCCCCGAGGACGAGTCGTACGACCTGGCGCACTTCGAGTTCATCATGCGGGGCCTGCAGAAGGCGCGCGAGGACGAGCGCTTCGCCGAGGACCGGGACGTGATCTCGTTGTCGCTGCACTGCGAGACGGCCGAGATCATGCGCGCGTACACCAAGCTCGTCGAGTCCGAGGGCACGCTCAGCGGCCTCGAGGCCTACAGCGCGTCGCGGCCGCCGCACTCGGAGGGCCTCGCGATCACGATCGCGTCCTACCTCGCGCACGAGACCGAGCTGCCGAACATCAACCTGCTGCACCTCACCTCCCGCAAGGCGATCGAGGCCGCGATGATGATGCAGCAGACGTTCCCGCACATCGACTTCCGTCGCGAGGTCACGATCGGGCACCTGGTCGCGAACTACAACACCGCGAACCTCGGCGGCAAGGTCAACCCGCCGCTGCGCTCCCCCGAGGACGTCGAGTCGCTCTGGGAGCACCTGCTCGCCGGGCATTTCTCGTGGGTCACCTCCGACCACGCGTGCTGCCGCGACGAGGTCAAGTTCGGCGAGCCGCGCGAGGACGTCTTCCTCGCGAAGTCCGGGTTCGGTGGCACCGAGTACCTCCTGCCGGGTCTGGTCACCGAGGGGCGCAAGCGCGGCCTGTCGTACGGCCGGATCGCGGAGCTGACCGCGACCAGCCCGGCGAAGCGCTTCGGCCTGGAGAACAAGGGCGACGTCGCGGTCGGGCTCGACGCAGACTTCTGCCTGCTCGACGACGATTTGACGTACGAGGTGCACGCCGCCGACTCGCTCTCGACGCAGGAGTACACGCCGTTCGAGGGCTTCGAGCTCACCGCGAAGGTCACCGACACGTACCTGCGCGGCGAGGCCGTGCTGCGCGACGGTGCGATCGTCGGCTCCCCGCGCGGACAGTTCGTGCGCCGGTCCGGCAAGCGCTGAGCGTCGGACGGGACGAGCCCCTCCGCCGCGGTCGCGGTGGAGGGGCTCGCCGGCGTGGCGCGGCGCCGTCAGGGGCGGAGCTTGACCGTGATCTCGCGCGCGGCTCCGACCACCAGGCGCGCGAGCTGCTCGTCGGGGCGGTCGGCGTAGCGGAAGACCGGTCCGGACACGCTCACCGACCCGAGCACGTTGCCGGCAGCGTCGAAGAACGGCGCGGCGATGGAGGCGGCGCCGGTGTTGCGCTCGTTCAGCGAGACCGTGTAGCCGCGCTCGCGGGTCGCCTCCAGCTCGGCGCGGTAGTCGGCGATGTCCAGGTCGGGCTTGCGGACCACGAGCTGGCTGATCTCGTGCTCGACCAGCGACCCCGGCAGGTGGGCCAGGATCGCCCGGCTCGACGCGCCGGAGTGCAGCGGGAAGCGGGGGCCGATCTCGACCACCATCTTGATCTCCTGCGGGCTCTCGAACTGGTCGAGGTACATCCGCTGGTTGCCGACCAGCACGGACAGCGTGGTGGTCTCCTGGGTCTCGTCCCGCAGCCGCCGCAGGATCGGCGCCGCGGTCGACCGCACGTCGAGCTGGCTCCACGCTCGCGTCGCGAGGCTGGCCGCGGCCGGGCCCAGCACGTACGCCGAGCCGCCGGGGAGCGGCTGCACGAGCGAGCGCGACACGAGCGACTGGAGGATCCGGTGCACGACCGCCTTGCTGAGCGACAGCGAGCGGGCGATCCGGGAGACCCCCAGGGGCTCGTCGGAGCGGGCGAAGGCCAGGAGAACGTCGGCGACCCGGTCCGCCGACTCCGTTCCGCCTGCCGTCTCGCGGGGCGATCCCGTGATCTTCTGCGTCTGCATGAGCGAACCCCCAAATCATATATCCGTTTCGCCTAGCGGAACCCTATCTTGGTTCGGATCGGCGCGCTACCCCTAGACGCCACCGTCAATCCCGTGCCATACTCACGAATCACCGCACCACCGATGACAGGCAATCACGACTTGCCCACCCGCTCAGCGGAACGAGACTCAGGACCGATGTCGTTCCTTCACCAGGAACGCTGGCTGGGAGCAGGCACAGAAGGAAGGTTCGGACCCTTGAAGAAGCTCACCCTGATCACCACGCTGGCTGCGGGGAGCCTCGCGCTCGCCGCCTGCGGCGGCTCGTCGGACGACGGGTCGTCGACCGACGAGATCATGATCGGCTCGGTGCACCCCCTCACGGGCGCGCTCGCCGGCGTCGGCGCCCTGATGAACGACGGCGCCAAGCTCGCCGTGGACGACATCAACGCCGACGGCGGCATCGAGGCCCTCGACGGCGCGCAGCTCACCCTCGGCGAGGGCGACAGCAAGGGCGCCGCCGACACCGGGCAGAGCGAGGCCCAGCGACTGATCGGCGACGGCGCCGTCGCGCTCGTCGGCACCTACCAGAGCGACGTCACCACCAACGTCGCCGCGGTCGCCGAGCGGTCGAAGGTGCCGCTCGTGATCGACGTCGCCGTCGACGACTCGATCCTCGAGCAGGGCTACCAGTACAGCTTCCGGATCCAGCCGAACGCCACCAGCATGGGCACCGACGGCGCGAACGACCTGATCGAGATGTCCGAGGCCGCCGGCAAGCCCGTGGAGTCCGTCTCGTACATCCACATCGAGGGCGCGTTCGGCCAGAGCGTGTTCGACGCCTTCAAGGCCGAGGCCGAGGCGCAGGGCGTCCAGGTCCTCAAGGAGGTCACCTACGCCGGGACCAACTTCACCGACGCCACCACGCAGGTCCGTGAGGCCGCCTCGGTGAACCCCGACGTCATCGTCGCGACCGGCTACTACCCCGACAGCCTCCTCGTCGCCCAGGCCGTGAACGCCCTCCAGCCCGACATCGACGCGCTGTACGGCGTGGCGAACGGCGGCTTCGACGACAGCGCCTTCCCCGGCGACGCGGGCGCCGCGGGCCAGAACGTGCTCAGCGCGAACTACCACTACGGGGCCACGAACGACGAGGTCGCCGACATCCGCCAGCGGTTCCAGGAGGAGTTCGGCAAGCCGATGGAGACCGCCTCGGTCCTCGCCTACCAGTCGGTCCGGGTGATCGCCCAGGCGCTGGAGGAGTCCGGCTCGACCGACCCGGAGGAGCTGCGCAACGCGATCGCCGACATCGAGGTCGACGACCCGCTGCTCGCGTTCGACGGTCCGATCACCTTCGACGAGACCGGCCAGAACGAGAACGCGACCGTCATCGTCATGCAGATCCAGGGCGACGCCGTGGAGCAGGTCTTCCCCGAGGACTTCGCGACCTCCGACGTCGTCTACCCGACCAACCAGTGACCTGGTCGGTCGCACGGACCAAGGACGGGAACGGACATGAGTGACACCGTGACCGGGTCGCAGACCCGGACCGAGGGGCGGCTCCGCGTGCCGGCGCTGCCCCTCGGGGTCACCCTCGCCGTCGTCGTCGCGCTGGTGGGGGTCTACGTCTTCGGCCAGCGCGAGGCCGGCCTGGTGACCCAGTCGATCGCCACCGGGCTGCTGCTCGGCGGCGTCTACGCGCTGGTCTCGGTCGGGCTGACGCTGATCTTCGGCGTGCTCGGGATCGTGAACTTCGCCCAGGGCGCCATGCTGACGCTCGCGCTGTACCTCGTGTACACGATGACGTCGTCGTGGGGCCTGCCGGTCTACGTCGCGACCCTGATCGCGATCCCGGTGATGTACCTGTTCGGCGTGCTCGTGCAGACCACGCTGCTGAACAAGCTCACGCTCGCCGGCAGCCACGAAGGTCCGATGCTGATCACGCTCGGGCTGTCGCTGCTGATCGCGAACGTGCTGCTGATGATCTACGGCGGTCGTCCGCTGAAGGTCGGCGGCTCGGTCGATGGCTCGATCCACCTGTTCGGCGCGATCGCGTCGTACGAGCGGGTGATCGCGTTCGTCGGTGCGCTGCTCGTGGCGTTGCTGCTGACCGTGATCCTGCGCAAGACGTCGTTCGGGATGTCGATCCGCGCGGTCTCGGCGAACGCCCAGGGCGCCTCGCTGGTCGGTGTCGACGTCAGCCGGATCTACGGCATGACGTTCGGGATCGGCTCGGCCTGCGTCGCGGTCGCGGGTGGCCTGATGGCGCCGTTCCTCAGCCTGACGCCGTCGGTCGGCGAGCAGTTCACCATCCTCGCGTTCGTGATCGTCGTGCTCGGCGGGCTCGGCAGCGTGGGCGGCGCGATGGTCGGCGGCCTGGTGATCGGTCTGGTCCAGACCGTCGGCGCGCTGTACCTGCCGGGGACGGGCTCGCTGATCCTCGTGTTCGCCGTGTTCGTCTGCGTCCTGTTCTTCCGCCCGCAAGGGATCTTTGGAGCCAAGCCATGAGCGCCGTCACCGAGCGCCCCGCACCGGTCGTCGATCCCGGCGACCCGCGGCTGCGCGACCGCACCACGATGCGGTCCTTCATCGCCCTCGGCATCCTCGTCGCGCTGCTCGCGGTGCTGCCGTTCGTGCTGGACGAGCAGAGCCAGACGGTCGCGATCCGCACCCTGATCTTCGCGATCATGGCCGTCGGCTGGAACCTCATGAGCGGCTACGGCGGGATGTTCAGCTTCGGCCACGCCGCGTTCTTCGGCATCGGCGCCTACACCAGCGCGTACCTGCTGGTCGAGCACGACATCTCTCCGTGGATCGGGATGGGCGCGGGCGCCGTGCTGTCGGCGGCCGCCGGCACGCTGATCGCGTTCCTGTGCCTGCGCTACCGGCTCGCCGGGGCGTACTTCGCGCTCGCGACCTTCGCGTTCGCCCAGGTCTTCCTGCTCGCCGTGCAGAACATCGACGCGCTGAACCGTACGGAGGGTTTCAACGTGCCGATCCTGCCCGAGGAGTCGTGGTCGATGATGCAGTTCGACCAGGGCAGCCCGATCTACTACTGGATCCCGCTCGGCATCCTGACGATCGGTCTCGCCGGGACGATCTGGTTCGTGCACTCGCGGACCGGGCAGTACGTCCAGGCGATCCGCGACGACGA
The DNA here is from genome assembly GCF_002797495.1 of Mumia flava. NCBI lineage: Bacteria > Bacillati > Actinomycetota > Actinomycetes > Propionibacteriales > Nocardioidaceae > Mumia > Mumia flava. The sequence goes on from NZ_PGEZ01000001.1 coordinate 411,216, forward strand.
GGTCGCGGCCGAGTCGCTCGGCATCCCGGTGATGCGGTACCGCCTGATCACGGTCGCGCTCAGCTGTGGGTTCACCTCGCTGGCCGGCGCGTTCTACACCCAGTACTACTTCTTCGTCGGTCCGGAGCAGGCCTTCGGGGCCGCGGTGTCGGTGAACGCGATCGTGCCCGCCGTGATCGGCGGCATCGGGACGATCTGGGGCCCGCTCGTCGGCGCCCTGATCGTCGGCCCGCTGTCGGAGTGGCTGACCGAGGTGCTGCGCGACCCGCCGCCGTTCTTGGACTTCCTGCAGGGCCTGACCGGCCTCGACGTCGCGGTCTACGCCACCCTGCTCATCCTCATCGTGCTGTTCATGCCGAAGGGCATCTACGGCACCCTGCGTGATCGGTTCCGCTCATGAGCCTGCTCGAGGTCGAGACCCTCACCAAGTCCTTCTCCGGCCTGACCGCGGTCGACTCCGTGGACGTCACCGTCGCCGACGGCGAGTTCCTCGGCATCATCGGTCCGAACGGCGCCGGCAAGACCACGCTGTTCTCGCTGCTGGCGGGCCAGCTCACGCCGACGTCGGGCCGGGTCGTCTTCGACGGCACCGACATCACCGGCTGGTCCCCGAACAGGGTGGCCGACGCCGGGCTGGTCCGGACGTTCCAGCTGATGCGGCCGTTCGAGAGCATGTCCGTGCTCGACAACGTCGCGATCGCGGCGCACCACCGGCACCGCTCGCGCAAGGCCGCGCGGCGGCACGCGCTCGAGGTGATCGATCGCGTCCACCTGGAGAAGTACGTCCACGCGTCGCCGGGGAGTCTCCCGACCGCCGGGCTCAAGCGGCTCGAGCTGGCCCGCGCGCTCGCGCTGTCGCCCCGGCTGCTGCTGCTCGACGAGGTGCTCGCGGGACTCGTCCCGGCCGAGCGGGCGCCGATCATCGAGCTGTTGCGCGAGATCCACGCCGACGGCATCACGGTGATGTTCGTCGAGCACATCATGGCGGCCGTGATGGCGCTGTCGGAGCGGCTGCTCGTGATGGCGGAGGGCCGCGAGCTGGCTCTCGGCGACCCGAAGACGGTCGTGGCGGACCCGCGTGTGATCGAGGCCTACCTCGGTGAGGAGTACGCATGATGCTCGAGATCGACGACCTGCACGCCGGATACCGGCGGCTGGAGATCCTGCACGGCCTCACGCTGCACGTGGATCGCGGCGAGATCGTCTCGCTGATCGGCGCGAACGGCGCCGGCAAGACCACCACGCTGCGTGCGGTCGCGGGGCTGATCAGCCCGACCGGCGGGCGGATCAGCTTCGACGGCCAGGAGATGAACCGCCTCAAGCCGCACCAGATCGTACGGTCGGGGCTGGTCCACGTGGCCCAGGACCGTGCGCTGTTCGGGGACCTCCAGGTGCTGGAGAACCTCGAGATGGGCGCGTACACCCAGTCGCGCTCCACGGTCAGGCAGTCGCTGGACGAGGTCTACGCGCTCTTCCCGATCCTCGCCGAGCGCCGCACCCAGCGCGCCGACACGCTGTCGGGCGGGCAGCAGCAGATGCTCGCGATCGGCCGGGCGATGATGGCGCGACCGACCTGCCTGACCCTGGACGAGCCGTCGATCGGCCTGGCCCCGAACCTCGTCGCCCAGGTCCTCGAGGCGATCCAGCGCATCCGCGAGTCCGGCGTCACGGTCCTGATCGTGGAGCAGAACGCCTCGCAGGCGCTCGCGATCTCCGACCGCGCGTACGTGATCGAGTCCGGCTCGATCGTGCTCGACGGGCCGGCGGCCGAGCTCGCCGACGACCCGCGGGTCCGCGAAGCGTACCTGGGGGTCTGAGGTGGAGTTCCTCGTCCACATCGAGATCGACTGGCCGCCGGACGCCCCCGAGGAGCGCAAGGCGGAGATCTTCGCCCGCGAGCTCGAGCAGGGACAGCGGCTGGCTGCCGCCGGGCGGCTCCGCCGGCTGTGGCGGGTGCCGGGGCGCTGGGCGAACTGGAGCCTGTACGAGGTCGCCGACGCCACCGAGCTGCACGAGTCGCTGAGCTCGCTGCCGCTCTACCCGTGGATGGACATCGAGGTGCACGCCCTCGCCGAGCACCCGAACGACCCGCGCGCGCTGGGCATCGACCCGGACGCGCCCTGAGGCCAGGAGGACCGACCGCATGCGACTGCTCGCGATCACCCCGATCTCGGTCGACGACGCCGAGCTGCGCCGCCGGCAGGCGCGCTACGACGCGCTCGCCCCCGACGGCGTCGAGATCCACCTCGAGAACCTCGGGACCGGCCCCGACGTGCCCCGCGCGCTCGAGACCGACGAGGACGTCCGCACCAGCGAGCAGGCGCTGCTGGCGCGCTATCGGGCCGCGGACCCGACCGGGTACGACGGGTTCCTCCCCGACTGCGTCCTCGATCCGCTCGGCGAGCTCGACCACGGCCTGCCGCTCCCGGTCTTCGGGATCGGGCGGCTCGCCGCCGCGTTCGTCGCCGGCCAGGACGCGAGCCTCGCCGCCGTCGCGCGCAACGACGCGATCGCCGTGGAGCTGGACCGCAAGCTGGCGGCGTACGGCTCTCCGAGCGTCGGGCCGACCGTCGTGCTCGACCTGTCCGTGGACGACATCGCCGACGACGCCGCCTGGGCGGCGGCGGTCACCCGCCGTACGGCCGGTCTCGACTGCGACTTCGTCCTCAACGCCTGCTCGGCCGTCGAGGTCGCCGAGCAGCCCAGCGCGCCGTACCTGCTCGACCCGACTCGCACCGCGCTCGCGATGCTCGCCGTGCGGAGCGAGGCGACGGGGACACGACGATGACCGCTGGAGCGGGCCGCGAGGCCGCCGACGAGGCGTTCGACGGGCCGGACGTCGTCGTCGCGGGTGCCGGCGGCGGGCTGGTCGGGGCGCTGCGCGCCGCGTCGCTCGGGCTGTCGGTGCTGGTGGTGGAGCGCAACGAGCACTTCGCCCGCGGCAACAACACCGCGATGTCGACCGCGATGGTTCCCGGCGCCGGCTCGCGCTGGCAGCGCGAGGCCGGGATCGACGACTCCCCCGCCCGGTTCGTCGGCGACGTCGAGGCGAAGACGCACGGTGAGGCTGATCTGCGGCTCGCGACCGCGCTCGCGGACGTGAGCGCGCGGCTCGTGGAGTGGCTCGCCGACGACGCCGGTCTCCCGCTGTCGCTGGTCACGGACTTCGACTACCCCGGCCACTCGCGGATGCGCTGCCACACCGTGCCCGGCCGGTCGGGCCAGGCGATGCTCGGCGACCTGGTCCGCGCGGTCCGTGCCTCCGACCTGATCGACGTGATGACGCCCGCGCGGCTGGTCGACGTGGTGGTCGACGAGGACGGCGGCGTCCGCGAGGTGGTCGTCGACACGCCTCACGGCGAGGAGCGGATCCCCACGCGCGCGGTCCTGCTCGCCACGAACGGCTTCGGCGCCGACCCCGATCTGGTCGCGCAGCACCTGCCCGAGATCGCGGGCGCCACGTACCACGGCAGCGAGGGCTCGACCGGCGACGCGCTGCGGATCGGTGAGCGGCTCGGCGCCGCGACCGCCTACCTCGACGCCTACCAGGGCCACGCCGCCCTGACGCCGGCGGCGACCCTGGCGGGCTGGGCGACGATCATGCACGGCGGAGTGATGGTCGACGTGCACGGTCGGCGGTTCGGAGACGAGACGACCGGCTACTCCGAGTACGCCGCACGGCTGCGGGAGCAGGACGAGAGCCGCGGCTGGATCGTCATCGACGAGCGGATCCACGAGGCGTGCCTGGTCTTCGCGGACTACCGCGACACCGTCGAGTCCGGCGCGAGCCGGCCGGCCGCGGACCTCGCCGCGCTCGCCGAGCTGACCGGCACCGACCCGGCGACGCTCGGCGCGACCCTCGACCAGGCCGGCCGCTCGGCTGCCGGCGAGCCCGACCCGTACGGCCGGTCGCGGTGGGAGGGCCCGCTGCACGCTCCGTACCGTGCGATCCCGGTCTCCCCCGCGCTGTTCCACACCCAGGGCGGGCTCGTGGTCGACGAGCACGCCCGCGTGCGCAGGGCCGACGGGTCGCCCGTGCCCGGGCTGTACGCGTCGGGCGGTGCGGCGGCCGGGATCTCCGGCCACGGCGCGGCGGGCTACCTCGCCGGGAACGGGCTGCTTCCCGCGCTCGGGCTCGCCTTCCTGGCGGCGGAGGACGTGGCGGGCGGGTCGCCGCCGAGGTCCGGCTGAACATTCCTTCCCGCCCGGCGCCGTCGGGCCTAGCGTGGAGCTGTCCCCCGATCGATCGACCACGTCGTACGAGGAGGACGAGGATGTTCATCCAGGTGATTCAGGGACGCTGCTCGCGGCAGGACGAGATGCAGGCCGCGATGGCGGAGTGGGAGGCCGAGCGCGGGCCGGAGGTCGTCGGCTGGCTCGGCGGGACGTACGGCTTCACCGACGACGGCCTTTGCGTGGCCGTCGTCCGGTTCGAGTCCGAGGAGGCCGCGCGCGCGAACTCCGACAGCCGCGAGCAGAGCGCATGGTGGGACCGCACGTCGCAGCTGTTCGACGGGCCGATCGAGTTCCACGACTGCACCGATGTCACGATGATGATGGACGGCGGGTCCGACGACGCCGGCTTCGTGCAGATCATCCAGGGGCGGGTGCTCGACGCCGACGCGTTGCGCGCGATGTCGACCGACACCGACTCGTTGCACCGGATGCGCCCCGAGATCATCGGCGGCACGCTCGCGATCGACGCCGACGGGACCTTCACCGAGACGGTCGCGTTCACCGACGAGGCCGCTGCGCGCCAGGGCGAGTCCACGGAGATGCCGGACGAGGTCCGCGAGCAGTTCGAGCAGGCGATGGCAGACGTGCGCTACCTCGATCTGCACCATCCCCTCTTCATGTCCCGCACCTGACCCTCCCGACCCCGATTCGTCGACTTCCGGCGGGAATCGGAGCTGTGATTCCGTCCCGAAATCGACGAATCGTGGTCGGCGCGGTCTGACGGCTCACCGGTCGCGTGGCAGCCTCGGGAGGGAGGCCCGAAACAGCGACGGAAGGAGCACGTCATGGCCGATCTCAGCGGACGCAACGTCCTCGCGATCGTGACGAACTACGGCGTCGAGCAGGACGAGCTCGTCGTGCCCGTCGAACGGCTGCGCGGGAGCCGTGCCGCCGTGACCGTGGCGGCGCAGTCCGAGGGCGAGATCCAGACCCTCGTCGGCGACAAGGACCCCGGCAAGACCGTCCGGGCCGACACGACGTACGGCGCGGTGGACGCGGATGCGTACGACCTGCTCGTGATCCCCGGCGGGACGCTGAATGCCGACTCCCTGCGGCTCGACGCCGACGCGATGGGCCTCGTGACCGCGTTCGCGGCGGCGAGCAAGCCGGTCGCCGCGATCTGCCACGGCCCGTGGGCGCTGGTCGAGACCGGTCTGGTCCGTGGCAAGCGGCTGACGTCGTACGCCTCGCTGGCGACCGACATCCGCAACGCCGGGGCGCAGGAGTGGACCGACGAAGAGGTCGTCGTGGACGCCGCGAACGGCTTCCGCCTGATCACCTCGCGGACGCCGAAGGACCTCGATGCGTTCCTCGGTGCGGTCGAGGACGCGCTGACGTCCTGACCCGGTCCCCTCCCGACCACGATTTGTCGAGTTCCGGCGGGAATCGGGGCTGTGATTCCGTCCGGAACTCGACGAATCGCGGACGGGGCGGGTCGTACGGGTCGGTCAGCAGGCGCAGCCGGGGCCGTCGGCGACCGGGAGCGGAGCCGGTACGCCGACCGACGGCATCCCGAGCCCGACCCCGACCGGTGTCGGCGCCTCGTGCCGGGCACGCCACGCCTCCCCCGCGCGCGTACGTCGGACGTCGATCGGGACCGCGTCGGAGACGAGGTGGTGCGGGGCGGCCTGGGTGAGCTCGACGGTCACCAGGTCGCCCGGGCGGATCTCGGCATCGCCGGGGCGGAAGTGCACGAGCCGGTTGTCGCGGGCGCGGCCGGTCAGGCGGTGCGTCGCGCCGTCCTTCTTGCCGCCGCGACCGGCGTCGGTGTCGGCGACGAGCAGCTCGAGGCGCTTCCCGACCAGCGCGCGGTTCTCGGCCCACGCGATCTCGTTGACGAGCGCGACCAGCCGGTCGTACCGGTCCTGGACGACCGCCTTCGGCAGCTGCTCGTCCATCTCGGCGGCCGGGGTGCCGGGGCGCGGCGAGTACTGGAACGTGAACGCGCTCGAGAACCGCGCCTTGCGGACCACGTCCATGGTCTCGAGGAAGTCCTCCTCGGTCTCGCCCGGGAACCCGACGATGATGTCGGTCGTGATCGCGGCGTCCGGCATCGCGGCGCGGACCCGGTCGATGATGCCGAGGAACCGCTCCTTGCGGTACGAGCGCCGCATCGCCTTCAGCACGCGGTCCGAGCCGGACTGCAGCGGCATGTGCAGCTGCGGCATGACGTTCGGGGTCTCGGCCATCGCCTCGATCACGTCGTCGGAGAACGCGGCCGGGTGCGGCGACGTGAACCGTACGCGCTCCAGGCCCTCGATCTCGCCGCACGCGCGCAGCAGCTTGCCGAACGCGAAGCGGTCACCGAACTCCACACCGTACGAGTTGACGTTCTGGCCGAGCAGGGTCACCTCGACGACGCCGTCGGCGACCAGCGCCTCGATCTCGGCGAGGATCTCGCCCGGACGGCGGTCCTTCTCCTTGCCGCGCAGGCTCGGCACGATGCAGAACGTGCACGTGTTGTTGCAGCCCACGCTGATCGACACCCACGCCGCGAACGCCGACTCGCGCTTGGTCGGCAGCGTCGACGGGAACACCTCGAGCGACTCGAGGATCTCGACCTGGCTCTCCTCGGCGACCCGCGCGCGGTCGAGCAGCGCCGGGAGCGACCCGATGTTGTGCGTGCCGAACACGACATCGACGTACGGGGCGCGCTTCGTGATCGTGTCGCGGTCCTTCTGCGCGAGGCAGCCGCCGACGGCGATCTGCATGCGCGGGTTCTCGCGCTTGAGGCTCGCGACGTGGCCGAGCGTCCCGTACAGCCGATTGTCTGCGTTCTCCCGGACCGCGCAGGTGTTGAACACGATCACGTCGGCGGTCGCGCCCTCGGGCGCCGCTGCGTACCCGGCGTCCTCGAGCATGCCGCTCAGGCGCTCGGAGTCGTGGACGTTCATCTGGCACCCGTAGGTGCGGACCTCATACGTGCGGGTCGGGTCGTCCGCCGGTCGAGGAGCGAGCGGAGCATCGGCCCCCTCCGCCGGTCGAGGAGCGAGCGGAGCGAGCGTCTCGAGACCCGCGGTCTCGGTCTCAGGCGTGGCAGTCATGACCACCCCAGGGTACGGGCTGGTCCCCGTCACCCTCGACCCCGTGGGCGGCTCCGCCTACTGCGGCTCGGCCTCGACGTGGGCGAGCACGTTGATGATCGTGCCGCCCGGGTCCTCGACGAAGAACCGGCGCACGCCCCACGGCTCGGTCGTCAGCGGGTAGACGACCCGCAGCCCGTCACGGAGCGCGGCCGCGTGGGCGGCATCGACAGCCTCGGGCTCGCCGAGGTCGACGCCGAACCGCGGTGCGGGATCCTCGAAGCCGACCGGGAGCACGAGGACCTGCGCCGTCGGGTTCGCAGGGGAGCTGACTCCCACCACCGGGTCCTCCATCGCCACCGCGAACCCGAGGACGTCGGTGTAGAACGCGCGGGACGCGGCGACGTCCTCCACGTGGGTGTACGCGACGACGCGCGCCGGGGCGGCTGCGGTGCGGTCGGGCATCAGGAGCTCTCCTCTCGTGCACGCCGTCGGCTGATCGACGGACGGACGAGGAGCACGATGCCAGCGACGACCGACACGATCCCGATCACGAACCACGTCGGCGAGCCGCCGGTCAGGGGCTCGCAGTCCGCGACGCACAGGATCGGCCGGATGCGGACGAGGTCCGCGCCCTGAAGCACCCACAGCGATCCCAGCAGGACCAGGGTCACGCCTGCGACTCCTCGTACGACGTGCTTGGCGGTGGTGGGCATGTCGGCTCCCTTCTCGGTCTGCGATGCTCTAGGGTGAGAGTCACTCTCACCAGTGAGGGACGCTATCAGCCTTGGAGGAGACTGTCGATGCCCCCTTCCCCTATCCGCGCCGCCCGGGAGCGCCAGCGGACGGAGGTCATGCGCGCCATCGCGGAGGTCGCGATCAGGCTGTTCGGTGAGCGTGGATTCGACGAGGTGACGATCGAGACCGTGGCGAGGGAGGCCGGAGTCTCGCCGGCGACGCTCTACCGCCGGTTCGGTACGAAGGAGAACCTCGTGTGCTGGGCGCCGGACGAGCAGGACGCCTTGGCCGGACTGCTCGAGCGTCTCCACGACGGCGCCGGCGTGGTCCAGGCGGCCACCGACCTGGTCGAGACCTTCCCCGACGACGCCGTCGACGCGGTCGAGTCCACGGGCCGACTCCGGCTGGAGCTGATCGCGGCGCACCCTCAGCTGGGTGCTGCGGCCCACGCGAAGGCCGCCGGGTTCACGACCGAGGTGCTCGCCGCGACCGAGGGCCGCGACCAGCGCAGCCGGCTCGAACGCGAGACGGAGGTCGCGTGCGTCGTCGCCGCGATGGATGCCGGGACCGCTGCCTGGGCCCGTGGCGACGGCACCCTCCGTACGTGCATGCGGACCGCGCTCGCGACGCTGCGCGCCTGCTGACGCCCAGCGACCACCGCCCGGGCCCGGTTGCACGGCCGAAGCAAACACCGCGCGGACCACGCTCAGTCGTCGTAATCTCGGCGCGTGACGACCACGCCAGCCCAGGCCGGATCCGATCCCGAGAGCACCACCGGCACCGCTCCCGCACGTGCCGCCTTGGTCCTGATCGCCCTGATCCTCGGCGCCGCGGTCGCGAACCTCAACCTCGCCGTCGCCAACGTCGCCCTCCCCGACATCGGCAAGGCGTTCGACTCCTCGCAGACCATGCTCAACCTGGTCGCGGTCGGCTACTCGCTCGGCCTCGCCGGCTCGGTGCTGTACCTCGGTGCCCTGGGCGACCGCTACGGCCGCAAGATGATGCTGGTGCTCGGCGTGACGCTGTCCGTGCCGGCCTGCCTGCTCGCCGCGTACGCACCGACGGACGAGGTGCTGTTCGCGGCGCGGGTGTTCGGCGGGGTCGCGGCCGGCATGGCGTTCCCGACCACCCTCGCGCTGATCACCGCGCTGTGGTCCGGCACCCTCCGTACCCGCACGATCGCGCTCTGGTCGGCCGTCGGTGGCGCGATCTCGTCGCTCGGCCCACTCGTGTCGGGCTACCTGCTCGAGGACTTCTGGTGGGGCTCGGTGTTCCTGGTGACCCTGCCGCTGGCGGTCGTGGCGCTCGTGCTCGCGGTCGTCTTCGTCCCGTCGCACGTCAACGAGGCGACCGAGCCTGTCGACAACCTCGGTGGCGCGCTGTCCGTGCTGCTGATCGGTGCGCTCGTCGTCGCGATCAACTTCCTCGCGGTGCCCGACAGCACGGGCCTCGTGCTCAGCCTCTCGGTGATCGCGCTGGCGGCCGGGGTCCTGTTCTTCCTGCGTCAGCGTCGGGCACGCAACCCGCTGTACGACCTGGACGTGGCGCGGCGTCGGATCTTCTGGGTGGCAGCGGTGGCCGGGATCATCGTGTTCGGGTCGCTGATGGGCGCGATGTTCATCGGCCAGCAGTACCTCCAGAACGTGCTCGGGTACTCCAGCCTCGAAGCCGGCGCCGCGATCCTGCCCGCGGCGTTCATGATGGTGCTGATCGCGCCGTTCTCGGCCCGGCTCGTCGACTCGCGCGGATCGCGCTTCACGCTGCTCGCGGGGTACGTGTTCGTGCTGCTGGGATTCGCCACGATGCTGATCCTGTGGGGCGAGTCGAGCCCGTACTGGCAGGTCGCGCTCGGTTACATGTTCGTCGGCGCGGGAGTCGGCTTCGCCGGTACGCCGGCGTCGCACTCGCTGACCGGTTCGGTGCCGGTGCAGCGGGTGGGGATGGCGTCGGGGACCGCCGACCTGCAGCGCGACCTCGGCGGCGCGCTGCTCCAGTCGATCTTCGGGACGCTGCTCACCGCCGGGTACGCATCGTCGCTGAGCTCGACGATCGCGAGCTCGAAGGACGCCGACTCGATCTCGTCGTCCACCGAGGCGACCCTGACGAAGTCGTTCGCGAGCGCCGCGAACCTCGCCGAGTCCCATCCGAAGCACGCGGACCAGATCATCGCCGCCGCGCGGGACTCGTTCCTGGACGGCGACCACTGGGCGTACATCGCCGGGATCGTGGCGGTGCTGGTCGGCGCCGCGCTGATCGGTGTGCTGTTCCCGGGGAAGGACGGGGAGAACCGGCTGCTCGGCCACTACGCGGAACTGGACCGCGCAGCGGCCGGGCCGGCAGACGGCTGAGCCGACCCGCACCGCCCCGTACGACCCGACACCCCGTACGGGCCGCACCACCCCGTACAGCCGGTGTGCGTTTGCGTTGCCGGCAACGGAAGGTGGCTCCGGGCAACGCGAAGAACGCGTGCGTTTGCGTTGCCCCGAACAAGGTTGCGTTGCCGGCAACGGAACCCAGCGGCCGCGCGGCACTGCCAACGCTGATGGCACGACGCACCCGGGTCACGTTCTCGCAACGACGTGGTGAACCGCCGCAGTCCGAGTGGCCCCATGACCCCTTGCGGCCCTAGGTTCGACCACATGGCCGATGAATACATGGTCGCGATGGACGATGTGCAGAAATGGTTCGGCGATCTGCACGTTCTCCAGGACATCAATCTGCACGTGACCCCGGGCGAGGTCGTGGTCGTGATCGGTCCGTCCGGCTCCGGCAAGTCGACCCTCTGCCGGGCGATCAACCGGCTCGAGCCGATCGACGAGGGCACGATCGCGATCGACGGCGACAAGCTGCCCGAGGAGGGCAAGCAGCTCGCACAGTTGCGCGCCGACGTCGGGATGGTCTTCCAGTCGTTCAACCTGTTCGCGCACAAGACCGTGCTCGAGAACGTCACGCTCGGGCCGATCAAGGTCCGCAAGAAGTCGAAGTCCGACGCCGAGAAGCGCGCGATGGAGCTCCTCACCCGCGTCGGCGTCGAGAACCAGGCGAACAAGTATCCGGCCCAGCTCTCCGGCGGCCAGCAGCAGCGCGTCGCGATCGCCCGCGCCCTGGCGATGGACCCGAAGGTCATGCTCTTCGACGAGCCGACCTCCGCGCTCGACCCGGAGATGATCAAGGAAGTCCTCGACACGATGGTGGCGCTCGCCGAGGGCGGCATGACGATGATCGTCGTCACCCACGAGATGGGCTTCGCCCGTACGGCCGCGCACCGTGTCGTCTTCATGGCCGACGGGCAGATCGTCGAAGAGAACACCCCGCAGGAGTTCTTCGACAACCCCACCTCCGATCGCGCGAAGGACTTCCTCGCCAAGATCCTCAAGCACTGACACCAGACCCGCGTCGGGGCACGCCGCCTCGCCGCACCCACGGGCTCGCGACCGCGGGCCCAGCACGACGAGCACACGACGAGGGGATAGACATGAAGCTCGACAAGTTCAAGCTCGCTGCCGTAGCCGCGGCCGCGACGCTGGCGCTGGCCGGCTGCGGTGACGCGGGCGAGGACGACGGAGGTGACGGCGACGGCGACGGCTTCAGCGCCGAGGTCGTCGACAGCCCGGAGTTCGACGACGGCACCCGCATGGCGGAGCTCGCCGAGCAGGGCACCGTCAAGATCGGCGTCAAGTTCGACCAGCCGGGGATCGGCTTCATGCCTGCCGGCGCCGACGAGCCCGTCGGGTTCGACCCGAACATGGGCAAGGTCATCGCCGGACAGCTCGGCATCGAGCCTGGGCAGATCGAGTGGACCGAGACGATCTCCGACAACCGCGAGCCCTTCCTGCAGGAGGGGACGGTCGACTTCGTCATCGCCTCGTACTCGATCACCGACGAGCGGCGCCAGCTCGTCGGCCAGGCCGGTCCGTACTACGTGACCGGTCAGCAGCTCCTCGTCCAGGAGAGCAATGAGGACATCGGCGGTCCTGAGGACCTCGAGGGCAAGAGCGTGTGCTCCGTGACCGGCTCGACGTCGATCGCGACCGTCGAGGAGGAGTACGGCGCCGAGCCTGCTGGCTTCAACACCTACTCCGAGTGCGTCGACCAGCTCAAGAACGGCTCTGTGGACGCCGTCACGACCGACGGTGCGATCCTGGCCGGCTACGCCGCCGACGATCCGGGCACGATGAAGGTCGTCGGCGACCCGTTCTCGGAGGAGCGCTACGGCATCGGCTACAGCCAGGACGCTCCGGAGCTCTGCGAGTTCATCAACGAGACCCTCGAGGGCGCGTTCGACGACGGTACCTGGGAGGACGCGTTCGACGACTCACTGGGAGACTCCGGGATGGATGTTCCGGACACCCCCGAGCTCGACGAGTGCCCGAGCTGACCTGATGCATCGACGGTTGCCGGGTGACCCGGCTGGTTCGGGTCACCCGGCAACCGTGCCCATGCCCGAACGGCTAAGGAGGTGAGCGCGTGGACGTCCTGATCGACAACCTGCCGGTCATCCTCGAGGGCTTCGGTAAGACGCTGCAGCTGCTGGCAGTCTCCGGTGTCATCGCCATGATCGTCGGCACACTCATCGCGTTGTTCCGCGTGAGTCCGGTCCCGGTCCTGCGAAGGACAGGGACGGTCTACGTCGCGATCTTCCGCAACTCACCGCTCTTGGTGCTCATCCTGATCACGTACTACGGACTGCCGGAGATCGGCATCGACTTCGGGTTCTTCACGATGATCACGATGGCGATGGGCCTCTACACCGCGGCGTTCGTGGCCGAGTCCCTCCGGTCGGGCATCAATGGGATCCCGTTGGGTCAAGCAGAAGCCTCACGATCGCTCGGACTCACGTTCTCCCAGTCCATGAGCACCGTGGTCTTCCCGCAGGCGCTCAGGAACGTGGTGCCGCCTCTCGCGAGCGTCTTCATCGCGCTCACCAAGAACACGTCTCTTGCTCTCGGATTCGGCATCGCCGAGGCATCTTTTCGAAGCAAGGAACTGCTGAACGACTTCCCGACCTCGCGGTGGTGGATCTTCGGCGGGATCGCCCTGGGCTACATCATCATCGTCGAGGCGATCTCGCTCGGGGCCGCGCTGCTCGAGCGCCGGTGGAGGAGGGAACGATGAGCACCGTTCTGTACGACGCACCGGGCCCCCGGGCTCGACGGCTCTACCGCACGATCGGGATCATCTCTTCGCTCGTCCTCATCGCCATCGCGGCGCTCGTGATCTACCAGCTGTACAAGGCCGACCAGTTCACCGAAGAGGTCTGGGAGCCCTTCGTCACACCTCGCATCATGGAGCTGCTGTGGCAAGGCCTCCTCGACACGATCCGAGCCGCAGTCCTCGCCATCATCGGCGCTGTTCTCTTCGGCATCGTCTTCGGGATCGGCAAGCTGTCAGAGCACGCCTGGATCCGCTGGCCGTGCTGGCTCGTCGTTGAGTTCTTCCGCGCGGTCCCTCTGGTCATGCTCATCTTCTTCGTCTGGTCGTTGTACTCGCTCCAGCCCGATCGCTCGTACATCTCGCTCGTGATCAGCCTCGTCCTGTACAACGGCGCGGTCCTGGCCGAGGTCTTCCGCGCGGGTATCAACGCTCTGCCGAACGGCCAGTCGGAGGCTGCCTACGCCGTCGGAATGCGCAAGAACCAGGTGATGACGGCGGTCCTGCTCCCCCAGGCTGTCAAGATCATGCTTCCGTCCATCATCAGCCAGTGCGTCGTCGCTTTGAAGGACACGTCGCTCGGCTACCTGATCCTCGCACCGGGACTCACGACCGCCGGCCGCCTGATCTGGGGCACGTTCGGCAACTACCTGGCGACGGCGCTCGTCCTGCTCATGCTCTACCTCGTCCTCAACCTGCTCCTGGAACGGCTGGCTGTGTGGGCGGAACGCAGGTTCAGCCAAGGGCGGAAGCTCCACGTGGATGCCGTCGGCGCGCTCGGTGACGAGGAACGCACCGCTGCGGAGAAGGCCAATGCCGTGCGGTTCGGCCCCGAGAGCCTGGGGGGCGGTGGCCAGGGCCGTACGTGACGTCACGCCGTCGTCGGCGCGCTGTCCGGCTCTGGCTCAGCCCTTCGGCGTGACCCAGAGCCGGATCGTGCCCTCGACGACGCGCGTACCGTCGTCGCGCACGGCGTAGACCGTCACGGGCACGTCCGGCGCGCCGGCCCAGTCGGCCTCGGTCGTCTCGGCGACGCACGTCAGGTCACTGGTCGCCTTCGCGAGGTAGGCGACCTCCATCCCCTTCGGGAGCCACCGCATGTCGGACGGGACGGTCGCCTCCGCGAGCAGGCCCATCGCGGCCTCCAGCCCGTTGCAGACGGCGATCGCATGCACGGTGCCGATGTGGTTGTGCACGGCGCGGCGCTTGCGGAGCCCGACCTCGGCGCGGTGCGGCTGCATCGTGCGGACCTGCGGGCGGATCGTGCGGAAATACGGCGCCTTCAGGCTGAACGCGAAGCCGAAGAGCTTGTCGCCGAGCGGGAGTCCGGTCGCCCGGCGGTAGAGGTCGTACGTCGAGGTCATGCGCGGCAGCGTACCACCGTTGTTACTCACTGGTAACCACGTTCCCGAGCGCGTTCGCGTCGGCGCGCGCGAGCCGGCACACGATCACCGCGAACTCCTCCCCCGGCGGCGTGATCCACTGCCGCTGCTCGAATCCCAGCTTGTCCAGCACGCGCAGCGACGCGGCGTTGCGTGCATCCGGGCACGCGACGATCCACGGCGCGTCCGGGTGCGCGTCGAGCAGCACCGCAGGGACGTACGCACGGAGCATGGCGGTGCCGAGTCCGCGTCCGACGAGGTCCGGTTCGCCGATCAGGTAGTCGAACCCGGCGGCGCCCGGGAGCTGGATGCGCACCGCGTACTCGTCGTTCGCATCGACGGGGAAGTCCTGGACGTAGCCGACCGGCCGGCCGTCGAGCATCGCGACCCGCATCACGGTCGGGTGATCGCCACGGAGCCGCGCGCCGTACCGATCGCGCGCCGCGTCGACATCGGCCGGTGGGCGCGGGAACCACGTCGTCACGTGCGGTTCGTTGCGCCACCGCACGAAGTCCGGCAGGTCGGCGTCGGTCATCGCACGGAACGTCCACACCGGCATCCACCGAGGCTATCGGCACGACGGCACGTGATCCACGGGTGCGATCTGCCTAGGCTCGGGGCATGCGTCCTCCGGCACGGACAGCATCGGTCGCCGCGGCCGTCGTGGTCGTGGTGGGGCTCGCGGCGTGCAGCGGTACGGAGGGGTCCGGTGCCACGTCACCGACCGAGTCGGCCTCCCCCTCGGTGTCCCCGTCGGTCGAGGCCGAGCGCAGCGAAGATCGAGACCCCGACCTCACCGTCCTCGTCACGCACCACCGCCGCGCGCCGCTCGACGTCAGCGAGGCCCGGGCCCGACGGCTGCTCGATCAAGGAGCCGCCTCGTGGTCAGCCCTCGGCGCTGCCGACCGGCCCCTTCGCATCGTGACCACGCTCGACGATCTCCCATCGAGCGCCGCCCGCCGTGTCCCCGATTCACGTACCGCCCTCGCGGCCGTCCACCGCTCCCGCCGCACGCTCGGCATCGTCCGCGCCTCCGAGGTCGACGAGACCGTACGGGTGGTGTCCGTCGGCGGGGTCGATCCGCTGCGCTCCCCCGCCCGCTACCCACTGCGGGCCGGCGAGGCCGCTCCGACACCCGACGTCGTCACGATGACGTTCACCGGCGACGTGATGCTCGGTCGACGTGTCGGCGACTACCTCGACACCGTCGGCGATCCGGCTGCCGTGCTGCGTCCGCTCGCGCCGCGCCTCCGCTCCGCCGACATCGCCGTCACGAACCTGGAGTCCACGCTGTCGCAGGCTGGTTCGCCGACGCAGGGCGGCGACTCGTTCGGCGCTGACCCCTCCGTACGGCGTGGTCTGCGGCTGGCCGGCCTCGACGTGATCGGGCTCGCGAACAACCACCTCGGCGACTACGGCGACACCGCGATGCTGCGGACGTTCGAACGGCTGCGGGCCCGCGGCCTCCCGTACGTCGGGGCCGGTGCGGACCGGGCGGAAGCGCGTCGGCCGCTCGTGGTCGAGCGGAGCGGGACGCGGGTGGCGTTCGTGGCGTTCGACGCGATCGGTGAGACGCCGGCCGCGACGGCGGACGGGCCGGGTGCGAATCGCCTCTCGATGCCGCCCCGGACCGGGCCGCTCGATCGTGATCGGCTCCGCAGGCTCGCCGCGCAGGTCCGCACCCTGTCCGGCCGGGTCGACACCGTCGTGGTGCTGGCGCACTGGGGGACGCAGTACACGAACGTCCCCGAGCCGGTGCAGAGCCGGGTCGCACGCCGGTTGGCGGATGCGGGTGCCGACCTCGTCGTCGGCGGACACCCGCACTGGCTGCAGGGATGGGAGAACGCGGGCGGCACCCTGGTGGTGCACTCCCTCGGCAACACGGTCTTCGACATGGACTTCCAGCAACGCACCCAGGAGGGCGCGCTGCTCGAGGTCGTGCTGTGGGACGGCGAGCTGAAGGCGGCCGACCTCGTGCCGTACGTCATCGGCAGCGATGACTTCACCCCTCGCGTGGTGCGCGGTTCACGGGCGCGGACCGTGCTCGAGACGGCCTGGGAGACCAGCACCGGCCCGTACGGTCGCTAGCTGGTCGTCTTGATCCAGCGCCAGGCGACGGTCGCGGACCGGCGCAGCTGACGGTCGTCGACGACCCGCGGCACATCACCGGCCGAGTGGTATCCGGCGTACGGGATGCTGCCGATGCGGGCCGCGGCGATCCCCGCCTTCGCGTACGACCAGTGGTCGCTCGCGCGGTCCTCGCAGGTGCTCGTCGGCACGCCGCCGGCTCGCTCGACCAGGGCGCGCCGCACCCGGGCCGGTCCCTGGCCGGCGTCGCAGATCGGAACGTCAGGACCGCGCACCCCCACTCGGTCGAGGCTCGCCATGCCACGGACGGCCTCGCGCTGCGCCGGACCGAGCGTCGCGACGAGGTGCTGCGAACCGAAGTGGTGCAGGTCGTCACCAGGCCCGCGCGGTTCCTCGGCGCCGAACGCGACGAACCGCACCGGAAGCCGCGTCCCGTTCGTCGCGGCCACCCGTGCGATCTCGAGGACTGACGCAACCCCCGAAGCGTTGTCCTCGGCGCCGGGCGCCACAGCGACGGTGTCGAGGTGCGCGCCGACGACGAGGTGCGGTGCGCGTGGATCGAACCGTGGAGGGTCGGCGATCACGTTGCTCGAGCGTCCCGCGTCGACCGGCACGCCCCACGAGTCACCGGCCGGGACATCGAAGCGCTGCCGCGACACGTCGTACCCGAGTGCCGTGAAGCGCTGCGCAACCCAGTCGGCCGCGCGACGGTACGCGGGGCTGGTCGCGTGGCGCGGACCGATCCGACCGGCGAGGTGACGGACGTCGGCCCGGATCCGGTCGACGTCGATCCTGGCGGGTGGAGCAGCGCTCGGTGTCGCGTCCGAGGTCGCCGTCGTGGTGGGCTCGCTGGCCGCGGTCGGCGTCGGAGTGGGCTCGCCCGGCGTGGTCGACCCGGCCGGGCGGCTCGCCGTTGGACCGCTGTCGTCGTCGGCGCTGTCGTCGGTGGCCGCCGTGCAGCCGCAGCTCAGCGCTGCGACGACTCCGAGCCAGGCCAACGACCGCACGTTTCCATGCTGGCACGCCCACCAAGCTGGCACGTCGGGTCGATCACTCGCTGTCCGCGTTGATCTCCGCGTCGAACGCGAGCGCGTCGCCGTCGGGCAGCCCGTCGTCGATCTCGGCCGACAACGCCAGCTCCTCCCGGACCACGCGGTACGCGAGCCCCGGTCCGTACCCTTTACGACCGAGCATCCCCACGAGCCGCCGGACCTTCGTCTGCTCGTCGGCGACGCGCGTGAGGCTGCGCAGCTTCTTGCGGACCAGGGTCCGGGCAGCGTCCTCCTCGTCCTCGGGCTCGATCGCCTCGACGGCGTCGCGTACGACGTCGTCCTCGACGCCCTTGCGACGGAGCTCGACGGCGATGGCTCGTCCTGCGAGGCCGCGGCTGCGCTGCCGCGACTCGACCCACATCCGGGCGAACTGCTCGTCATCGATCAGACCGACGTGCTCGAACCGGTCGAGCAGCTGCTGCGCGACGTCGTCCGGCACGCGACGCCGCGTGAGGAATGCCGCGAGCTCGGCGCGCGACCGGGGCTGGTCGGTGAGCCGGTCGAGCAGGATCTTCCGGCCGACCGCCTCGGGGTCGGCCGGCGGGCCGAGGTCACGGCTCGGATCGGACTCGGCGTCCCGCGCATGGCGGGACGCCGAGTGACGACGTCCCGCCATGATCAGAAGTCGACCTCGACGGCCTTGCCGGCCTTCGCGCCCTTCTTCACGCCAGCGACCGCACCGGCGTCAGCCGCCGCATCGAGCGCGTCCGCCGGGTTGTCGACCGTCGGGCCGACACCGAGGTGCTCCTTGATCTTCTTCTCGAGCTCGTCCGCGAGGTCCGGGTTGTCGCGCAGGAAGTTGCGCGCGTTCTCCTTGCCCTGGCCGAGCTGGTCTCCCTCGTAGGTGTACCAAGCGCCGGCCTTGCGGACGAATCCCGCCTCGACGCCGACATCGATCAGGCTGCCCTCGCGGCTGATCCCCTGGCCGTACATGATGTCGAACTCCGCCTGCTTGAACGGCGGCGCCATCTTGTTCTTGACGACCTTGACGCGGGTGCGGTTGCCGACCATGTCGGTGCCGTCCTTCAGCGTCTCGATCCGTCGGACGTCGAGGCGCACCGACGCGTAGAACTTCAGCGCCTTGCCGCCCGTGGTGGTCTCCGGGGAGTTGTGGACCATCACCCCGTCCGCGAAGTAGTTGTGCGTTCCCTCGACCTCGATGTCGTAGCGGCTACGCGGCTGGGTCGACGACAGAGCCTTCGGCTTGACCGAGCGAATGGGGCACGGCATGAGGACGTCGGTGGGCTCGACAAACTCCTGCTCGACCGCGAACGCCCCGCGGTATCGAGGAAGCAGCTTGTACTCCATCGAGGGGTGGACATACGGCGCAACGATCTCGTGGAACCGGGCAGTGGCTGCGGTGCTGAAGACCAGAATGGCCTTCTTCCGCGTACCTGCGAGTCGCAGACGCACATCGAGCCCGTGGACATCGCGCAGGTAGTCGCGCAAACGAATCCGCGAGCCCTCACTCATGGCTTCGACGCAGATCTCGCTCCGGCCGCTTCCGCCTTCGGTGCGCGCCTGGAGACCCTTCGACCGGACGGTGAATCCACCGTCATCCATGTACCAGACGGCGAGCGCCAGGGGTGTCAACGCCTTCAGGTACTCATCGGAAAGAACCTTCTTCCCATCCCCGAGGTACATCGCTCGTCGCAGCTCAGCGAGCTCGGCCAGTGGCGTCACGTCGTGGGAGAGGCCGCCGCGAGAGTTCCTGATCTCGGACACGGTCAGGTTCTCGAACATGCTCGCCTTCCAGCTGCCGTACGCGTCCTGCTTGGCGCCGTGGCCCCAACGGAATCGGGCAGCGAGGCCATTGGCGGTAGCCGAGAGACTGCCGTCTCCCATCAACCCACCCAGGATCATCTGCCACTGCGTCGAGGAAAGGAACTGCTTGACCGTGTGCATGACACGATCTCCGGCGATCAGCTCTCCGGCTTCACGCCATCCGCCGGGAGTGCGGACGAGGTGATTAGGAGTCACTGAGAAGCCGGTCTCCGCGCCGCTCCCCAACGGTCGCGCGACCCGAAAGTGGAGGAACTCGGTTGTGGGGCCGTTGTTGAACCAGTTCGTCACCTTGCGGGGGACGACACTGTCGGTTTCCGCGTCGTACGACAGGACCTCCACCGGGAGCTTCTGGTTGACGATCTTCTGGATCCTCATCTTGCTGCCGTCCGCCAACGACACTTGCGTGTCTCCAGACAGACACCCGAACATCACTCCGATTTTTTCGCGGAGCTGGTTGATGAAGATCGCCGTCGTGCCCGCGCTGTGGAGTGCCGAGGTCAGCTTGCGCAGCGCCTGGCTCATCAGGCGCGCCTGCAGGCCGACGTGGCTGTCGCCCATCTCGCCCTCGATCTCGGCCCGCGGCACGAGCGCGGCCACGGAGTCGATGACGATGATGTCGAGCGCGCCGGAGCGGATCAGCATGTCCGCGATCTCCAGCGCCTGCTCGCCGGAGTCCGGCTGGGAGACCAGCAGCGCGTCGGTGTCGACGCCGAGCGCCTTCGCGTACTCCGGGTCGAGCGCGTGCTCCGCATCGACGAACGCGGCGATGCCTCCGGCCTTCTGCGCATTCGCGACCGCGTGCAGCGCCACCGTCGTCTTGCCCGACGACTCCGGCCCGTAGATCTCCACGACGCGACCGCGCGGGAGGCCCCCGATGCCGAGCGCCACGTCGAGCGACGTCGCGCCGGTCGGGATCACCTCGATCGGGACCTTGCCCCGCTCGCCCAGCCGCATCACCGAGCCCTTGCCGTGCGCCCGCTCGATCTGCGCGACAGCGGCGTCCAGCGCCTTGTCGCGGTCCTTCGCTCCACCCTTGCCCGGGTCAGCAGCCATCAGTGTGGTCCCCTCTTGTCTCGTGTCCGCAGGCCACCTTCGACGATAGGGAGAACCACTGACAGTCGTGGCACCCGTTCGTCGGCCTGTGGACAGACTAGGCCGAACGTGTGTTCGAAGCGCGCGACACGCCGTTCACGCGCCGCAACTTCCGTGACCGCCGCCAGGACCACACCACCGCGACGACGACCGCCACCACGGTCAGACCCCACCACGCGGGCCCGTACGCACGGTCGAGCAGCGTCGCGTTCTGGTCTCCGCGCCCGAGGCCCGCCGTCGTCGCGACCAGCACCGGGACCGCCATCACCGTCACGGTCCCCCACACCAACAGCACCAGCGCCGCCGGCAGCCGCGCCGCCGCAGGCAGGAACCGCGTCCCCAGCAGCAGCACGACAAGCGTCAGCGGCGCGAGGATCCCGTCGTGCACGATCACGCCGCCCCCGAGCCACAGCACGGCCGAGACCAGCCCGTCGAACGGTTCGCGCAGCAGCAGCCACACGCCGTACGTACCGACAGCGACGCCGGCCGCGCCGAGCAGCAGGCGCCCGGTGCTGACCCCTCGCGCCCGCGCCGACACGCTCACGCCGCCACCTCGATCCGGGTGACCCACTTGGTCTGCCGGACGCCGGGGCGGTTCGGGGCGATCAGCCGGCACGGGAAGCCGTGGTCGAGGTCGAGCTCGGTGCCGTTGAGCCGCAGCGCGAGCAGAGTCCGCTCGTCGGCCGCGAACGGCGCCGGCAGGTCCGAGCTCGCGAACGCGCCCCGGGTCTGCAGCGACGTCACCCGTACGTCCGTGTCCGGGGGCGCACCGACGGTCGCGAGCAGGGCGCGTACGGGGACGCCGGTCCAGTCCGCGGAGCGGCTCCACCCTTCGACGCACGCGATCGGCAGCCGCTCGGTGCTTTGCGGCATCGCGGCGAGATCGTCGCGGGTGAGGGTACGAGAGGTGGTGCCGTGGACGATCTCGAGCGTCCAGTCGTCGGGGACGGTGACGCCGGCCTGGGCCGCGGTGCGGTTGACCGGGAGGTCCTGCGGGCCGTCGCCCGAGCGGACGGCGAGGACCGAGACGCGACGCAGCCACGGCACGGTCTGCCCCGCGGTGAGGACGACAGCGAGTGCGCTGGCGACGCCGGTCGCGGTGAGGACGGCGCGGCGGGTGGTGGCGTCGTCGGTGGGTGGGGTGGGGGTCTCGATCGCTCGCTCCGCTCGTGCCTCGACCGACGGGGTGGTGGGGGTGGGGGTCTCGATCGCTCGCTCCGCTCGCGCCTCGACCAGCGGGGCGGTGGGTGGGGTCGGGGTCTCGATCGCTCGCTCCGCTCGCGCCTCGACCGGCGGGGCGGGCTCAACCGGCGCGCGGGCGTACGCCGCGCGGATCGTCGGCCACTTCACCGCCAGGTGTACGAGCAGCGCGCCGATCGCCAGCCACGCCACCGCGTAGTGCGTGGCGCGGAAGCTGAAGGACCACGGGTACCACTGCACGATGTTCGTCAGCCCGCTCGCGAGCTGGAAGATCCCGGCCGCAACCAGCGCGAGGATCGACAGCCGCTCGAGCCCGTGCAACATCAGCGCGACCCGCTCGCGGGGCGGCCGGACGAACAGCCGCGGGAAGACCGACCAGAGCTTCACCAGCAGCAGCGGTACGGCGGCGGTCCCAGCGATCACGTGGATCCCCTGGGTCACCCGGTAGAGCCACGCCGGATCCGTCGGCAGCGTCAGCCATGCCGGCGGCGTCTGCTGCACGTGGCTCCACAGGCCGGTGAGGAAGCAGATCCCGAACGCCAGCCCGAGCCACGTCCCCACCCGCGCCGTCGTCCGCGGCCCCCGCCCCGCCTGCGGGAAGTCCTCGACGCGCGGCAGCCGGAGGCTCACGGCCCCTCCCGCTCCGATTCAGCGCGCTCCAGCTCCACCACGTACCGCCCCCCGTGCTCGTGGAGACGGAGCACTCGCATGCCCGCGGCAGCGACCACGCCGGCGAGGGCGTCGAGACCGAGGCGCGCCCACGCGAACGGTTCGCTGGTCCGCTCCCCTACCCGTACGCGCAGCCGCTGGACGCTGAGTCCGACGCCGGCGGGCTCGACCTCGGCCAGCACCGTCCCGCCCGCCCGGACCAGCGCACCGATCCGCCGCAGCAGCCGTACGGGGTCACCGCCGATGCCGATGTTGCCGTCCGCGAGCAGCGCGTGGTGCCACGTGCCGACACCGGGCACCCGGTCGAACACGTCGAGCCGCAGCGCCGGCGCCCCTCGTCCGCGCGCGAGCCTCACGGCCTCGGCGGAGATGTCGATCCCGAGCGCCGGGACCTTCCGACGCGTGAGCGCCCCCGCGAGCCGGCCCGGACCGCAGCCGATGTCGAGGGTGAAGCCGGAGCAGCGGTCCACGAACAACCGGTGGTCGCCCTCGTCCGCGTCACCGCACCAGCGCCCGACCGGCAGCCGCAGCGAGGTGCCGTGGTCGGTCACGACCTCGGCGGACGCCCCGGCGTACGCGTGGTCGACGACACTCCGGGAACGGCGGCCCCCGGCCTCGTCCATGGACGTGCGGAGCGCGGTCACCGGGCTGCTCCGGCTCGCCGGCCGGGCGTACGCCGGGCCGCCGCGATCGCCTGCACGGCCCTCGCCGTACGGGTCTGCGGCGCGGCCGACGCGATCGCGACCGCGTCGTCCCACGTGTCGAGGTCGGACAGCGTGGGGCCGTACGCGACCCGCGCACCGGCGCGGGCGAGCGCGTCGCTGGTCCGTTCGCCGGTGTCGTGGCGCGACATCGGCACGTCGGCCAGCGGCTCGGCCCAGCGCGCCGCCCGGACGCCGAGCACCCACCAGCCGCCGTCGGTCGCCGGCCCGAGGACCGCGTCGGCCTCGGCCAGACCGGCGCCGACGGCCTCGAGGTGCGCGGGCGTCACCTGTGGCGTGTCCATCCCGATCTGCACCACGCCGTGCCCGTCGTCGGCGTCCGCGTGGGCCGCCGTGAGCCGCTCGGCGAACGTCTCCCCGCGCTGCGCGACCACGCGGTACGGCGCGCAGGCGGCGGTGATCGCGTCGGCGTCCACCCCGTCGGCGAAGGACCCCGCGACCGCGATCACGACCGGCCACGGGCTGGTCGCGGCGACGTCGAGCGTGTCGAGCAGCGCAGCGGCGGCCACCGTCGCCGCGGCGCTCGCCCCGACGGTCGTCGCGAGCCGGGTCTTCGCGACGCCGGGCACCGGGGCCTTGGCGACGACGAGCAGCGTCGGAGCGCCCGCCCGCGCCGGACGAGCGCTCATCGGACGACCTTCGCGAAGTCCACCGCGACCCGCGCCGTCCCTCGTACCGAGCCGGAGACCTTCGAGCGTGTCCCGGCGGCACGTGGGCGGTACGCGACGTCGTGCTCGGTGATCGTCCAACCCGCCCCGCCGGCCTTGATCATGAGCTCGAGCGGGTAGCCGAACCGCCGGTCGCGCACGTCCAGCTCCAACAGCGCCTCGCGGGAGCAGACGCGCAGCGGCGCGAGGTCGTGGATGCCGAGCGCGCTCGAGCGCCGGATCCACCACGCCATCAACGCGGTCCCGGCCCGGGCGTGCCACGGCCACACGCCGCGCGCGACCGGCCGGCGACGTCCGATCGCCATCGTGGCACGGCCGGCGAGCACGTCGTCGAGCAGCGGGTCGAGGTCGCGCGGGTCGAGCGATGCGTCGCCGTCGATCACCGCGACGTACGGCGCGGTGGCCGCCAGCACACCGGCGTGCACCGCCGCGCCGTACCCCGGTGTCGGCTCCGCGACCACCCGAGCTCCGAGGCTCCGGGCCACGTCAGCGGTGCCGTCGCGCGAGCCGTTGTCGACGACCACGACACCGAACCGCCGCGGCACCTGTCGCAGCACCCCCGGCAGGGCCAGGGCTTCGTCTCGGCACGGCACCACGAGGTCGCACACCGGTTCGTCCATGTCTCGAACGTACGGACGGCTGCGCCGTTCCGCAGGCCGGAAGCGGTGACGAACCCGTGACACCGCGCCGACCGGGCCTGCGTGGGCCGGACCGCGCGCGGACCCGGCGCGGACGCGCCCGGCGGACTCCGTAGCCGGCTGGGGAGACCCGCACTGGGCACGGGAAACCATCCGCGCCCACTGGCAGACTCCGTAGCCGGCTGGGCAGACCCGCACTGGGCACGGGAAACCATCCGCGCCCACTGGCAGACTCCGTAGCCGGCTGGGCAGACCCGCACTGGGCACGGGAAACCTTCCGCGCCCACTGGCAGACTCCGTAGCCGGCTGGGCAGACCGCCACGGGCAGACCCTCAACCCGCAATCCGCAACCACCGCGTCCGGTCAGCCCCGCGTGACCAGCCGGTGCTCGTACGCGTACGCCGCCGCCGCGGTCCGCGAACCGACGTCGATCTTCGCGAAGATGTTGCTCAGGTGCCGAGCCACGGTGCGGTCGCTCAGGACCAGGCGGTCGGCGATCTCGGCGTTCCCCAGCCCTTCGGCGACCAGCGCCAGGACCTCGACCTCGCGAGCCGTGAGGCCGTCGGGACGGGGCGGCGGCTCCAGCAGCGCCCGTGCTCGCGCCGCGGCGGGGAGTGCGCCGATCGCCGTCAGGTTCGCGCACGCCTGGGCGAGCTCCTCGCGACCCGAGTCGACGTCACCGAGCGCGTGCACCGCCACCGCGCACAGCGCCTGCGCCATCGCGCTCTCGTACACCGCGCCGAGCGCGGCCCAGCTGCGCTGCGCCTGCCGACCGGCTTGCAGCGCCGCGCTCGGATCGCCACGGGCCCACGCGACCTGCGCATCGGCCCACGCCGACGAAGCCGCCAGCCCGTCGCACCCGAAGTCGTCGACGAGCTGCGTCAGCCGCGCGGCAGCCTCGGCCGCCTCGTCCAGCGCGTCGGCACCGATCAGGACCTCGACCGCGGTGGGGAGCAGCCGAGCCTGCGCGAGCGGATCCGGGTCCTGCCCCACCGCACGGCGTACGGCGGCAGCCGCAGCCTGGTCGTCTCCCTCGTCGCGGATCAGGAGGGCCGCGCCGGGCTGCGGATCGAGCCCGAGTTCGCGAGCGAGCCGGTAGCAGCCTCGCGCGGCGGCCAGGTCCCCGCGGATCCGGTGCAGGTCGCCCCGCTCGCGGTGCACCGCCGCGACGGCGTCCACGTTCCCGACGGCCCGGTACCGATGTTCGGCCACGTCCAGCTCGGCGGATGCGTCGTCGTACGCGCCGCGCAGCCGCATGATCTGTGCCCGGTGGACGGCGCTCTGACCGGTGAACATCACCAGACCGGGCTGCCGGTCGCACCATGCCGACAGCTGCGCCGTCCAGGCGGCGGCGCGCGCGAGGTCCGTGACCTCCTGGCAGCCTTCGACGAGCATGCAGTACACCTCACCCGCGAAGATCAGATCGACCTCACCGGAACCCAGGTACACCATCGCCTCGTCCAGCAGGTCCACTCCCTCACGGATCCGTGAGAGGCGGATGAGCAGCCTTCCCTGCATCGCGAGGGACAGCGCGAAAAGCACGGAATCGTGGAACCGGTTCGCGAGATGCGCGACGTCGAGCGCCGCCTCGTACGCCCCCTCGACGTCGCCGTGCCTGCGGCGCCGGTCGACGTCGTGCAGCATCAGGTAGCCGTGGCCCGCGAGCGGTTCGTCCTGCTCGTCGGCGAGGCGCCGCGCCCGCGCGAGACAGCCGGCGGCGACGGTGGGTTCGCCGCTCGTGACGTACACCCGCGCGGCCAGGCTGCCGCAGCGCAGTGCACGGTCGACGTCACCGGCGGCCGCAGCAGCGTCGAAGGCCCGCTGGAACGCCTCCGCGCTGCGGCTGGTCCGGCCCAGCATGAACGCGGTCGTCGCGACCCGCTGGAGGTCGTCGGCGTCCATCTGCTCGTCCGGGACGGCCGACAGGGCGGTGCCCGCAGTCGCCCAGTCGCCCTGCTGGTACGCCTGCCGCGCGCGGTGAAGCTGCTCGACGATGCCCATGGGCCCTCGCGCCTCACGATACGCGCGTCAGGTCCCCGTCCGCGGCCGTGTGCGGCTCCTCACGCCGCGACCGGTCGCCTGGTCCGACTGCGCACGCGCTCGTCGATCCGGCACGCGACGTACGCGGCGTCGCGCGAGGCCCCCGGCAGCAGCATCGACGCGAACCCGAACTGGAAGCTCAGCCCGCAGAAGTACAGCCCGGGCACGTCGGCGACCACACCGCGGTACTCGCGCGGCCACCCGTCGTCGCCGATGACGTCGAGGTGGATCCAGTCGAACGCCTGACGGAACCCGGTGCACCACACGACCGCCGCCGCGTCCACGACCGTACCGTCGTCGAGCACCGGGCTTCCGTCGTCGGCGCCGGCGAACCGAGCCTCCGTCCGCACCACGCCGCGTGCTGCGAGGTCCGCCCGCTTGACGCGGAGCGCTGGCCCGCCGTGGTGGCGGACCTCGTCGAGCTTCTTGCGTCCGATCGGGGTCCTCCGGGTCAGCACGTGCCCGAACACGAACAGCAGCAGGGGGAAGACCGCCTTGAACCGGCCCGACCCGAGCGTCACCGGCAGCTCGCCGACGTCACGTCCGCACAGGGTCACCGGACGCGACTCGGCGAGCTCGTAGGCGATGTCCGTGCCGGAGTGCGCCGCCCCGACCACCAGTATGCGCCCGTCCGGAAGCTGCCCGGGCCGCCGGTAGCGGCTCGAGTGCAGCTGCACGATCGCGTCGTCGAGCTCGGCCGCACCGGCGGGGACGTACGGTGTGCGTCCGAAGGTGCCGGTGGCGACGACGACCTGGTCGGCCCGGATCAGCCCGTCCGAGGTGGTCGCGACGAACCCGCCGCCGCCGTCCGGGTCGAGCGCCCGGACGCGGGTGCCGAGCCGCACGGGCAACGCGTGGTGCTCGGCGTAGGCCTCGAGGTAGTCGGCGACGTCGTCCTTGCCGGGGAACGACCACGGGTCTCCCGGGAACGGCAGCCCGGGCAGCCCGTCGTACCGCGCCGGCGTGTAGAGCCGCAGCGAGTCCCACTGCCGGCGCCAGTTGTCGCCGACCCGTTCGTTGGCGTCGAGGACCAGGGCGTCGTGGCCCGTCCGCTTCAGGTGGTACGCGGTGGCGAGGCCGGTCTGGCCCGCTCCCACGATCAGGGTCTCGACGTTCTCGGTGGTGTGCCTGGACATGGCGTCCTCCTCGTTCGATTCGTCGGGGGACGTCCAGGACGCTACGGAGCGCACGGCGCCGGCCGCGTCGGCAGCGATGCGCACCTGCACGGCGGGCACGTGGGCAGGACTGCGTACGGCGCGCCGCGACCTCCCCGTGACGAACCCGTGACGCTCCCGCGCGCGGCCCGCGTCCGCCGCAGGCCGCCTCTACGCTGGGCGCGTGGCCTCCACCGAACGTCGTCGTACCCGCACGGCGCTGGCCGGGGCGGCCGCGGGCGCGGTGCTGGTCGCGGTCGCGACGGCCTGGCCGGCGCTGTCCGGGACCGACGTGCACATCGGGATCTCGGGCTGGCCGCGCTTCCCGCCCCTGCACGCCAACTGGCGCCCCGGCGTCACGGCCACGTCGATCCTCCCCGTCCTGGTCGGGATCGCGGTGATCGTGCTCTGGCCGCGGATCGCGCGGCTGCGCTGGCCGGCGTTCCTCGGCGCGCTGTTCGCGGCGACGTGGGCGTGGGTGATGTCGCTGGCGCTGGTCGACGGCCTCGACGGGCTCGGCGAGGTGTTCACCCGCAAGGGCGAGTACCTCTACGACGCCGGCCGCGTCACCTCGATCCCCGCGATGCTGCCGGAGTTCGTCGACCGGATCCCGCTGTCGGCGCCGGACCACTGGTGGATCCACGTCGCCGGGCACCCGCCGGGCGCGCTGATCTCCTTCGTCGGCCTCGACCGGATCGGCATCAGCGACCCGGTGGCGGTCGGGTTCGTGGTCGCCACGATCGGCTGTACGGCGGTGGTCGCGGCCGCGATCACCCTGCGTCTGCTCGCCGGTGAGCACTGGGCGCGCCGTGCGGGGCCGTGGTGGGTGCTCGCGCCGGCCGCGGTGTGGATCGGCGTCACGGCCGACGCCGCGTTCGCTGCGGTCGCCGCCTGGGGGCTCGCCGCCCTGGCGTACGCCGGGGTCACCCGCAGCCGACTCCGTACAGCCGTGGCCGGGCTCGGCGCGGGGCTGCTTCTCGGGTTCTGCGTCTACCTCTCGTACGGGCTGGTGCTGCTCGGCATCCCGGCGGTCGCGATCCTCCTGCTCACGCGCCGCCTCGCGCCCTTGGCCTGGGCGCTGCTCGGCGCGCTGGCGATCGCGGCGGCGTTCACGCTCGCCGGGTTCGCGTGGTGGGAGGCGTACGGCGTGCTGCACGACCGCTACTACGCCGGGATCGCGTCGGACCGTCCGTACGGCTACTGGGTCTGGGCCAACGTCGCCGCGTGGACCTTCACGGTCGGGCTCGCGACCTGGGCCGGCCTGCCCGCGGCAGCATCGGCGCTGCTGCGGCGGCCGGTCGTACGAGACGGTCGGTTCGCGCTGTCTGCGATGGTCGCCGCCGGCCTGACCTGCATCGTCGCCGCGACGCTGTCGGGGATGAGCAAGGCCGAGGTGGAGCGGATCTGGCTCCCGTTCACGCTCTGGGTCCTCCCGGCCGCGGCGCTGCTCCCCGAACGCCTGCGCCGCCCGTTCCTGGTCGTGCAGGTCGTGACCGCCCTGCTGATCCAGCATCTCCTCATGACGCGGTGGTGACGATGGAGGCTGCCGCGACCGCCCACGTGCTCGTGATCGAGGACGACCCGAGCGTCCGCGACGTCGTGCGCCGCTACCTCGAGCACGACGGCCACCGTGTCACGGTCGCCGTCGACGGCGAGTCCGGCCTCCGTACGGCCCTCGACGACGCGCCCGATCTCGTCGTGCTCGATCTGATGCTCCCGGGGATCGACGGGATCGAGGTGTGCCGCCGGCTGCGCGCCGACCCCGCGCGCGGGACCACGCCGGTCGTCATGCTCACCGCGCT
Source organism: Mumia flava (assembly GCF_002797495.1). Classification (NCBI taxonomy): domain Bacteria; kingdom Bacillati; phylum Actinomycetota; class Actinomycetes; order Propionibacteriales; family Nocardioidaceae; genus Mumia; species Mumia flava. The sequence goes on from NZ_PGEZ01000001.1 coordinate 440,656, forward strand.
CGTCGAGGAGGAGCGCAGGATCGCCGGCCTCACCGTCGGCGCCGACGACTACGTGACGAAGCCGTTCAGCGCGAAGGAGCTCGCGCTGCGGGTCCGCGCGGTGCTGCGCCGTACGGCGGGATCCGCCGCCGATCCGGGTGCCGCGCCCGCCCCGAGCCCGATGCGCGACGGCGACCTCGTGCTCGACCCGGCCGCCCGTACCGCCGAGCTCGGTGGGGAGCCGCTCGCGCTGACCGCGCGGGAGTTCGACCTGCTCGCGTTCCTGCTCGCGCGGCCCGGGCAGGTGTTCAGCCGGGCTGACCTGCTGGCGCAGGTCTGGGGTTGGTCGTTCGGCGACCACTCGACCGTCACCGTGCACGTGAAGCGCCTGCGGCACAAGATCGAAGAGGTCCCGGCCGAGCCGCGCCGGATCGTCACGGTGTACGGGGTGGGCTACCGCTACGACCGCGAGGCCGACGGGGAGCGCGAGCGGGAGGGGGTCGGCGATGGCGTCGGATGACCTGCGGGCGGTTGCGCTGGGGATGCTCTGCTCCCTCATCGTCGTCGGCGCAGGAGCGCTGGCGCTGCGAGCCGTACGGCAGCGTGCGCTCGCCGTCTCGCTGCTGCTGCTCACCCTGGTCCCGCTGGTGGCGATCGTCGCCGGCGTGGCGGTGACCAGCGGGTTCATGTTCACCGCCGAGCTGCGCCGGACCACACTGGTCTGGCTCGGCGTCGCGCTCGTCTGCCTCCCGGCCGCGGTGCTGCTCGGCCGCATGCTCGCGCGGCGGATCGTCTGGGAGCGTGAGGCGCTGGAGCGCGAACGGGCCGCGGAGGCCTCGCGGCGCGAGCTGATGACCTGGCTGAGCCACGATCTGCGGACGCCGGTCGCCGGGATCCGCGCGATGAGCGAGGCGCTCGAGGACGGCATCGTGTCGGGGCCGCACGACGTACGCGACTACGCGCGGCGGATCCGTTCGGAGTCGGTGCGGCTCGGGCGGATGGTCGACGACCTGTTCGAGATGTCGCGGATCACCGCCCCGCGGTTCCGGCTGCTCACCGAGCCGGTCTCGCTCGCCATGCTGGCCGACGAGGTGGTCGCGTGGGCGCGGGCGCAGGCGGACGCCGGACGCGTGACGCTCGAGCGGCGCGGGGTCGACGCGATCGTCGTCGCCGCCCCCGACGAGCTCGCCCGCGCTCTGGCGAACCTCGTCGCGAACGCCCTGCGCCACACCCCCGCCGACGAGGTCGTGCGCGTGCTGACCGGCGTCGACGGGACCGCCGGTCGGATCGACGTCGTCGACGCGTGCGGCGGGATCCCCGAGGCGGACCTGCCGCACCTGTTCGAGCCGGGCTACCGCGGAACGCTGGCTCGCGAGACCGACCCCGGAGGCGAGTCAGGAGCCGGGATGGGCCTCGCGATCGCCGCCGGGCTGCTGCACGCGCAGGGCGGTGCGGTGGGTGTTCGCAACGTGCCCGGTGGGTGCTGCTTCAGCATCCGGATGCCGCTGGACCGCGTCCAGCCCTGAGCCCGTACGACCGGTGCCGCCTGCGCCCGTACGGCGGGCGCCGGACAGCCGCTCAGCGGCGGCGGAGCTTCACCGCGCGGCTCTGCGCGCTCGGGCCTGCAGCCGACCGTGCCACCACGCGGCACCGGTACGCGCGATTGCGCTTCAGCCGCTTCACGACGATCTTCCGCTTCGCCGCTCCCGCCGACGCCTTCCGGCGGTGATGGCCGCGCGTCGCCTTGCACATCACCTTGTAGCCCTTGATCCGCGCCCCGCGAGCCTTCGACGCGCGGTACCGGACCGCACCCTTGCGCGCCTTGACGCGTTTCGCCCTCACCTTCGTCGGACGGGTCGGTGTGACCGTGCCGCGGCGGATCCGCACGTTGCGTGCAGAGAACGTCATGTTGTCGAGCAGCACCTGCAGCTCGCTGCCGACGAGGCTGATCCGTACGGTGGCGCCACCCGCACCCAGCACGTCGATCCCCGACGTCGTGAGCGTCGACGGGTCCGGCACGCCGTACGCCACCCGCAGGAACGCGTCCGGCACCACGAGCTCCGTACGCCCGCGGACCACCGTGGTGCCGTCCTCACGGTAGTGACGGTTTGCGAGCAGGATCCGCAGCATCGCACGACCGGCGGGATCGTCCACGATCTCGGGCAGGCCGCTGCTGGCAGCGACGTTGGTGAAGAAGGTCATCCCGTACGACGCGGCGCGCTGGGTCGTGTTGCGCCACTGGCCGAAGTCGGTGACCTGGAAGTTCAGGGCGGCGTCCCACTCACCGTTCTCCACCGGGTCGGGGTCGTCGGCCCACTCCGGGCAGGTCCAGGGCCAGGACGACTGGTCGCACTGCCCGGAGATCGTCACCGGATCCAGCGCGAGACGCACGCGGTAGCCGCCCGGACGGCTGCGCTGCACCGCGACGTCGCGACCGCTCCCGGTGACCACACGCGGGATCATGCTGCCCGTCTCGAGCGTCACCACCCACCGGTGCCCGAGCTCGGACCCGCCGATGTCCGGGTCGCCGTTCTTCAGCAGCGACGCACCGATCACCCGGCCGCCCTCGTACGTCCAGCGGTGGACGTAGAGGTCCCAGACGGGGTGGCCGGCGGGGATCGCCACGCCGTCACGGGTCACGGACGCGACGCACGGCAGACCTGCGCCCGGCTCGCTGCAGCGCAGCACCTCGACGTCCACGCCGGCGGCCGGGCTGCTCACCGCCGTGACAGCAGCGGTCGGCGCCGCCAGCACCAGCGCGGCCGCCGCCGCGATCGACCTCAGTCGTCTCATCGTCGCTCCCCCGTCGGCACGATCGCCGCCGGACGAACCGCGGCGGCTCCGCGAGCGTAGCGGTGCCCGGGGACCACTCGGGGCCGTCTTTCAGGGACGGCCGGGCCGGCACGACGCACGCGGACAGCACTCCACCCGGGCCGCGAGCTGCAGGGCATGTGTGCGTCTTGATTTGCTCGCACACCGTGCGCGTACGGTGTGCGAGGAAATCAAGACGCACGGTGCTCGTCGCACGGCGGGCTCAGCCGGCCCTTGCTCCGACGAGCTCGTCAGCGGGTGCGGAGCGGCGCGTGCGCGAGATCCGCCAGCCCCTCGGCGGGTGGGACCTCCGCCGTGAACCCGAGCTCGTCGTACGCCCGCTGCGGCGACGCGACCACGTGCCGGACGTCGTACGGGCGGTGGTCGCCGGTGACCACCGGATCCGGACCGTCGCCGGCCGCCGCGAGGATCCGTGCCATCTCCCCCAACGTGCACGGGTGGCCGGACGCCACGTTGTACGCGTGCAGGCCGCTGGCCAGGTCACCGACGCGTTCCAGGGCCGCGAGGTTGGCCCGCGCGACGTCGCGGACGTGCACGAAGTCGCGCATCTGCTGCCCGTCCTCGAACACCCGCGGCGCCTGCCCGCGCTCCAGCGCCGAGCGGAAGATCGCCGCGACCCCGGAGTACGGGGTGTCTGCGGGCATCCCCGGCCCGTACACGTTGTGGTAGCGCAGCGCCACCGCCGAGCCGCCCTCGAGCGTGCACCACGCGGACGCGTAGTGCTCCTGCGCGACCTTCGACGCGGCGTACGACGTGCGGGGCTCGAAGGCCGCGTCCTCGCCGACGTGCCGCCACGTCACCGGCGCTCCGCAGACCCCGCAGCCGGGGTCGAACCGCCCCGCGTCCAGGTCGTCGACCCGCCGCGGCGCCGGCGGGACGTCGCCGTGCTCCGCACAGGTGTAGCGCCCGTCGCCGTACACGACCATCGACGACGCCAGCACGAGCCGCCCGACGCCGGCGCGCCCCATCGCGGCGAGGAGGACCGCCGTGCCGTGGTCGTTGTGGTCGGCGTAGGCGGGCAGGTCCTGCGCGTCGACGCCGTTGCCGACCATCGCGGCCTGGTGGCAGACCGCGTCGACGCCCTCGAGCGCCGCGTCGACGTCGGCGGCGCGCCGTACGTCGCCGTGGCGGACGCCGGGCGGTACGGGGGCCTGCGCGCGGTGTGCGGCGGGATGCATGAGGTCGAGCCCGACGATCTCGTGGCCGGCCTCGCGCAGCACCGCGCTGACGTGGGTCCCGATGAACCCGGCCGCGCCGGTCACCAGCACCCTCATCCGGCGCTCATCCGGTCCGGGCTCACAGCACGGTCGCTCACGGGAGCGTGATCGGCAGGTCGAGCCCGTCGAGCGCGTGACTGCACCCGCAGTCGCGGTCGGCGGGCACGGTCGCGGCCATGTCGCGCAGCGCGGGGCGGAGCCGGTCGAGGTGCTCCGCGAACACCCGGATCACCTCCGCATGACTCACCTCGTCGCCCGCCTCGACCCCGGCGTCGAGGTCCGTGACGAGGCAGACGGTGGCATAGCAGAGCGCGAGCTCGCGGGCGAGGATCGCCTCGGGGTGGCCCGTCATGCCGATCACCGACCAGCCGTTGCCGGAGTACCAGCGCGACTCCGCGCGGGTCGAGAACCGCGGCCCGTCGATCACCACGAGCGTCCCGCCGTCGACCGCGCCGCCCGGCGCGCCGGCGAGCAGCGTGTCGCGCAGCCGCGGGCAGTACGGGTCGGCGAACGCGACGTGGACCGCGCCGTCGTCGTAGTAGGTCTGGATCCGCTTGGTGGTCCGGTCGACGAGCTGGTCGGGGACGACGAGCGTGCCCGGTCCGAGCTCGGGCTGGAGCCCGCCGACGGCGCACGGCGCGAGGATCTGGCGGACGCCGAGGCTGCGCAGGGCCCAGAGGTTCGCGCGGTACGGGACCCGGTGGGCGGGGAAGGCGTGGTGCTTGCCGTGGCGCGGGAGGAACGCGACGGTCCGCGGCCCACCGTCGGCGGCGACCGTACCGACCGTCACCGGCGCGGACGGCGGCCCGTATGGGGTGTCGACCTCCACCTCGGTGACGTCGTCGAACAGCGAGTAGAAGCCCGTCCCGCCGATCACGGCGACCTCGGGGATGCGCTCAGCGTCCATGGTCCCGCAGTCTGCCACCGGACCCCGACGCCGCGCAGGCGGCCCGCACCCCGCGTACGTCCCGCACCCCGCGTACGTCCCGCACCCCGCGTACGTCCCGCACCCCGCGTACGTCCCGCACCCCGCGTACGTCCCGCACCGACGCACCGAGCGCGCCTTGCCGATTCCGAGCGCGTCTTGCAGGAAGCGCTCGGATTCGGCAAGGCGCGCTCGGACGGTCCCCGACTGCCTAGCGCCGGCCGCTCAGCGCTCGGACGGCGGGAGGCCGAGGCGGGACCACACGGCGCGCCACACCACCTTCGGCGGCACCCCGGCGTCGAGCGCCTCGGCCGCAGTGCGCCCGTCGAGCTCGGCCAGCACCTGCTGGTCCGCCCACACCGGGGCGTACGCGGACCCGAGGTGCTGCTCCATGCGTTCCCAGAACTCGCTGTGCCTCACGGGGCCAGTATGCGTTCCGGCTCCACGTCCGAGCTCGCGGCCGAGCCCGTGACCGGCGCGGACGGCCCCTCGCGCAGCCCGTAGCGCTCCCACCAGCGGCGCATCGGTCCTGGGGCCCACCAGTTCGCACGACCCAGCAGCCGCATCGTGGCCGGGACGAGGACGAGCCGCACGACGGTCGCGTCCAGGAGCACGGCGACGAGCATCCCGACGCCGATCATCTTCATGAACACGATCCCCGAGGTCGCGAACGCGCCGATCACGACCGCGAGAAGCAGCGCGGCGCTGGTGATGATCCGGCCGGTCTTCTGGACCCCGGCGGCGACCGCGGCGACGTTGTCGCCGGTCGCGTCCCACTCCTCGCGGATCCGCGACAGGAGGAACACCTCGTAGTCCATCGACAGCCCGAACAGGATCGCCGCCATCAGGATCGGCTGGGTGCCGTCGAGGTAGCCGGTCGAGGTGAACCCGAGGAGGCCCTCCAGGTGCCCTTCGGCGAAGATCCACGTCACCACGCCGAACGCCGCGCTGATCGAGACGATGTTGACGAGTATCGCCTTGATCGGCAGCACCACCGACCCGAACGCGACGAACAGCAGCGCGAACATCGTCACCGCGATCAACCCCGCCATCCACGGCAGCCGCTCACCGATGCTGTCGAGCATGTCGACGGTCTGCGCGGTCGGTCCGCCGATCAGCACCTCGCCGGGCGCGGGGACGGACCGCAGCTCGTCGATCACGCACTGCGACGCCTCGCTCTGCGACGTCCCCTCCCACGAGACCCGCAGCAGCGACGGTGTCCCGTCGGCGGTCGCCTTCGCCTGCTCGGGCCCGGCGACCGGGGTCACCTCGTCGACACCGGGCACCGCGCCGAGACTCTGGGCGTACGCGGTGACGTCCGCCGGTGCGGCGTCCTCGACCAGCACCTCGGCCGACGACGTCTCCTGCCCTGCGACCTCGGCGAGCTTCTCCGCCGCGACCCGGGCGGGCGAGTCGGCGGGCAGCACGCGTTCGTCGACGCTCCCCCAGGCGACCTGGAGGAACGGCGACGCGAGCGCGATCAGCAGCGTGCCCGCAAGGACGAGTCCGACGACCGGGCGGCGCATCACCGCGTGGGCGAACCGCGCCCACCCGGTCGAGCTGCGCCGGGCCCGGCGGCGCCACGGCATCGCACCGGCCTCGATCCGCCGGCCGAGCAGCATCAGCGTCGCCGGGAGCAGGGTCAGCGCGGCGACCATCGCGACGAGCACGGCGGCCATCCCGCCGTACGCCATGGACCGCAGGAACGTCTGCGGGAAGATCAGCAGCGACGACATCGCCAGCGCGACGGTCAGGCCCGAGACGAGGACCGTACGGCCGGCCGTGACGATCGTGGTGCGGACGGCACCGGCGACCGCGTCGTCGCCGGTGCGGGCCGCGAGCTCCTCCCGGAAGCGGCTGACGACGAACAGCGCGTAGTCGATCGCCAGTCCGAGCCCGAGCAGCGTGATCACGTTGATCGCGAACACCGACACGTCCGTGACCGTGGTGAGCAGGCGCACCACCGCGAACGCGCCGAGGACCGCGACCATGCCGACCCCGACCGGCATCAGCGCCGCGACCACGCTCCCGAACACCACCAGGCTGAGCAGCAGCACCAGCGGCATCGAGATCATCTCGGCGCGCGCGATGTCGGCGGAGACGGTCTCGTTGACGTCGTCGAAGACCGCCCACTGCCCGGCGATGTCGGTCTCGAGCACGTCGGACTGCAGCGTCGGCGCGACCTCGTCGTACGCCTCGAGGCGGGCGTCCTGGTCGCTGCCTGCGAGCGAGATCGTGACCGTGGCCGCGTGCCGGTCGTCGGAGACCAGCGCGCCGGGCCCCGGATCGAGATAGCTGGTCACCGAGGTGACCGCGTCGGCAGGAAGGCCGTCGACCACGTCGGCCACCGCCGTACGGAACTGCGCGTCGTCGACCGTGAGGTCGTCCGACGAGTAGACCGCGACGACGTCGGGGTCGCGGTGGCCGAAGGCCTGCTCGGTCTGGACGGCGGCGCGTGCCGACTCGGCGTCCGGGTCGTCGAATCCCCCGTCGCTGAGCGAGCTGAACACCCCCGTCCCGTACAGCCCGGCCAGGACGACCAGGGCCAGTCCGAGGCCCAGCACGGCGCGTGCGTGCCTCGTGACGATGTCTGCCCAGCGATTCATGAAGTCCCCCGTGATGGGCGTTCACTTTCGTGAACGGCGTTAACAGTTTACGGTGTTTACTATGGGAGGCGGCGCGGGAGGATGTCAAGCACCGTGCTGACATGAAGGGGCTGACAGGAGACGATGGGGTCATGACGACGGCACCGACACGGCGCGAGACCCAGCGGCAGGCGACGCTCGACGAGATCGTCGTGACGGCCCGCCGGATGGTCGCGGGCGGCGAGGAGATCTCGCTGCGCGCCGTCGCGACGGCGATGGGGATGACCGCGCCGGCCCTGTACCGCTACGTCGACAACATCGAGGACCTCAGCCAACGCGTGGCCGGCTCGGTCTACGACGACCTGCTGGACCTGATGCTCGAGGCGTCGGGCCCGTACGCGCCGGACCCCGCGTCCGAGATCGTCGCGGGTGCGGCCGCGTTCCGACGGTGGAGCCTCGCGCACCGCGGCGAGTTCGCGCTCACGTTCGCCAACCCGGTGATCGGTGCGTCGGCGTCGAAGCACGGCGAGGGGCCGTGCGCGGAGTCGGGGATGCGGTTCGGCGGGTTCTTCGGCGAGCGGGTCGCGCAACTGTGGAGCGAGCGCGGGTTCTCGGACCTGCCCGCCGCTCCGTCCGGGCCGGCCGACGCCGAGGCGATCGCGGCCGTGCACGAGAAGCCGGGGGTCGGGGAGCTGCCCGAGCGCGCGCAGTGGGCGTTCCTGCGGGCCTGGTCACGGCTGTACGGGACGGTGACCCTGGAAACGTTCGGCCACGTCTCCGACGGTGTGGTGGAGTCCGGGGCTCTGTTCCAGGACACGATGCGCGAGTGCGGCCGCCTGCTCGGGCTCGGCGACCGCGCCGACGAGCTCCAGGTCGTCGTCGACGCCGTCCTGTCGGCCTGAAGCTGCTCCCCGCCCGTCGAGGCGCGAGCGCAGCACGCCCCCCGCTCGTCGAGGCGCGAGCGCAGCGAGGTCCCCCGCTCGTCGAGGCGCGAGCGCAGCGAGGACCCCCGCTCGTCGAGGCGCGAGCGCAGCACGCCCCCCCGCTCGTCGAGGCGCGAGCGCAGCAAGCGATCGAGACGCCGGCGGCCACCCGACGCTTCTCGTCCTCAGGTCAGTGCCCACGGGTCGAGGCAGGGGACGCCGAGGGGCTCGAAGTGCCGGGCGTTGCGCGTCACCACGACCATCTCGGCGGCTTGAGCGATGGCGGCGATCAGGGCGTCATCGAGCGGGGCTCGTTCGGGGACTCGGTAGGTGGCCAGGACCCGGGCCTCGGGCAGGCCGAAGGGCAGCACGCGTCCAGCGAAGGTGGGAAGCACGCGATCTTCCAACCACCGTCGCAGGACCTCGCCCTGAGCAGGGTCCGACCGCTCCTTGGCAACAACTCCACGCTCGATCTCGGCCACGGTCGGCGCTGCCACGAACTGGTCAGCGGCTGGAACCGACGCCGCCCAGGCTTCGACCGTTGGATTGCGCCCACGGACGCGCAGCGCAGAGACCACGTTGGTATCCAGGACGTACCGCGTCGGGTCGGTCACAGCTCGGGCGTGCGAGCAGTGAGACCCAGACGGTCTGGCTCGAAATCGATGTCGGCGCCTTCGTCCGTGCTGAGCAGGTCGACGATCGTGACTGGATCGCGCTCGAGAGCGTCGGCGAGGATCTCTCGGGCTTCGGCCTCGACCGACCGGCGGTGATGCTCGGCGCGCGCCTTGAGCGCGGCCTTCGTCCCCTCGGGGAGATTGCGAATCAGGATCTGCTCCACGACGACCACCTCCGATATCAGGTCAACGATATCACTTAGCGAGTCGGGTCGGCGGTTCCTCAGGTCCCGCCATTTCGCGTGCCTCGGCGAGCGTCATCTCGCCTACCAACAACACGCGCATCACGATCCGCGTCCTCCTCTCGGCCGGGATCAGACAGGTCTACCCATGGTTCCGATTCTCCTTGACTGACTCAGCTGTCCTGCCAGGAAATCTTGACGCGCGACGCTACTACTTCTGAGTACACCCGACCGTGTTCCCACCTTCGAACGTCGAGATCTCACCCGACTCGTCGCTCGCAGCGATCGCCGAGTGCAACGGCGTGGCGAGCGCACGAGGGTTCTTCCCCGCAAATGCCTGCGCGACTGCGGGCCCGACATACTCGCCGTCCGCTGCGAATAGGTGACGAGCACCCTCATACTCACCGACGCCGATGACGCCGCCCCCCGCCGGCAGCACACCGCCGGTCCCGATGGCTGACCATCGCGCGGGGTAGTGTTCGTTGCCATCGCACTCGGCCCGCTTCCAGGTCAGCGCGAGAACGTAGTCCTGACCGACCTCAAGGCGGGATCCGCCTCGAGGTGCAACTTCGGTCTCAGCACCCGCAGCTGACCGAAGCCATCCGAAGCCGGGCATGCGGAAGGTAGTAGGGGCAGCAGGTTTCGCGGCCGGCGCCGCCCAGATGACGTCGGAAACCTGCAGGGTGACGTCCCTCCCCACGAGACCGCCGTCACTCGAACTCTCGGTCTCGGATGTGGGCGACGTCAGCCGCCTCTCGCCGGTGACCGTGGCCGCAACCACGTAGTCAGCCGTCCCAACCCAATCCTGCAGACTGCCTGACGGGACAGCCTCCAGGCCGGCCAGCAACGTCACGCCTTGCGCCCGCGGGCCTGCGGCGGCCTCATGGCCACCCTGTTCACCAACGTCGAGCGTTGTCCACGCGATGACGGCGACAGCAACCCCGGCGAGGGTGAGGGGAGCGCAAGGTCCACCAGCGAGCCTTCTCATCCGCGAATGCATCTCGGCTCAGCCTCAGTAGATCCAGTTGATGTTCTGCTTGACGACGGCGCCTAGGCCCGGCGAATCGGTGCAGGACACCGAGGCACGCATGATTCCCATACGGTCCGCGCACTGACCCTGCACCGGCGACGCCTCGGCACCGTGGACCAGACCGAACGCATGGCCCGCTTCATGACCGGCGATCTTCTGATTGTAGGTACCGGCCCCTCGAATTCGGATGTAGTGCTGATCGCACCGATGTCTTGTTCCGTTGACTGGGTCGTTGCACCACGTGAGCCCCCTGAAGTAGTCGGGCATCCCGAACGCCCCCTCCTGCCAGATCGTGTCCGTCTCACCACCACCCGAGAAGACAGGAGTCGCGTCGTAGGTGATCGACAGATCGGTGTTGGTGCGGTACCGCGACAGCGCGGACTTGACGGCGTCCCGGTCGGGAGTCTCCAGCTCGAACTCCCCACTACTGTCCATGTAGTAGTACACGTTGGAGTCGTCGGTGAGACAGATCTCGGTGGGGCTCCGACCAGAGATGCACTGCTGATCCCAGGTGCCGTCGGGATGATGATGTCGTACGCGGGCGCTGCGAAAGCGGGCGCCGCTAGCTTGACGGCGGCGGCTGAGAGAACGGCTGCCAAGAGCCATGCCAGCACGGTCACACGTCTTACGGACGAAGCAACCGCGCGCACAGCTGCTCCTCACATCATCAGCCGCCCGGACGGCCGACGACTGCTCAAGAATCACATGGTGCAACTCTGATATGCAACAGCAAATACATGCGACCGTCCATCCCACTGAGTTGCAGTGGCTGGGCGACTCGGCTGCCGGTCACCGCAGGGCCTGGCTTGCGACAACGCGCCGGGCAGAGGCCGCCAGCGCGAGCAGCACTGACGTCAGGCCAGCTCCAGGCCGTCGTCGAGACAACCCAGACGAGAGCTCTGCTGAAGCCCGGACGAGATCTGCGACAATCCGTGAGCACCGGCCGCCGAAGCGCTTCGCGACTGCGCTCGCGCAGGACAGACCCCTCGCCGAGACGCCGCTCTCCGTTCGCCGAGGCGCCGACCGCACGCCCCCGGTCAGCGACGTTTCGGCACCGTCGGCGTCCTGGACGAACCACGCGCCGACGGGGCCGAATCGGCGCTGACCCCGAGTGGGGATCCGTCGCACGACCGCCGCGACACCTCGACGTGACCCGTGACCGATCGGGTCAGCGTGGTCGGCCGCCGTGGCGTACGGCGCCGGCGACCGTCCCGGCGATCCCGACCACCAGCAGACCGCCCACCAGCCACACGATCGCGACCACGTCGGCGAGGTCCGGCGGCGCGGCCAGGCAGGCCGTACGGACGAGCTCGACCGCCCAGCCCACCGGTGAGAGCGCAGCCGCCGCCGACAGCAGCGACGGAAGCGCACCCGGACCGGCCACTCCCAGCACCGCGAGGGCGAGCACGACGAGCCGGACCCCGCGCGCGGCGTTCTCGGTCCGCACCCACGCCACCACCGCCGCCGCAACACCCCCGGCCACGAACGCGACCAGCATCAGCGCGGGAACGGCGACCAGTGCGCGCACGGCGTCCACGGCGCCGAGCGCGACAGCCGCGGCGAGCACGACCGCTCCCCCGAGGAACGCGCGCAGCGCGCCGAGCGCCAGGTCCGCCACCGCGAGGTCGACGGTCCGCAGCGGCGTCGCCTGCAACGTCGTCCGGTGACCGCCGACCGGTGGCACCGAGCCGTTCGAGGAGCCGTACGCGGGCCCGAGCCCGCCGCCGTGCACCGACCCTCCGTACGGGCGGGACGGCGTCGCGAGCGCCGTGACCGGCCAGAGGGCAGCCAGCATGGCCTGCACGACGACCAGCGCCGGGGCGACCCAGGCCGCGGCCGAGACCGCCGCCCCGTCGTACGGCGTGGCCGGCAACGCCGACGAGATCCCGGCGACGAACGCGACCAGGACGAGCAGCACCGGCGCCAGCCCCGTCAGCGCTCGCGGCCACGCGGACTGCGCTGCCATGAGCTCGCGCGCCACGACCTGGGCCGGACCGGTCCGGCGCTCCGTCGCGACCTCCACCGGCCTCATCCGGACCTCCGGACCGCCCGCTCGGCGAGCCAGCCTCCGGCAGCGGCGAACGCCAGCAGGACGACGACGTGCCCGAGGACCGCCAGGTCGACCGGTCCGACGACCGCCGCGTGACCCACCGCCACGGCGTGCCTGGTCGGGAGCAGCCAGGTGGACGCGTCCACGAACCCGGGCAGGACGAGCACGAACAGCGCCCCGCTGAACAGCACCACCGCCGGCACGACCACGCGCACGACGACCGTCCACGCCGGGCGCGCCAGACCGACCGCCCCCGCGACCAGCAGTGGAGCGTGGGCGGCCAGCGCGAGCAGGGCCGCGGCCAGCAACCACGGCGTACGGCCGAGCCCGACCGTGCCGAGCACGAGCAGCACGACCAGCGACGCGAGCACGGCAGCGCCAGCCCGTACGGAGGCCGCCGCGACCAGCCCGGCGGTCCGCTCGGCCGGGCGGAGCGGGGTCAGGGCGACCCAGGCCGTCCGCGGGTCGGCGGCATCGCTCGCCGCGACCGTCAGGGCGAGGACGCCCACGGCGACCACCGCTCCGGCGCCGAGCAGCGCCTCGGGGTCGAGCGCACCCTCCAGCCCCGCGACCAGCGCGGCGGTCGCCAGCATCGGCAGCACCACGTACAGCCCGACCTGGACGAGCCAGGACGCCACGCCGTACGGCCGCAGGCCCGGCACCTGGCGCGCGAGCGCGTCGGCCCAGCCGCCGGCCGTACGGTCGGGCGCGGTCGGCACTGCCTCAGCCGGCGGTTCGATCGGCGCCGTCACTCGACCGACCTCCACCGCCTCGCCTCGTCGTCGGCGAGCAGCCCGAGTGCTTCGTCCGGGGTGACCGGCCGGACCCGGGTGCCGTCCGGCGCGAGGCCGCCGGCGACCGCCCGCTCGGCGACGGTCAGGCCGTCGGACGTGTACGCGAGGACGCGGTCGCCGTGGACCTCGACCCGGTCGACCAGGTCCCCGAGGACGGCGAGCGCGGCGCCGTCGGCACCGCAGGGCGTGCGGACCTCGACGACCTCCGAAGGGCGGTTCCCGGCGAGCAGCGACGAGGGCGCGCCCTCCACGAGCACCCGCCCCGCGTCCATCACGAGCACACGGTCGCAGACCCGCTCGGCCTCCTCGAAGGAGTGGGTGGCGAGCACGACGGCCCGCGCGGAGGCGCGCATCCGCAGCACGAGGTCACCGATCGCATCGGTGTCACGCGGCGAGCAGCCGGCGGTCGGCTCGTCGAGCAGGACGAGCTCGGGATCGTTGACGAAGGCGCGCGCGACCTGGAGGCGGCGGCGCTCCCCGCGGGTGAGGCGTCCGACGACCGTCCTCGCTCGATCGGTGAGCCCCGCGAACGCCAGCGCCGCGTCGGCGCGCCCGTGTGCGGCCCGCGCCGCGTACCCGAAGCAGCGCGCGTAGCTGCTGAGCTCGGCGCGCGCCCGCAGCCGCGGATCGAGGCTGTCGTGCTGGGTCGCGACCCCGGTGCGGCCGCGGATCCGGGGACCGTCGACGGCCGGGTCGAGCCCGAGCACGGACAGGTGCCCGGAGGTCAGACGCGTGGCCGTGGCGAGCATCGCCAGCAGGGCCGACGTGCCCGCTCCCCCGGCCCCGACGAGGCCCACGACCTCGCCCGAGCGCACCTCGAGATCGACGTCGCGGACGACGGCCGTGCCCGCGACGTCGAGACGCAGACCGCGTGCCTCGACCACCAACGACGCCACGTCTCGACGGTACCCGCGCCTGGTTGCCTCCACCGATCTCACCGCCTGGTGATGTCGGTGGTGTGCGCGATGATGGAGGGCATGTCAGCAGCCGACCCGCTCGACCGGTTCTCCGCGGCCACCGCCGCTTGGTTCCGCGGCGCGTTCCCGGCCCCGACGGCGGCGCAGTCCGGCGCCTGGGAGGCGATCGCCGACGGCCGTCACGCGCTCGTCGTCGCGCCGACGGGGTCCGGCAAGACGTTGTCGGCGTTCCTGTGGGCGCTCGACCGGCTGGTCACCGGGGAGCCGGCCGAGGACCCGAAGCAGGCGACCCGCGTGCTGTACGTCTCACCGCTCAAGGCCCTCGCCGTCGACGTCGAGCGCAACCTCCGTTCCCCCCTGGTCGGGATCACCCAGACGGCACGCCGGCTCGCGGCCGAGGGCGCGTCGCCCGCGCCCCGGGACGTACGGGTGGGTGTTCGCTCCGGCGACACCACGCCGGCTCAGCGGCGGGCGCTCGCGACCCGGCCTCCCGACGTGCTGATCACGACGCCGGAGTCGCTGTTCCTGGTGCTCACCTCCGCCGCGCGCGAGACGCTGCGCGGGGTCGAGGCGGTGATCGTCGACGAGGTGCACGCGGTCGCGGGGACGAAGCGCGGCGCCCACCTCGCGCTGTCGCTCGAGCGACTCGACGCGCTGCTGGAGCAGCCGGCGCAGCGGATCGGCCTGTCGGCGACCGTGCGCCCGCACACGGAGGTGGCGCGGTTCCTCGGCGGCGCGGCGCCGGTCCGCGTGGTCGCGCCGGAGGCGGAGAAGCGGTGGGATCTGTCGGTGGTCGTGCCGGTGGAGGACATGACCGCGCTGGGCGGGGTGCCGTCGGCGCAACGTGGGGCGGACGGCGCGCACGGGGAAGGCGACGGGGGTACGACGGGGTTCGCGGGTCCCGACCCCGACGAGCTGGCCGACGCCGCGTTCGCGTCCGGTGACGAGGACCCGCGCGAGCGGGCGTCGATCTGGCCGCACGTCGAGGAGCGGGTGGTCGATCTCGTCGAGCAGGCGGGGTCCTCGATCGTCTTCGCGAACTCCCGTCGCCTCGCCGAGCGCCTCACCGCCCGCCTGAACGAGATCCACCAGGCCCGCCTCGGCGTGCCCGGTCCGGGGTCGCCCCCGGCGGAGGTGATGGCGCAGGCCGGATCGACGACGACGAGGGACCCGCAGGCGGCGGCCGAGGGTCCGGTGCTCGCCCGTGCGCACCACGGGTCGGTCAGCAAGGAGCAGCGCGCCCTGATCGAGGACGACCTCAAGTCCGGGCGGCTGGCCTGCGTGGTCGCCACGTCCAGCCTCGAGCTCGGCATCGACATGGGCGCGGTCGACCTCGTCGTCCAGGTCGAGTCGCCACCGTCGGTCGCCAGCGGGCTCCAACGGGTGGGCCGCGCCGGGCACCAGGTCGGCGAGGTCTCCCGAGGGGTCGTCTTCCCCAAGCACCGCAGTGACCTCCTCCAGGCCACGGTCACGATCGAGCGGATGCGGTCCGGTGAGATCGAGGCGCTGAGCGTGCCGGCCAACCCGCTCGACGTCCTCGCCCAGCAGATCGTCGCGATCAGCGCGCTGGACGAGGTCGACGTCGACGAGCTGTACGACCTGGTCCGGCGCTCGGCGTCGTTCGCGACGCTGCCCCGCTCGGCGTACGAGGCGACCCTCGACCTGCTCGCGGGCCGCTACCCGTCCGACGAGTTCGCCGAGCTGCGGCCGCGGGTCGTCTGGGACCGCGTCGCCGGCACGATCAGCGGCCGGCCGGGCGCGCAGCGGCTCGCGGTCACCTCCGGTGGGACGATCCCCGACCGCGGCCTGTTCGGGGTCTACCTCGCGGGCGCGGAGTCCAACGCCCGCGGCAGCGCCCGGGTCGGCGAGCTCGACGAGGAGATGGTCTACGAGTCGCGGGTCGGCGACGTGTTCGCGCTCGGGGCGACGAGCTGGCGGATCGAGGAGATCACCCACGACCGCGTGATCGTCACCCCCGCGTACGGTCTGCCGGGCCGGCTGCCGTTCTGGCGGGGCGACAACCCGGGCCGTCCGGTCGAGCTGGGCCGTGCCCTCGGCGCGTTCACCCGGATGATCGCGACCGGCGACCGTGACCAGGCGCGGTCGCGCTGCGAGGACGCCGGGCTCGACGCGTGGGCCGTCGACAACCTGATGGCGCTCGTCGACGAGCAGAAGGCCGTCACCGGGCGGGTCCCCGACGACCGGATGCTCGTGGTCGAGCGGTTCCGCGACGAGCTGGGCGACTGGCGGCTCGTGCTGCACTCTCCGTACGGTCTGGCGGTGCACGCCCCGTGGGCGCTGGCGGTCGGGGCTCGGGTCCGGGCGCAGTACGGGACCGACTCGGCGAGCATGGCCTCCGACGACGGGATCGTGGTCCGGCTCCCCGAGACCGACGCGGAGCCGCCCGGCGCGGAGCTCTTCGTGCTCGAGCCCGACGAGGTCGCCGACATGGTCACCGAGGAGGTCGGCGGGTCGGCGCTGTTCGCGTCGCGGTTCCGCGAGTGCGCCGCCCGCGCGCTGCTGCTCCCGCGCCGCGACCCGGGCCGGCGCAGCCCGCTGTGGCAGCAGCGCCAGCGTGCGGCGTCCCTGCTCGAGGTCGCCCGTCGCTACCCGACGTTCCCGATCGTCCTGGAGACCGTCCGGGAGGTGCTGCAGGACGTGTACGACGTCCCGGCGCTCGTCGAGCTCGCCCGCGACGTCGAGCGCAAGCGGCTGCGGATCGTCGAGGTCGAGACGCCCGAGCCGTCGCCGTTCGCGAAGTCGCTGCTGTTCGGCTACGTCGCGACCTTCCTGTACGAGGGGGACAGCCCGCTCGCGGAGCGGCGCGCGGCCGCCCTGTCGCTGGACTCGTCGCTGCTGTCGGAGCTGCTGGGCCGCGCGCAGCTGCGCGACCTGCTCGACGCGGACGTGATCGAGCAGACCGAGGCCGAGCTCCAGCGGCTCGTGGACGACCGTTTGGCCCGCGACGCGGAGGGTGTCGCCGACCTGCTGCGCGTGCTCGGCCCGCTGACCAGCGAGGAGGTCGCGGAGCGCTGCACCGAGCCGGCGAGCGCGTCGGCCTGGCTGGTGGCGCTGGCCGAGCGGCGTCGTGCGCTGCGGGTGTCGTTCGCCGACCAGCAGTGGTGGGTCGCCGTCGAGGACGCGGGGCGCCTGCGCGACGCGCTCGGCGTCCCGGTGCCGATGGGGGTGCCGGACGCGTTCATCGAGCCGGTCGCGGACCCGCTGGGCGATCTCGTCAGCCGCTTCGCCCGGACCCACGGGCCGTTCACCGGCGCCGACGTCGCGGAGCGGCTCGGGCTCGGGGTCGCCGTCGTCGCCGACGCGCTGAGCCGGCTCGCGGCCGCGGGTCGGGTGGCCGAGGGTGAGTACACCCCCGGCGTCGGCGGCTCGGAGTGGTGCGACGCCGAGGTCCTGCGCCGGCTGCGTCGCCGGTCGCTGGCCGCGCTGCGCCGCGAGGTCGAGC
Source organism: Mumia flava (assembly GCF_002797495.1). Lineage (NCBI taxonomy): Bacteria > Bacillati > Actinomycetota > Actinomycetes > Propionibacteriales > Nocardioidaceae > Mumia > Mumia flava. The sequence continues at coordinate 458,227 of NZ_PGEZ01000001.1, forward strand.
CGGTCGACCAGGCCACGCTCGGCCGGTTCCTCCCGGCCTGGCAGCACGTCGGCGGGAGGCTGCGCGGCGTCGACGGCCTCCTCACCGCGCTCGACCAGCTCGCGGGCGCCGTCGTCCCGGCGAGTGCGCTGGAGACTCTGGTGCTGCCGTCGCGCGTCGTCGACTACTCACCCGCGATGCTCGACGAGCTGAGCGCGTCCGGGGAGGTCCTGTGGGTCGGGCAGGGCGCCCTGCCCGGCTCGGACGGCTGGGTCTCGCTGCACCTCGCCGACACCGCCGCGCTCACCCTGCCGGAGCCGGTCGAGCTCGAGGTGACGCCGACCCAGGAGGCGCTGCTCGCGGTCCTCCAGCCCGGCGGCGCGTACTTCTTCGCCCAGCTCGCCGCCGCCGTGCGCGCGGGGCTCGACCCGACCGCGGCGCCGACGACCGGACCGACCGATGGCGAGATCGCGGACGCCTTGTGGGATCTCGCGTGGGCCGGGTTCGTCACCGGCGACACGCTCGCGGCGCTGCGTACGGTCGTCGGGTCCGGCTCGTCGTCGCACCGCACCCGGTCGCAGCCTCGCGTTCGTGCGCGGCGCCGTCCGTCGTTCGCGACGCCGGCCGGGGTCCGCGGCGGTCTGCGCAGCGCTCCCCCGACGGTGTCGGGCCGCTGGTCGCTGGTCGCGGCCACGGAGGTCAACCCGACCGTCCGGGCGCACGCCCGCGCCGAGCTGCTGCTCGAGCGTCACGGCCTCGTCACCCGCGGATCCGTGGTGAGCGAGGACGTGCCCGGCGGGTTCGCGGGCGTCTACAAGGTGCTGTCGGGGTTCGAGGACGCCGGCCGGGCCCGGCGCGGCTACTTCGTCGACGGTCTCGGCGCTGCCCAGTTCGCCACCACCGGGGCCGTCGACCGCCTGCGGACGTACGCCCGCGAGCCCGGCCAGGACCCGGAGCGCCGTGCTGTCGTGCTGGCGGCCACCGACCCCGCGAACCCGTACGGCGCGGCGCTGGGCTGGCCCGAGACCGACGGCGGGCACCGCCCCGGTCGCAAGGCCGGGGCGCTCGTGGTCCTCGTGGACGGGTCCCTCGCGCTGTACGTCGAGCGCGGCGGCCGCACCCTGCTGACGTTCGACGCACTCGACAGCGACGAGGGAGCCGCCCGGCTGACCCCGGCGATCGACGCCCTCGCGGCCGCGGTCCGCGACGGTGCGCTCGGGCGGCTGACCGTCGAGAGGGCCGACGGCGCTTCCGTGCTCGGGACGCCGCTGGGCGAGGCGCTGGCCCGGGCCGGGTTCCATGCGACCCCGCGTGGGCTGCGGATCCGGGGCTGAGCGGTGCCGGAGGGCGACGCGGTCTGGCGGACGGCGCGGCGTCTCGACCGGGCGCTGCACGGGCGCTTGCTCGACGCAGCGGACCTGCGCGTCCCCGCGTACGCCACGCTCGACCTGTCCGGGCGCACGGTCGAGGAGGTCGTGAGTCGCGGCAAGCACCTGTTCGCCCATCTCGGCGACCTCAGCCTCCACACCCACCTCGGGATGGACGGGTCGTGGCGCACCTACCGGTCCGGCGCCCGCTGGGACCGCCCGGCGTTCCAGGCCCGCGTCGTGCTGCGCGCCGGGCCGGTCGAGGCCGTCGGGTTCCTGCTGCCGGTCGTCGAGGTGCTGACGCCGGAGCACGAGAGCGCGGTCGTCGAACGCCTCGGCCCGGACCTCCTGGACCCCGCGTACGACGCCACCGAGGCGCTGCGCCGGCTGACCGTGGACCCGGCACGCTCGCTCGCGGACGCCCTCCTCGACCAGACCGTGGTCGCGGGGATCGGCAACATCTTCCGGATCGAGGTGATGTTCCTGCGCGGGCTCCACCCGGATGTCGCGATCGCCGACGACCAGGACCCGGCGCGGACCCTCGACCTGGCCCGCCGGATGCTCCTCGTCAACCGCGAGACGTCGGCGATCGTCACGACCGGCGTCGACCGGAGGGGACAGCAGACCTGGGTGTACGGGCGGGGCGGCGCGCCGTGCCGCCGCTGCGGCACCCGGATCGAGCGTCGTGATCCCGTCGTCACGCAGTCGCGCGGCGCCGAGGAGCGGGTCACGTACTGGTGCCCGCACTGTCAGCCGGTCTGAGCGTCCCTCCCGACCACGATTCGGGCGATTCGGTGAAGAGTACGCGCGGTGGTTCGTGCCCAGATCGCCCGAGTCGCGGTCGGTGCGTATGCTTAGGTTTATGCCTAAGTATCACGACGAGCTCGACGCCGTGCTCCGCGCGCTCGCGGATCCCACGCGCCGGGCCGTCGTCGAACGCCTGGCGAAGTCCCCGGCCGTCGTGTCCGAGCTCGCGGAGCCGTACCCGATGTCCCTCCCGTCCTTCATGCAGCACCTGCGGGTGCTCGAGGACGCGGGCCTGGTGACGTCCGAGAAGCACGGGCGCGTCCGCACCGTGAGCCTGCGACCCGGCGCGCTCGACGTGCTGCACCTGTGGCTCGGCGAGCAGCGCACCCCCGCGGAGCACCAGGCCGACCGCCTGGGGATCCACCTGACCCGTACGACCGAGATCAAGGAATCCTGAGATGACCCGTGTCCGCGTCAGCCTGTTCAGCTCGATCGACGGCTGCTCCACCACGACCGACCAGACCTCCGACAACCCGATGGGCGCGGACTGGGAGCGCCTGACGGCGGGCTACGCCGCCACCCGGACCTTCCGGCAGCGCGTCCTCCACGACACGAGCGGGTCCGGGACGACCGGCGTCGACGACCGCTACGCCGCACAGGAGGCCGAGGGCATCGGTGCCGAGATCATGGGTGCCGCGATGTTCGGTCTGCACTCCTTCCCCGACGATCCGGACTGGAAGGGCTGGTGGGGCGAGGAGCCCCCGTTCGGATATCCCGTCTACGTGCTCACGAGCACGGCGCCGCGGCCGTCGATCACGATGGCCGGCGGCACGACGTTCCACTTCCGCGACGGAGCGATCGAGGACGTGCTCGCCGAGGCCACCACGGCGGCCGACGGTCTGGACGTCCGGGTCGGCGGGGGCCTGGGCACCGCGCGGGCGTTCCTGCGCGCCGGCCTCGTGGACGAGATGCACGTGATGATCGCGCCGATCGTCCTCGGCCGCGGCGCCCGCCTCTGGGACGACCTGCGCGGCCTTGAGCAGACCCACCACGTGACCTCCGAGGTCGCGGAGAGCGGCACGATCCACGTCACCTTCACCCGTCAGGACGGCTGATGCGCACCGAACGACGCCTGGCCCGCTCCGGGTTCGACCTCACCCGCACCTATCCCGTCCCGGTCGACCGGGTCTGGGCGGCCTTCGCCGAGGAGGACCAGAAGGTGGCGTGGTTCGGCGCGGACGACGCCTTCGAGTCCGGCGCGTGGGCGTTCGACTTCCGGGTCGGAGGACACGACGTCGCTGAAGGCAAGTTCCACGGCGGCCCGCTCTCGCGCTACGAGGCGACCTACACCGACATCGTCGAGCACGTGCGGATCGTCACGACGTACGACATGTGGCTCGACGGCGTGCACATGTCCACCTCGGTGGCCTCGTTCGAGTTCGAGCCGGTCGACGAGGGGACCCGCTTCACCCACGTGGAGCACGGGGTCTTCTTCGACCGCTTCTGGGCCGACGGCCCCGACCGGGAGCTCGGGAGCCGCGGGCTGCTGGAGAAGCTGGCGACCCACCTGTCCGGGTGAGCGAGGCCGCGGCGCCTGAACCACTCGGAGGCTATTTGTGTAGATACAACATCATGAAGTACCTTCACTATGTGACCGACCGAACCTCCCTCACCACCACGCTCGACAAGGTCCTGCACCTGTCGACGCTGCTGGCGGCCGACCAGGCGCGGTTCGAGCGCGAGACGGGCCTGACCTCCGCGCGCATCCACCTGCTGTGGGTGCTCGGTCTGCACGGACCGAGCACCCAGCAGGTGCTGGCGTCGGCGCTGGAGGTGACCCCACGCAACGTCACCGGCCTCGTGGACGGGCTGGTGGCCTCGGGCCACGTGACCCGGCAGCCGCATCCGAGCGACCGTCGCGCGACGCTCGTGACGCCCACCGCCTCCGGCGCACGCGCCATCCGCGATCTCCGGGAGTCCCACGCGGACCTCGCGCAGCAGCTGTTCGCCGACGTCCCCGCGTCCCGCCTGGCGGCGTTCGACGCGACCCTCGACGAGACCATCGCGACCGTGACCCGGTTGATGAAGGACCACGCATGACCGCCCGCCGCACGTCTCCCCGACGTCTCGTCGGGCTCGGCCGGCGCGCCGTCGTGCTCGAGCTCGCGCTCTATCGCGCGCTCGCGCGCTGGATCACACGCCGCCCCGACGTGCCCGCTGGCACGACACCGATCGGCTACGCCCAGCTGGCCGCACCGATGATGTGGCTGTGGATCTTCGGGTCGGCCACCGAGGTCGTCGTGGTCGAGGTCGTCCTGCGTCAGATCGACGCCGGGTGGGCCGAGGCGATCCGGCTGCCGATCCTCGTGATCGGGATCTGGGGTCTGGTGTGGATGCTCGGCATGCTCGCCGCCCACCGGGTCCGGCCGCACCTGCTGTCGGACGGCCTCCTGCGGATCCGGGCCGGCGCGCTCACCTGGGTCGAGCTGCCTCTGACTGCGATCGGGTCCGCCCGCACCGCGGAGCACCAGCTGCCGGGCGTGATCCGCGACCTGCACCACGAGGACGACCTGCTCCTGGTGGGCGTGAGCAGCCGCACCAACGTGGAGCTGCTCCTCGAGGGTCCGACCGTCCTCCGCACGTCGCAGGGAGAGATGCGCGCCGAGCGCGTCGGCCTCTGGGCGGACGACCCGCGCACCGTCGCCCGTACGCTGAGCCGCCGCGAGCCCGCACCCGATCGCCCGCAGTGATCGCCCGTCGGGTGTTGCACTCAGCCGAGCGCGATGATCCCGTCCAGCACGTCGTCGGCCAGCACGCGGTCGGAGGACACGACGAGCTCCATCCCGGCGGTGATGCCGTCCGCCTCGACCGTCCCACGCCACACCTCGGAGAGCCCGACCCGCTCGAGCACCCGGATCGAGGCCGGGTTCGCGGTGAGTGCGCGTGCCGTGAGCGGCAGGTCCGGCTGCACCCGAGCGGCGGCATCGCGCGCAGCAGCCGACGCCTCCGTCGCGATCCCGCGACCCCACGCCGACGGGTCGAGCCGATAACCGAGGTTGAGGACCACGCCGGCGTCGAGCTCGGCGCGCGTGACACCGACGATGCCGACGAACGCGCCGGCAGCGAGGCCCGGGACCGCGACCGCGCGTACGGCCCAGTCGCCGAGTCCCACGCGCTCCCAGCTCTCGTCCGAGCGCGTGACGAGGCGCTCGGACTGCTCGCGCAGGACGTACTGACCCGCCGGAAGATGCTGCCAGGTCGCGGGATCGCGAAACACCGCGTGCACGTCGTCGACGTCCCTCGACGTCACGCGGTCGAGGATCAGACGGTCCGTGAAGAGGGCCTCGACCCGCTCAGCCGGATCGAGGCCGGACCTCACGTCAGCCGACGCCCACCGAGTCGGACTCCGGCGACAGCGCCAGCGCAGTCTCCAGCGTCGACTGCTCCTGGATCTCCATCAGCGCGCTGACGTCGCGCAGGACCTGCGACATCGGCACGTCGAGAGCCTCGCAGAGCGCGGCGAGCAGCTCGGAGCTCGGCTCCTTCTGGCCTCGCTCGACCTCGGAGATGTAGCCCAGGCTCACCCGAGCCGAGGCGGACACGTCGCGCAGCGTCAGGCCCTTGGCCATCCGTCGTGCGCGAAGCACCTCACCGATCAGTCGCCTCAGCACCGCCATGGTCCACCTCCGCTCGCCACACCACGTACAACTCGCCATCGAGCCGACTTCTTCCCCCACCCTACGCGCTCACGGGTGAGCCGCACCAAGGTGGCGCGGGTCAGTCGTCGATCAGATGGCGCATCAGGAGCTCGAGCGCGCTCTCGACCGCGAGCGCACGGACCTGGGACCGGTCACCGTCGAGCCGGAGCGCGACCGACTCCGTCGCCGACGGTGTCGCGATCCCCAGGAACACCGTCCCGGCCTCGGCGCCGTCGGCCGGCCCGGGTCCGGCGACGCCGGTCGTCGCCAGGCCGTACGTGGCGCCCAGCCGGTCCCGTACGCCGGTCGCCATCTGCTCCGCGACCCCGGCATCGACCGGACCGGCCCGCGCGAGCAGGTCGGCGTCGACGCCGAGCAGGCTCGCCTTGAGATCCGTCGCGTAGGCGACGATGCCACCGCGCACGACGTCGGAGGCGCCCGCGACGTCGACCAGCCTCCCGGTCAGCAGGCCACCGGTCAGCGACTCCGCCAGGGCGACGGTCTCCCCGCCCATCCGCAGCGCCTCGACCACACCCTGCGGGTCGATCCGAGGGTCCTCCGCGGGGTCGGCCGGCGGCTCGGGCGCGACCACTCCCGAGGTCGGACCAGACGCACCCGGCTCCGGCCTCATCCCGTACGGTCGCCGCTCGAACCGGACGTCCCGGTCGTGGGCGCGTCACGCGAGTCGCGGACCATCCGGACGGCCTGCGCCACGTAGTCGAACCCGGTCACGAGGGTGACCACCACCGCAGCCGCCATCGTGAGGTAGGCGATCCAGAGCATCCAGTCGGGCAGGAGCGCCTCGATCGGGAACACGTACATCGACAGCGCCACCGACTGGAGCACCGTCTTGATCTTGCCGCCCCGCGACGCCGGCATCACGCCGTAGCGGATCACCGCGAAGCGCATCGCCGTGATCCCCCACTCACGGGCGAGCACCACGATCGTCACCCACCACGGCAGCGCGTCGATGATCGAGAGACCGACGAATGCCATCCCGGTCAGCGCCTTGTCCGCGATCGGGTCCGCGATCTTGCCGAAGTCGGTGATCAGGCCGCGGCTGCGCGCGAGGTTGCCGTCGATCCGGTCGGTCGCCATCGCGACCACGAACACGACGAACGCGCCCAGCCGATAGCCGGTGCTCTCCCCGCCCTCGGTCAGCAGCAACCAGCCGAACACCGGGACGAAGCAGATCCGCAGGACCGTCAGCGCGTTCGCGATGTTGTAGTTGCTCGGCGCCTGCGATGCCGCGGGCGTCGTCGGGTCCATCGATCACTCCTCGGCGTTCGTCTCGGGGCTCAGGGCGGCACTGCCCCGGTCGTCGCGACCAGCATCCACCCTAGCGTGGCGGCCCTGGGCTCCCCGCGCGCCTCAGGCCCCGGCCTCAGGCGATGCCGACCTCGCGGGTCGCCTTCGCGTCGTCCGGCCCGATCTTGCGGGTCTTCCGCCCGTCGACGGTGACCGTGACCGCATCACCGCGCGCGGCGGTCACCCGCGCCTTGCCGACCACGTCGACGCGCTGACGGTCGCCGCGTGCCAGACGCCCGCTCCAGACGGTCGCGCCGTCGCTGTCGCGCACCTTGACGCGGGTGGGCTGCCCGTCCTTGCCCCGGAGCACGAGGTGGTTCGTCGTGGGACCCGCCAGAGGCGCCATCGACTTCGGCTTGCTGCCCTCGACGGGCGCGGCCGGAGCGCTGTCGAGGTCCGCCGGACCTGCGGACCCGCCGCCGTCGGTGACGACGCGACCGATCCCCCACACGATCGCCAGCACCAGGACCGCGGCGACGATCGCCATCCAGCTCCGGCCGCCGCGGGCCGGGCGGATCGCACCGGTCCCGCTGCGCCGCTCGGCCTCGAAGACCAGGCGCGCCGGCACCGGGTCCGAGGCGTGCTGGGTGTCGAACGCCTCGACGAGCGGAGCAGGGTCGGTCCGCAGAGCCGACGCGAGCGTCCGTACGTGTCCGCGCGCGTAGAAGTCGCCGCCGCACGGACCCGGGTCGTCGTCCTCCAGCGACTCGATCACGTGCTCGCGGACCTGGGTCCGCTCCGCCAGCGCGGCCACGGACAGACCGGCGTCCTCGCGCGCGGCCCGCAGGAGCGCGCCGAGGGACGGGCCGGGCTCCGGCTCGGGCTCGGGTGCGCTGCGCCGCCGGCCCCAGACCGTACGGCTGGGACGCGCGACCGCGTCGTCCGTCACCGTGTCGCCGGTCGCCGCGTCGGCCGTCACCACGTCGTCGGTGGCTGCCTCGGACCCCGCGCCCTCGGGCGCCGGCTGATCACGCATCACGTCAGCGTCGTCCTCGGTCGCCGTGTCGCCGACGGGCTCGCCGGCCTCGACGGACGATCCGACCTTCCCGGGACCGAGGGCGCTGCTCGGCCACGTCCGCGGCTCCACCTTCTCGAGGACGAGCTCGGGTCGTCCTCCGACCGCACGCAGCGCGGTCACCGTTCGTACGTCTGGGTTCGCGGCGAGCGCCGTCGATCCCTGGCTGCGGTGGACGTCGACGCGGCTCGGTCCGGCCGCGAGGGCCGGCGCGCTCACCGAGACGTCCTGCGGCTCGGCGGCTTCCACGAGCTCGGGTGCTGGCGCAGATGTCGTTCCCGCGCCACCCGACGGCGCCCCTCCGCCTGTCGGCTTCGCGCCATCAGTCGGCTTCCCGCCATCCTCCGGCTTCAGGCCAGCCTCCGGCTTCGCGCCGTCCTCCGGCTTCGTGCCGTCCTCCGGCTTCGCGCCGTCCTCCGACTTTGCGGCACCCGTCGGCGAAGCGTCGCCGACGATGTCGGCGGGCAGCTCACCGGTCTCCGGGTCCGAGTCGACCGCGCCTGCGCCGGCAGCATCGGCGGCCGGCGCCTCCACCACCGGCGGCTCCGGGACGACGACGAGGTCGGGATCACCGCTCAGGGTCGCGAGCACAGCAGCGGTGTCCTCGCGGCTCGCACGCACGGCGAGCCCGAGCGGGACCACGGACACCGAGCCGTCGTCGCCGACGACCTCGAGCGCACCGTCACGCAGCACACCACGCGACGGGACGAGCACGACGTGATCGACCTGCTCCCAGGGCAGACCGCGCCACGAGCGGCCGTGCCGGACCCGGATCCCGAGCCCGTCGGCCACCAGCAGCGGGCTGCGCGAGTCCACCCAGCCCCGCGCCGCGACGGCAGCGATCGCGGCCATCGTGACGACGACGAGCAGCAGCGCAGGCGACTCGAACGCGCGCACCGTGTACGCGACGGCCAGCGCGGCCGACGCCAGCGCCACCAGCGCGAACACGCCGGTGCTGCGGCGGACCTCGAGCACCTCGTCGTGCGCGACCCGCACGTCGGACGTGGCCTCGTCGGCGCCCGACGTGACCGGGTCCTGCTCCACGGTCGTGGTTTTCTCCGGGCGACGACTCATGTCACTCCCCTCGCAGGGTCGCCAGGACCTCGTCGAGGTCGTCCGGCTTGATCAGCACGTCCCGGGCCTTCGACCCCTCGCTCGGGCCGACCACCCCTCGGGACTCCAGGATGTCCATCAGCCGTCCGGCCTTCGCGAACCCCACCCGCAGCTTGCGCTGCAGCATCGAGGTCGAGCCGAACTGCGTGTTGACGACGAGCTCGACCGCCTGGAGCACGAGGTCCAGGTCGTCGCCGATCTCGTCGTCGAGCTCCCGCTTCTGCGTCTGCGGTGCAGTGACGTCGTCGCGGTAGATCGGTTTCAGCTGGTCCTTGCAGTGCGCGACCACGTCGTGGATCTCGTTCTCGGTGATCCACGCGCCCTGCATCCGCAGCGACTTGTTGGCGCCCATCGGCAGGAACAGCCCGTCGCCGCCCCCGACCAGCTTCTCGGCGCCGGGCTGGTCCAGGATCACGCGGCTGTCGGCCAGCGACGACGTCGCGAACGCCAGCCGGCTCGGAACGTTGGCCTTGATCAGACCGGTGACCACGTCGACGCTGGGACGCTGGGTCGCGAGCACCAGGTGGATCCCGGCGGCGCGGGCGAGCTGCGTGATCCTCACGATCGCGTCCTCGACGTCCCGGGGCGCCACCATCATGAGGTCGGCGAGCTCGTCGACGACCACGAGCAGGTACGGGTACGGCGCCAGCTCGCGCTCGCTGCCGGGCGGCACCGTCACCGACCCGGCCCGTACGGCCTTGTTGAAGTCGTCGATGTGCCGGAAGCCGAAGTTCGCGAGGTCGTCGTAGCGCAGGTCCATCTCGCGCACGACCCACTGGAGTGCCTCGGCAGCCTTCTTCGGGTTCGTGATGATCTGCGTGATGAGGTGCGGGATCCCCTCGTACGCCGTCAGCTCGACGCGCTTGGGGTCGACGAGGATCATCCGGACCTCGTCCGGCGTGGCCCGCATCAGGATCGACGAGATCATCGAGTTGATGAAGCTCGACTTGCCCGAGCCGGTGGCGCCGGCGACGAGCAGGTGCGGCATCTTCGCCATGTTGGCGACCACGAAACCGCCCTCGACGTCCTTGCCGAGCCCGACCACCATCGGGTGGTGGTCGCCGCGTGCCTTGCCGGAGCGCAGCACGTCGCCGAGGGAGACGGTCTCCTTGTCGGTGTTCGGGATCTCGATGCCGATCGCGGACTTGCCGGGGATCGGCGAGAGGATCCGGACCTCGTTGGACGCCACGGCGTAGGAGATGTTCTTCGCGAGCGCGGTGATCTTCTCGACCTTCACACCCTGGCCGAGCTCGATCTCGTACCGCGTGACCGTGGGACCGCGGGTGTAGCCGGTGACCTCGGCGTCGACCTTGAACTCCTCCAGCACACCGGTGAGCCTCGTCACGACGCTGTCGGACGCCGACGTGCGCGCCTTGTGCGGGGTGCCCTCGCGGAGCATCTCGTTCGGGGGGAGGGTGTAGACGACGTCCCCGGACAGCGCGAGCTGCTCGGCGCGCGCGGGCAGCGGCGTCATCGGCGGCATCTCGCCCGGGTGGTCGTCGGAGTCCTTGCCGGTGGAGCTGGCCGCCGTCACGCCCGCGGCGGTGACCGGGACCTCGCTCGTGTCGTCGTCGGCACCGCCGCCGGTGACGACGGTCGGCTCGTCCGGCCCGTCGACGAGCGCGGTGTCGTACGGCTTGTCGGTGCCGTCGGGAGCGGTCCCGCCGTCCTTGCGGCGCTTGCGACGCGACGCCTTGGACCCGTCCGCGCCCTCGGGGTCGAGCTCGGCCTCGTCGTCGTGGCGGCGCCCGAGCAGCAGGTCGCGCCCGGCCCGCAGGCGGTCGGGGATGCGGTAGACCGGCGTCCCCGTGATCACGAGCAGCCCGAAGAACGCGAGCAGGACGAGCAGCGGCACCGTCACGTACGGGGTGCGGAACAGGTCGTCGAGGAGCTGGGAGACGAAGTAGCCGATCGCGCCACCGGCCTCGCGGACCGCCGCACCCCCCTCGTCGGAGGGCTTCGGGATCCCGTGCGAGATGGACACGATCCCGAGCACCCCACCGGCGAGCGACGTCCAGCCGATCACCTGCCGCCCGACCGGGCCGTTCTCGTCGGGGTGCCGCATCGTCCGCCAGGCGATCACGAACAGTGCGAGCGGGACCGACCAGCCGAGCAGCCCGACGCTCGCGATCACGGCCTCGCGAACCCCGTCGGTCACCGGACTCTCGACCTGCCACCACACGGCGGCGATGACGACGACACCGGCGCCGATCAGCCCGAGACCGACCCCGTCACGACGGTGCTCGGGCTCGAGATCGCGGGCGGCACCACCGATGCTGCGCAGGATCGCGCCGATCGTGCGGGCGATCCCCATCCAGACCGCGGCGATCGCGACGCCGACCGCGCGCAGGCCGCGGACGACCGGACCAGGACCGGCGGGCAGCGGCGGTGGAGCAGGCTGACGCTTGCTCGACCGGCTCCGCGACTGCGACCGGGCCTGGCCACCGGACGACCGCGACGACCTCTTGGAGGCCGACCGCGGCGGGGAAGACGTACGGCTCGCCATGGTCGCGAGCCTACGAGCCGCGGACCCCGATCCCCGGTATCACACGCCGCGTGGAGCCCGGCCGATCCAGACTGTCAGATCGGGGGGCGCGGCGGGTCAGGCCACCACGCGGCGGTCGTTCTCGGCCGTACGGAACCGGTCGACCACGAGCGACACCAGCCGGGGGTCCGGCGGCTCGACCCCGAGCAGCGGCGCCGAGACCAGGTCCGCGCCCGTCTCGTCGAGCCGGTCGCGGAACCAGCCGGGAGCGAGCAGGTACGAGGCGATCACCACCCGGCGCGCCGGGTCGGACGCCCGCAGGTCGGACACGACCCGATCGATCGGACGGCCCGGGCCGCCGACGTGGCCGAGCCCGACCGGTCGCCCGAGCAGCGCCGCCAGCCGGTTGCGGGCGGAGTCGGTGTCGCGCAGCGCGCCGGCGTCGGACGACCCCGACGCGGCCAGCACGACCCGGTCGTCGTCGCGCAACCCGGCCTGCACCAGACGGTCGGCGAGCACCTCGGTGAGCACCGGCGAGGGCCCGAGCGGAGGCGCGACCACCACGTCCTCGCGGCCCGCGACCGCCTCGGCGATGTCGACGTGCACGTGGAACCCGGCCGACAGCAGCAGCGGGACCACGACGGCCGGACCGTCCGTGGCGGCGACCACCTCGGCCACCTGCGGTTGCTGGACGTCGACGAAGGTCTCGGCGACGTCGACCGGCGCCAGCCGGTGGCGTACCGCCGCGACGAGTCCGCGGATCGCAGCCTGGCCCGCGTCGCTGCGGGTCCCGTGGGAGCAGGCGATGAGCGTGGTCATCGCGTCACCTCCTCATGCCAGGCGCAGGCGGTAGCCACGCTTGACCACCGTCTGCACCAACGGTCGACCGGCCAGCGCGTCGCGCAGCCGGGCCACGGCCACCTCGGCCGTGTGCGGGTCCGAGGAGCACCCGGGCAGGACCCGGAGCAGCGCCTCCCGCGACACCACGGCCCCGGGCACCTTCGCCATGGCCCGCAGCACCGCGAGCCCGTTCGGGGAGATCGAGAGCACCTCGTGGTCGAGCGTCGCGCACCGGGCCCGCAGCCGCAGCGCGCCCGCCTCGGTCGCGATCTCCTCGTGCTCGTCGCCGAGGTGCATGATCATGGCGCGGACCAGCGACCCCAGCCGCCCCCGGTCGGGGATCAGCGGGTCGAAGCCGATCGAGCGCAGCGGGTCGGCCGTCACCGGCCCGACCGCCGCGAGGGTGAGCGCGCCGTCCTTCTCGAGCCCGCGGATCGCCTCGAGGACCCCCTCGTCGCGCGCGGTCGACACCCACGCGGCCGACGCCGGGGCGGAGGTGAACGCGACCGCGTCGTAGCACCCCGCCGCGGTGTCGCGCACGGACTCGCGCACCGCCTCGGGATCCGGCGGCGGGCCCCAGCGGTAGACGACCAGGCCGTACGGGTCGGCGCCGGCGGCGCGCAGCCGCGACTCGAGCCCGTCGTCGCCGGCGCCGTGGTGCTGGACCGCGATCCGCAGGCCGTCGACGCCCTCGGTGACGAGGAACTCCGCGATCTCCGCCGACGTCTCCGACTCCGCCACCCAGTCCGGGGTCAGGCCGGCCGCCTGGAGCGCGCCGCGGGCCTTCGGGCCGCGCGCGACCAGCCGGGTGCTCTCCAGCGCGGCGACGAGCTCGTCACCGATCCCCGAGGCCTCCGCCGTGTCGAGCCACGACCGGAAGCCGATGCCGGTGGTCACGACGACCACGTCGGCCCCGGTGCTGATCAGCGCGCGGGTGCGCTCCATCAGCACCTCCTCGTCGATGTGCGACTCGACCCCGAGCGCGGACGCGACCGCGACCGACGCCCCGCGACGCCCGAGGGCGAGCGCGAGGTCGTCCGCACGGCGCTGCGCGGTCACCAGGACGGCGCAGCCGGCGAGGACGGGGCCGAGCGACGTCATGGCGCCGCCAGGACCGGGTCCGCGGTCGCCGCGTCGGCGTCGGCGTCGGCGTCGGCGTCGGCGGAAGCCTCATCGGCGTCGGCGCTCGTACCGGGCGCGGCCGGCCGTACGACCGGGGTCGCGCCGACCTCGACGATCCCGTCGACGACCCGGACCGGCCAGGAGCCGAGACCGACCTCCGGCTCCTCCACGGCACGTCCGTCGTCGAGCCGGAAGCGCTGCTTGAGCAGCGGCGACGCCACCACGGCCACGTCCCCGACGCTGCCGACCAGGCCGCGCGCCATCACGTTCGAGCCGGCGTAGGGGTCGCGGTGGCCCACGGCGCGGACCGGCACGTCGTCGCCGGACAGCCGGAACAGCGCGACCTGCTGGTCGCCGACGAGCGCGGCCGCACCGCGGTCGGGAACCAGGTCGTCGAGCGCGCAGACGCGTACCCAGGTGGTGGGCGCGGAGCCGGCGGAACGGGTCGCGGTGCTCGTGCTCGGAGTGGTCATGCGCGAACCTCCAGCGTGGTCCCGGCGATCAGGGTCGCGCGCTCGTCTGCGGTGGCGGGTCGTCGCTGACCGCGCTCCGGGACGTACGCGAGATCCGGGTCCGGGGTGTCGGGGCTGTTCACGAAGCTGGCGAACTTCCGCAGCTTCTCGGGATCCGCGAGGGTGTCGGCCCACTCGTCGGAGTACCCGTCGACGTGCGCCGCCATCGCCGCGTCGAGATCGTCGGCGATCCCGAGACTGTCGTCGAGCACCACCGATCGTACGTGATCCATCCCGCCCTCGACGACGTCGAGCCAGGCGGCGGTGCGCTGGAGCCGGTCGGCGGTGCGCACGTAGTACATCAGGAACCGGTCGATCGCCCTCACGAGCTGCTCGGTCGTCAGGTCCTCGGCGAACAGCCGGGCGTGCTTCGGGGTGAAGCCGCCGTTGCCGCCGACGTAGAGGTTCCAGCCCGCGTCGGTCGCGATCACGCCCACGTCCTTGCCACGTGCCTCCGCGCACTCGCGAGCGCAGCCGGAGACGCCGAGCTTGATCTTGTGCGGGGAGCGCAGCCCGCGGTAGCGCAGCTCCAGCGCGATCGCGAGCGCGACGGAGTCCTGCACGCCGTAGCGGCACCAGGTCGACCCCACGCACGACTTCACCGTCCGCAGCGCCTTGCCGTACGCGTGGCCGGACTCGAACCCGGCGTCGACCAGCCGCTGCCAGATCGCCGGCAGCTGCTCGATCCGAGCGCCGAACAGGTCGATCCGCTGACCGCCGGTGATCTTCGTGTAGAGCCCGAACTCCTCGGCGACCTGCCCGATCGCGATCAGTCCGGCGGGCGTCACCTCGCCGCCGGGGATCCGCGGCACCACGGAGTACGTGCCGTCCTTCTGCATGTTGGCCATGACGTGGTCGTTCGTGTCCTGCAGCGACGCGGCCTCGCCGTCGAGCACGTGCCCCGCACCGAGGGACGCGAGGATCGACGCCACCACCGGACGGCAGATGTCGCAGCCGCGGCCCGTCCCGTGCTGGTCGACGAGCTCGGAGAAGGTGCGGATCCCGGTCACGCGCACGATGTCGAACAGCTGCGCGCGGCTCATCGCGAAGTGCTCGCACAGCGCGTTGCTGGTCTCGATCCCAGCCGCGGTCAGCTCGTCGTCGAGGAGCCGCTTGACCAGCGGGAGGCACGAGCCGCAGCTCGTCCCGGCCTTCGTGCAGCCCTTGACCGCACCGATGTCGTGGCAGGCCTCGCAGCCGTCGCCGCGCACCGCCCCGCGGATCTCGCCGGCGCTGACGTTGTTGCAGGAGCAGACGTTCGCGTCGTCGGGCAGCGCTCCCCCGCTGACCGGGGTGACGCCGTCGGGGACCAGCCACGCGGTCGGGTCGGCGCCGAGCTCGCTGCCGACCAGCGGCCGCAGCGACGCGTACGCCTGGGCGTCGCCGACCAGCATGCCGCCGAGCAGCGTGGAGGCGTCGTCGCTCATCACGAGCTTCTTGTAGACCCCGCCGACCGGGTCGGCGTAGACCACCTCGAGGCTGCCGTCGGTCGCGGCGAACGCGTCGCCGAAGCTCGCCACGTCCACGCCGAGCAGCTTGAGCTTGGTCGACATGTCCGCGCCGGTGAACGCGGCGTCCCCGCCGAGCAGCCGGTCCGCGACCACCTCGGCCATCGTGTAGCCCGGACCGACCAGCCCCCACGTGCGGCCGGCGACGTGCGCGACCTCGCCGATCGCGTAGATCGCCTCGTCGTCGGTCCGGCACGCCTCGTCGCAGGTGACGCCACCGCGCTCGCCGACCGACAGCCCGGCCGCGCGGGCCAGCTCGTCGCGCGGCCGGACACCGGTCGCGAACACGACCACGTCGACGTCCAGGTGGCCGCCGCCGTCGGCGAAGTCCATCCGGCTCACCCGGCCGTCGCGCCCGGCGCGGACCCGCGAGGTCGCGGTCGCGGTGCGGACCTGCACGCCCAGACCCTCGATGATCCGGCGCAGCGTCCGGCCGCCGGCCTCGTCGACCTGCATCGGCATCAGCCACGGCGCGAACTCGATCACCGTCGAGGAGGCGCCGAGCGCCTGGAGCGCACCCGCCGCCTCCAGGCCGAGCAGCCCGCCGCCGACCACGGCGCCGCGAACCGGGCGGCCGAGGCGGTCGGCGGCGTCGTTGACCCACTGCCGCAGCTCCGCGACGTCGTCGACGGTGCGGTAGACGAAGCAACCCGGAGTCTCCGAGCCCTCGACCGGCGGCACCACCGCGTACGACCCGGTGGCCAGCACGAGCGCGTCGTAGCGGTAGTCGCGACCGCGGGCCCGGACCGTCCGCGCCTCCCGGTCGATCTCGTGGGCCTTGACGCCGCGGTGGAGCCGTACGCCGGGGGTCTGCCACAGCGACGGCTCGCCGAGCAGCAGCTCGTCAGGATCGCGGTCGGAGAAGAACGAGGTGAGCGCCACCCGGTCGTACGGCGGTCGGCTCTCCTCGCCGAAGACGTCGATCGTCCACGCGTCCGTCGCGCCGCGCTCGACCAGGGCCTCCACGAGGCGGTGGGCGACCATGCCGGCGCCGATCACGGCGAGGCGCCGGCGGTCGCGGACCGCCTCGGTGGTCTCGGAGATCTGCGTGCTCTCGTCCATGGCGTCGACAGTAGGAATCGGAGATTTCGCGTTCTGTGTCATGGCGTTACGCACCCTTCACAACGGGCTCACGGGCATCGGAGGTCGCGTGTGAGGTCGGCTCGGTGCCGGGATCGTCGGGGTCGCTGGCCTGGAGCCAGTCGACGATCCCGCAGACCAGCGAGCGGCACCCGCCGCAGCCGGTCGTCGCGCGGGTGTCCGCGGCGAGCGCGTCGAGACTGGTCGCACCGCAGTCCCACGCGTGCACCAGGTCGCGCTTGGTGACCCCGTTGCAGCGGCACACCGTGGTGCTGCCCGGCATCGTCGTCGGCGAGCCGGCCGAGGCCGGAGCCGCCCCGGCGGTCGGCGCGAGCAGCGCGAGCGGGTCCAGCGGCAGCACGCCGCGGCGACCGAACTGCACGCTCAGCGACGCGGCCAGGTCGGCCGAGCCGAGGCAGGTCATCCCGACGAGCTCGTCGCCCTCGACGACGACCTCGACGTAGCGGCGCGCCGACGCGTCGTTGAGCGTCAGGACTCGGGCGTCGCCGGCGTTCGAGGCCTTGCGCCCCATCGCGACCAGGCTGACCCCGGCGGCCTTCAGCCGCATCGCCGCGCCGTCGAGCTGGACCGGCACGGCCTCGCTCGCGACGCCGTCGACCAGCCGGCGCGCGAGCGACCGCGCCTGGTCCCATCCCGGCGCCACGAGCCCGGCGGTGCCCGACGGCGTCTGCGCGCAGTCGCCGATCGCATGCACCCGCGGGTCCCGCGTGGTGGCCAGGTCGTCGCCGACGACGATCCCGTGCGCGGTCTCCAGGCCGGCTGCCGCAGCCAGCGCCGTCTCCGGGACGGCGCCGCAGGCCAGCACCAGCAGGTCGGCGGCGAGCGTACGGCCGTCGTCGAGCACCACCGCGTCCACGTGGCCGTGCTCGTCGACGCCGACCGAAGCCAGCGCCGCCTCGCCGTGGAACCCGATCCCGAGGTCCGCGACCGCGTCGGCCAGCAGCCGGCCGGGTTCGGGGTCGAGGTCGCGGTCGAGCAGGTGCCCGGCGAACGAGACCACGTCGACGTCGACACCTCGCAGCCGCATCCCGCAGGCCGCCTCGACCCCCAGAGGTCCCCCGCCGATCACGACGGCGCGGCGCGCGTTCAGGGCGGCCGCGGTGATCCCGCGGGCGTCGTCGACGCTGCGCAGCACGAACACCCCGCCGGGCAGTCCTTCGACCGCCGGCCCGTCCAGACCAGGGACCCGCGGGACTCGCGCCCGGGCCCCCGTCGCGAGCACCAGGTGGTCGTACGGCCAGGTCTCGCCGCCGGCCGTGACCGTACGGGCGTCGCGGTCGATCGCGCTCACCGGCGCTCCGCGGCGCAGAGTGATGCCGCTCGGGCAGAGCAGCGAGAGGCCGGACAGGTCGGCCCGTCCGGCGACGAGCTCGGTGAGCAGGATCCGGTTGTACGGCTCGTACTCCTCCTCCCCCAGCACCACGACCTCGAACCGGCCGTCCCGGTCGTCCTTGATCAGCTCCTCGGCGAACCGGACCCCGACCATGCCGGCGCCGACCACCACCACACGCTGTCGCGTCATGCCACGACCTCCCTCGCCGTCGCTGTGTCGATCACACCGGTGTCGTCCGCCTCGACGACGACCGCGCACACCTTGAACTCCGGCATCCCGGAGATCGGGTCGGTCGCCGCGTTGGTGACCGAGTTGACCCGGCCGAGGCCGGAGAAGTGGAACGGCGCGAACACCGTGTCCGGCCGGATGTCGGCGCTGATCCGCGCCTGCGCCACCATCGAGCCGCGTGACGACGTGATCCGGACCGACTCGACGCCCTCGATCCCGAGCCGCGCCGCGAGGTACGGGTGCAGCTCGACGTAGGCCGCGGGCATCGAGCTGTTCAGCCGGTCGACCCGGCGGGTCTGCGCACCGGACTGGTAGTGCTGCAGCACCCGCCCGGTGACCAGGTAGACCGGGGCGTCGTCGCGCACGTCGTCCTCGGGACCGACCGGCGTCACGGCCACCATCCGGGCCCGCCCGTCCGGCGTCGCGAAGGAGTCGGTGAACATCCTCGGCGTGCCGGGGTGCGTGTCGTCGGGACACGGCCAGTAGAGCGCCTCGCCGGCGTCGAGCCGGTCGTAGCTGATCCCGGCGTAGTCCGCCTTGCCCCCGGCCGAGGCCCGACGCAGCTCGTCGAAGACCTCGCGCGGATCGGTCGGCAGCGCCACCCGCGCACCGAGCCGGGCACCGAGCGCGGCCATGATCTCCAGCTCGCTGCGCACCCCGGCCGGCGCCGCGACCGCAGCCCGGCGCCGGATCACCCGACCCTCGAGGCTCGTCATCGTGCCCTCCTCCTCCGCCCACTGGGTCGTCGGGAGGACGAAGTCGGCGAGGGCGGCGGTCTCGGAGGCGACGAAGTCGCAGACCACGAGCAGGTCCAGCGCACGCAGCCGGTCGGTGACCGCACGCGCGTCCGGAGCGCTGACGACGAGGTTCGAGCCGTGCACGAACAACGCCTTCGGGCCCTCGGGCGTGCCCAGCCGGCGGAGCAGCTCGACGGCCGGGACGCCCGGCTCCGGCAGGCTGGCGGGATCGACTCCCCACACACCCGCCACGTGCTCCCGGGCGGCGGGGTCGGCGAGCATCCGGTAGCCGGGCAGCTGGTCGGACTTCTGGCCGTGCTCGCGACCACCCTGGCCGTTGCCCTGCCCGGTCAGGCACCCGTACCCGCTGCGGTCGCGGCCCGGCAGGCCGAGGCACAGCGCCAGGTTGATCGCCGCGGTCACGGTGTCGGTGCCGTCGCGGTGCTGCTCGGCACCCCGCCCGGTCAGGACGTACGCGCCCCGTCCGCCGCGGTGCGGGGCCGCAGCAGCGAGCCGCCGCGCGACGCGGCGCAGCGTGGCCTCGTCGATGCCGGTGACCGACGCGACCCGCTCCGGCCACCACGCCGCCACGCTTCGCCGTACGTCCTCGAAGCCCTGCGTCCGCGCGGCCAGGTAGTCGACGTCGGCGAGGCGCTCGGCGAGGACCACGTGCGTCAGCCCGAGCAGCAGGACCAGGTCGGTCCCGGGGACGGGCGCGAGGTGGATCCCGGCGCCGTCGTCGCACAGCGCTGCCGTCGCGCTGCGCCGCGGGTCGACGACGACCAGACCACCGCGGTCCCGCGCGCCGCCCAGGTGCTGCACGGCCGGCGGCATCGTGTCGGCGATGTTGCTGCCGAGCAGCAGGACCGCCTCGGCGTCACCCAGGTCGGTCAGCGGGAACGGCAGCCCGCGGTCGAGACCGAACGCACGGTTGCCCGCGGCCGCCGCCGACGACATGCAGAACCGGCCGTTGTAGTCGATGTAGCGCGTGCCGAGCACGGTCCGGGTGAACTTCCCCAGCGCGTACGCCTTCTCGTTGGTCAGGCCGCCACCGCCGAACACCGCGACCGCGTCCGCGCCCTCCGCCTCCTGCAGCGCACGCACCCGTACGGCGATCTCGTCGAGCGCCTCGTCCCAGCCGACCTCGACGAACCGGCCCCCGTCGCGGCGCAGCGGCACGGTGATGCGCTCCGGGCTGTCCAACAGCTCGGCCGACGTCCAGCCCTTCTGGCACATCCCGCCGCCGTTCGTCGGGAACTCCCGAGGCGAGGCGGCCAGCCGACCGCTCGCCTCGGGAGCCAGCCGCATCGCGCACTGGAGGGCGCAGTACGGGCAGTGCGTCTCGGCGACGGTCATACCCGCGCCTTGGTCATCTCCGCACCCGGCCGCAGGTAGAAGAACCAGGTGACGGCGAGCATCACGGCGTACACCCCGATGTAGATCAGCATCGCCGGCTCGATCGTGCCGGCCCGGTCGGCGGCCATCGAGTAGATCCGCGGCACGAAGAACCCACCGAACGCGCCGAGCGCCGAGATGATGCCGATCGCCGCGGCCGCCTCGCGCTTCGAGCGCAGCTGCGCCTCGTCACCCTCACCGGCGGTGACCCGGAAGATCGACGGGATCATCCGGTACGTCGACCCGTTGCTGACGCCGGTCGCGACGAACAGGAGCAGGAACGAGGCGAGGAAGAACACGAACGACTCCGCCCGCAGCGCCAGGACCGCGAACCCGACCCCGCCGCCCATCACGACGAAGCTGAGCGCGGTCACCCGCGCCCCGCCCACACGATCGGCCCACTTGCCGCCGAACGGACGCGCCAGGGACCCGACGAGCGCCCCCAGGAACGCGTACGACGCGGGGTTGACGTCGGGGAACTCCATCTTGATGAGCATCGGGAACGCCGCGGCGTACCCCATGAACGACCCGAACGTCCCGATGTAGAGGAACGACATCACCCAGGTGTGCTTGCGCTTCGCGGCCGCGGCGGAGGTGGCGAAGTCGGCCTCGGCCGTACCGAGGTTGTCCATCATCTTCCACGCCAGGAATGCCGCGATCAGGATCAGCGGAACCCACATCAGGCCGGCACGCCACAGCACCAGTCCACCGCCCGCGGTGATCACGGCGGTCACGACGAACGGTGCCTGGACGACGGCGACGCCGATGTTGCCGCCGGCGGCGTTCAGGCCGAGCGCCCAGCCCTTCTCGCGGTCGGGGTAGAAGTAGGAGATGTTCGTCATCGACGAGGCGAAGTTGCCGCCGCCGAAGCCGGCCGTCGACGCGATCGCCAGCAGCATCCAGAACGGGATCTGCGGGTTGGCCACCGCCCACGCCAGGCCGACCGACGGGATCAGCAGGAGGAGCCCGGACACGATCGTCCAGTTGCGACCTCCGAAGAGCCCGACGGCGAAGGTGTACGGGAGGCGCAGCGCCGCGCCGACCAGGCTCGGCATCGCCACCAGCCACAGCAGCTGGGAGTTGGTGAGCGAGAAGCCTGCGTTGTTGAGATTGACGGCGACGATGCTCCAGAGCATCCACACCGTGAAGCCGAGGTGCTCGACGACGATCGAGATGATCAGGTTGCGGCGGGCGATCGGACGACCTTCGGACTCCCAGAACTCGGAGTCCTCGGGGTCCCACTGATCGATCCAGCGTCCGGTCCGGCGACGTCGCGCGGAGGTCGTAGTCGTGGTGCCCGGCTCGGTGCCGGCGGTCGAGAGCGCCATGACGACTCCTGGTGGGAGGTGCCCCGGCCGTGTGCCGGGATCATGGCGCTGACGCTATGAACGGGGTGTTTCGCCCCCGTTGCCCTCGCGGTGGCGGGGCCGTAACTCTTCTCGCACAGGACGGCAGGCGGCCGTGTGAGGGACGTGACGCGCATCACGCCGCCGCGTCTCGATCCTCGCTCCGCTCGGCCTCGACGAACGGAACACCTCTTGGTCGAGGCGCGAGCGCAGCCCTCCCCGCTGGTCGAGGCGCGAGCGCAGCGAGGGATCGAGACCCCCCGGCCCCGAGCGCGGGCGTGGGCCTGGCACGAGCGCCGGGCCCACGCCCCTCGAGCAGGTCGAAGCGATCTCAGGCGCTGATCGCGCGCTGCGCGTCGTCGCCGTGCGTAACGGAGACCTTGCGCGGCTTCGCCTGCTCCGCCACGGGAACCGACAGGCGGAGGACGCCGTCGGCGTAGCGGGCCTCGATCCTGGACGCGTCCAGGCTGTCACCCAGGATCAGCTGCCGGCTGAACACGCCACGGGGCCGCTCGGCCGCCAGCAGCTCGGCCGTCCCTTCGCGGGCGGGACGGTCGGCTCGCACGGTCAGGACGTTGCGCTCGACATCGATGTCGATCGAGTCCGGGTCGACCCCCGGCAGGTCGAGCTCGACGACGAACATGTCGCCGTCTCGCCACGCGTCCATCGGCATCGAGGCCGGTCGTGCCGTCGTCCCGAACACCTGCTGGCTCAGCCTGTCCAGCTCCCGGAAGGGGTCGGTGCGCATGAGCATCATCATCACCTCCACAGAACGGCTGCGCTGGAGACGCAGAATCTGAAACAGTTGATAGAGGTTTTATAACCGATAGCATGAAGATGTTCAAGTGGAGACCAGCCCGGTTCCGGGTGGCGGCCGAGGGGAGGTGAGTGCGGTGGCCGAGCGACCGCTGTACGCGATCTCCGTCGCCGCCGAGCTGGCGGGGACGGCCGCCCAGAACCTCCGCGTGTACGAGCGTGAAGGCCTGGTCCGGCCCGCGCGGACCGACGGCGGGACGCGTCGCTACAGCGACAGCGACGTCACCCGCCTGCAGCGCATCGTCGTGCTGCTCGACGCGGGCCTCAATCTCGCCGGGATCGCGATGGTCCTCGATCTCGAGGCGCAGAACGATGAGCTTCGTGCCGAGCTCGGCGCGCTCCCCCGTACGACCGGAGCCGAGCACACCTGACCGCGTCCGCGCGGTGACCGAGTCCGATGCCGGCCCAACCTGGCAACGCAGACCCGCACCCGGCTGGGGAAACCATCCGCGCCGGGTGGGAGTCTGCGTAGCCGGCTGGGAAGACCGTCAGGCCTCGAGCCGCGCCGAGTGGGAGTCTGCGTAGCCGGCTGGGAAGACCGTCAACCTCGAGCCGCGCCGGGTGAGAGTCTGCGTAGCCGGCTGGGAAGACCGTCAGGCCTCGAGCACCACCGGCACGATCATCGGACGGCGACGCAGCTTGCCCGAGACCCAGCGACCGATCGTGCGGCGGATCACCTGCTGGAGCTGGTGGGTGTCGTCGGTGCCGTCGGAAACGGCGTTCGCGAGCGCCTGCTCGATCAGCGGGACGACGTCGGCGAACACCGAGTCGTCCTCGGCGAACCCGCGCGCCTTGATCTCCGGGCCGCTGATCAGCTTGCCGGTCGAGGAGTCCACCACGACGATCACCGAGATGAAGCCCTCTTCACCGAGGATCCTGCGGTCCTTCAGCTCGGACTCGGTGATGTCGCCGACCGAGGCGCCGTCGACGTAGACGTAGCCGCAGTCGACCTTGCCGGTCACCTTCGCGCGCCCGTCGACGAGGTCGACGACGACGCCGTCCTCGGCGATCACCACACGGTCGTGCTCGACCCCGGTCGAACGGGCCAGCGCGGCGTTCGCGTGCAGGTGGCGCACCTCGCCGTGGACCGGCATGACGTTGCTCGGCCGCACGATGTTGTAGCAGTACAGCAGCTCGCCGGCGGAGGCGTGGCCGGAGACGTGCACCAGGGCGTTCCCCTTGTGCACGACCCGCGCGCCGAGCCGGGTCAGGCCGTCGATGACGCGGTAGACGGCGTTCTCGTTGCCCGGGATCAGCGAGCTCGCGAGCACCACGGTGTCGCCCGGCTCGATCCGTACGGAGTCGTGGCTGTTCGCGGCGATCCGCGACAGCGCCGCCATCGGCTCGCCCTGCGACCCGGTCGAGACGAGCACGAGCTCCTCGGGCCGGTAGTCGGAGATCTTGCGTCCGTCGACGACCACGCCGTCCGGCACGTCGAGGTAGCCGAGCTCGCGGGCGATCTGCATGTTGCGGACCATCGAACGACCGATGTAGGCGACCTTGCGGCCGTGCTTGACCGCGGCGTCGAGGATCTGCTGGACGCGGTGCACGTGCGAGGCGAAGCAGGCGGTGATGATCCGCTGGCGCGACGCCGCGAAGACCCGGTCGAGGACCGGGGAGATGTCGCGCTCGGTGGTCGTGAAGCCCGGCACGTCGGCATTCGTCGAGTCCGTCAGGAACAGATCGACGCCGGCCTCACCGAGCCGCGCGAACGCCCGCAGGTCGGTGATCCGGCCGTCGAGCGGGAGCTGGTCCATCTTGAAGTCGCCCGTGTGCAGGACGAGCCCGGCGGACGTACGGATGGCGACGGCGAGCGCGTCCGGGATCGAGTGGTTCACCGCCACGAACTCGAGGTCGAACGGCGCCAGGCTGAGCTTCTCGTCCTCGGCGACGACGTACTTCGGCACGTTCTTCAGGCGGTGCTCGCGCAGCTTCGAGTCGACCAGCGCCAGGGTCAGGCGCGACCCGACGACCGGGATGTCCTCGCGCTCGCGCAGGAGGTACGGGACGCCGCCGATGTGGTCCTCGTGGCCGTGGGTCAGCACGATCGCGACGATGTCGTCGAGGCGGTCCCGGATCGCGGAGAAGTCCGGGAGGATCAGGTCGACACCGGGCTGGTGGTCCTCGGGGAACAGCACGCCGCAGTCGACGACGAGCAGCTTGCCGGCGTGCTCGAAGACCGTCATGTTGCGGCCGATCTCACCGAGGCCGCCGAGCGCGATCACGCGCAGGCCGTCGTCGGGCAGGGCGGGCGGGGCCCCGAGCTCGGGGTGCGGGTGGCTCATCGGGTCAGTCCTTCAGCAGCGCGGCCGTGTCCAGCACCTCACGGAGCCGATCGACCTGGTCGTCGGTGGCGTCGACGTACGGCGAGCGGACCGTGCGGTGCTCCAGCACCCCGCGGACCTGCAGCGCAGCCTTCGCCATGATGGCCCCCTGCGACTCAGGCGACATGATCGTCGCCACCACGTCCAGCAGAGCCTCGTTGATCGCGCGCGCCTCACCGAGCTCGCCCGCGTCGATCGCCCGCACCATCGCGGCGTACTGGGCTGCGGCGACGTGCGACACGACCGACACCACGCCGGCGGCGCCGTGCGCCAGCCAGGCGAGGTTCAGGGCGTCGTCACCGGAGTACCAGGCCAGGCCGGTGTCACGCATCAGCGTCGACCCGGACGCCAGGTCCCCGACCGCGTCCTTGACCGCCACGATCGCCTCGTGCTGCGCGACCGCGTGGTAGGTCTCCGGCGCGATCCGCACGACCGCGCGACCCGGGATGTCGTACAGCATCACCGGCAGACCGTCGCCGGCGTCGGCCACGGTCAGGAAGTGGCGGAGCAGGCCGGCCTGCGGGGGCTTGTTGTAGTACGGCGAGACGAGCAGGGTGCCGTGGGCGCCCTCCGCCTTCGCCTGCCGGGCCAGGCGTGCGGACGCCTGGGTGTCGTTGTTGCCGACGCCGGCCACGACGGTGGCCCGGTCGCCGACGGCGGAGAGCACCGCGGCGAGCAGCCTGCCGTCCTCGTCCGGGTTCGTCGTCGGGGACTCGCCGGTCGTCCCGGAGACCACCAGGCCGTCCGAGCCGGCGTCCACCAGCTTCTTCGCCACCTTCGCCGCCGCATCGAGGTCGAGGGCGCCGTCCGGGGTGAACGGAGTCACCATGGCGGTCAGCACCCGGCCGAAGGGGGCCGCAGGCGTAGCGAAGGGAGAGGTCATGTGCACGAGGCTACCGCCTGGTCCGGCTCCCGGCCCTCACCGGCTGGCCCGACCTCGGCCCGCTGTACGACCGGTGGGGCGGCCCGGCCGCGCCCGTACATGGAAGGTCCCGGCCCTGTCCGCTCGGGGGCCCGGACAGGACCGGGACACTGGGACTATCGCCCGGCGGTCCGGAAGCGTTACACCCGATTTCAATTTTTCTTGAGCACGTGCCCGAGGACGGGCTCAGCAGCACCTCAGCGTCCCCGTCCGTACGCGGCGATCCTGGCGGTCTCCGTAGCCGGCTACGCAGATCCGCACCTGACCCTGACGGTATTCCCAGCCCGGTGCGGGTCTCCGTCGCCCGGTGCCCCGGCTGCAGCCTCAGCGGCGCGGGGCGACCCGCTCGTACGTCGCGATCCGGTAACCGTCGTACGCGGTGGTGCCGGTCTCGTCCCACTCCGACCAGTCGACCTCGGGAAACCACACGTCGCCCTCCGGCTCGGCGTCCACGTGGGTCAGCACCATCCGGTCCGCGAGCTCCAGCGCCTGGTCGTACACCTGCGCCCCGCCGATCACGAACACCTCGTCGTCGAGCTCGGCCCCCAGCTCCAGCGCGCCCTGCACGTCGTGGCTCACCACGACCTCGTCGGGTCCCTGCCAGCCGGTCCGGCGCGTGATCACGATGTTGATCCGGTCGGGCAGCGGGCGGCCGATCGAGTCGTACGTCGCGCGTCCCATCACCACCACGTGACCGCCCGTGAGCTCACGGAACTGCTTGAGGTCACCCGTGCGCGGCCACGGCAGCGCGCCGTCGCGACCGATCACGCCGTTGCGTCCCAGCGCGGCCACGAGGGTGGTCCGCGCGCGCTTGCCTGCCATCCGTACGCCGCCGTCCGTCCGTCGTCTCAGACCGCGATC
Source organism: Mumia flava (assembly GCF_002797495.1). NCBI lineage: Bacteria > Bacillati > Actinomycetota > Actinomycetes > Propionibacteriales > Nocardioidaceae > Mumia > Mumia flava. The sequence continues at coordinate 484,984 of NZ_PGEZ01000001.1, forward strand.
GGGGCCTTGATCGCCGGGTAGGGGTCGTAGCCCTCGACCCGGACCGACTCCAGCGTGAAGCCGTCGATCGACGTCACCGACGGGTCCAGGTGCAGCGTCGGGAGCGGCCGCGGCGTGCGGGTGAGCTGCTCGCGGGCCTGATCGAGGTGGTTGAGGTAGAGGTGGGCGTCGCCGAGGGTGTGCACGAAGTCCCCCACCTCGAGCCCCGTGACCTGAGCGACCATGTGCGTCAGCAGGGCGTACGACGCGATGTTGAACGGGACGCCGAGGAACACGTCGCCGGAGCGCTGGTAGAGCTGGCAGGACAGCCGCCCGAGCCCGCCGTCGGGGCTCGGCGCGACGTAGAACTGGAACAGCGTGTGGCACGGCGCCAGCGCCATCGCGTCGAGGTCGGCGACGTTCCACGCGCTGACCAGGTGGCGGCGCGAGTCCGGATCGGTGCGGATCTGCTCGATCACGGCGGCGAGCTGGTCGACGTGCCGCCCGTCCGGTGCCGGCCAGGAGCGCCACTGGTAGCCGTAGATCGGCCCGAGCTCACCGTCCGGACCGGCCCACTCGTCCCAGATCGAGACGCCGTTGGCCTTGAGGTACGCGGTGTTCGTGCTGCCCGCGACGAACCACAGCAGCTCGGCGACCACCGACTTCAGGTGCACCTTCTTCGTGGTGACCAGCGGGAACCCGGCACGCAGGTCGAACCGCATCTGGTGACCGAACACGCTGCGCGTGCCGGTGCCGGTCCGGTCCCCCTTCTCCACGCCGTCGTCGAGGATCCGCTGCACGAGATCGAGATAGGCCTGCACGTCGTCAGGCTAACCCCCGGGGCGTGCGCTCGTACGCCGGCCGCGCCGACCCGTGCGCCTGGCCGCGCCCGCCCGTACGGCGTGTCGGCGCCTCCTGGCACAATCGCCAGATGCCCACCGCCGACACCAGCGTCCGCGTCGCGTGGAGCGCCGACGCCGACGCGATCGCCGCGCTGCAGGCTCAGGCCTGGCGGACCCGGTACGCCGAGGTGCTGCCCGCCGACCTGCTGGAGCAGATCACCGCGGAGCTGTTCGCACCGAAGTGGGAGGCGTCGCTGACCAAGCCCGGCGACGCCCGCAATCGCGTGCTCGTGGCGCTCGAGCGGGCCACGGTCCGTGGGTTCGCCATCGTCGGGCCGTCCGGTGACGAGGACGCCGACCCCGTCGCCGACGGGGAGGTCGCCGAGCTGATCGTGGACCCGGAGCACACCGGCGCCGGTCACGGCTCGCGGCTGCTGCAGGCGTGCGCGGACACGCTGCGGGCCGACCGGTTCCGCCGCGCGACGATCTGGCTGGACGCGACCGACGACGCGCTGCGCTCGTTCGTCACCGGCACAGGGTGGGCTCCCGACGGCGCGCACCGCGAGGTCGACCCGGTCGGCGACGGGACACGGCTGAAGCAGGTCCGCCTCCACACCGCGCTCGTCGGTGAGGACGACGATGGCTGACGCGGTGGCGGGCTCCGCCCCGGTGGGCTTCACGGTCGCCGCCGCCGACTTCTACGAGGACCTGGAGAACGACAACACCAAGTCCTTCTGGACTGCGCACAAGCAGGACTACGAGACCCTCGTGCGGGCTCCGATGGTCGCGTTGACCGACGCGCTCGCGGACGAGTTCGGGCCGGCGAAGATCTTCCGTCCGTACCGCGACGTCCGGTTCAGCGCGGACAAGACCCCGTACAAGACCCACCAGGGCGCGTACGTCGCCACCGCCGACTCGACCGGCTACTACGTCCAGCTCGACGCGTCCGGCCTGCGGGTCGGCGCCGGCTGGTACGGCGCGGACTCCCGCGCGAAGACCCGCTATCGCGAGGCGGTCGACGGTCGTGCCGGGGCGGCCCTGGAGCGGATCCTGGCCGGCCTCACCGACGCGGGGTACGCGCTGGGTGGAGACAAGGTCAGGACGCAGCCCCGCGGCTGGCCCGCCGACCACCGCCGGATCGAGCTGCTCCGGCACAACACGCTCACACTGATGCGCTCGTACGGCACGCCCGACTGGATGAGCACGCCCGGTCTCGCCGTCCGGGTAGCGGAGGACTGGCGTGCCCTGACGCCGCTGCTGGAGTGGCACCGCAAGCATGTGGCGGCCTGACCTCGCGCCGGGTGACCGATCCGTCGTCGTCGACTCGCTCGGGGTCGGCCTCGCGACCGGCGCGTACGGGATCTCCTTCGGCGCGATCGGCACCGCGTCCGGCCTGTCGGTCCTCCAGACGTGCGTGCTGTCGCTGCTGATGTTCAGCGGGGCGTCGCAGTTCGCGTTCGCCGGGGTCGTCGCCGCCGGCGGCAGCGCCGTCACCGGGGGTGTCACGGCGGTGCTGCTCGGCAGCCGGAACATGTTCTACGGCCTCGGACTCGCCCCGCGCCTGCGCGTCGGCGGGTGGCGGCGGCTCGTGGCCGCGCAGATCGTGATCGACGAGTCGACGGCGATGGGGGTGGCGCGCGAGACCGACCGGCACGCGCGGATCGGGTTCTACGTGACCGGGACGTCGGTGTTCGTGCTCTGGAACCTCATGACGTTCCTCGGCGCGCTCGCCGGCAACGCCCTCGGCGACCCCCGGACGTACGGCCTGGACGCCGCGGTCGGCGCCGCGTTCCTCGCGCTGCTGTGGCCGCGACTGACGGCGTGGCCGCAGCGGCTGGTCGCGCTCAGCGGTGCGCTGGTCGCGGTCGGGACGGTGCCCGTGACGCCTGCGGGCGCACCGATCATCGTCGGCGGCGCGGTCGCCGTCGTCGTCGGGCTGTGGCTGACCCGCCGCCGCGGTGCCGACGCGATCGCCGACGAGCTCGAGCACCCCGACGATCCGCACCACGGCGGGGGTGCACCGTGATCTGGTGGGCGCTGATCGCCGCGTCGCTGGCCTGCTACGGGCTCAAGCTGGTCGGGCTGTCGGTGCCGCAGCGGGTGCTCGAGCACCCCACGACCGTACGGGTCGCCGCGCTGATCCCCGTGGGGCTGCTCGGGGCGCTGGTCGCGGTGCAGGTGTTCGCCGACGGGACCGCTCTGGTCCTCGACGCGCGGCTCGTCGGGATCGGGGTGGCGGTCGTGCTGCTCGTGCTGCGAGCGCCGTTCCTCGTGATCGTGTTCGCGGCCGCCCTCGCCACCGCCCTCGTCCGCCTCCTCTGACCGCGAGTCGCCCATGGCGGGGTCGCGAGTCGCCCATGGCAGGGTCGCGAGTCGCCCATGGCGGGGCCGCGACGGGTTAGTCGAGGCCGAGCACCGCGTCGAGACCGACGGTGAGCCCGGGGCGGCCGACGACACCGCGGACCCCGGCGACGACGCCGGGCATGAACGACGAGCGGTGGACGGAGTCGTGTCGGATCGTCAGGGTCTCGGCCTGGTCGCCGAGCAGCACCTCCTGGTGCGCGACCAGCCCGCGGGACCGTACGGCGTGCACGTGGACGCCGTCGACGACGCCACCGCGCGCGCCGAGCGGGTCGGACGTGGTCGCGTCCGGGATCGGCGCCGAGCCTGCCGAGCGGCGTGCGGCGGCGATCATCTCCGCGGTCCGCGTCGCCGTGCCCGACGGGGCGTCGACCTTGTCGGGGTGGTGCAGCTCGACGATCTCGACGGACTCGAAGTACGGAGCCGCGATCGCCGCGAACCGCATCATGAGCACGGCGCCGATCGAGAAGTTCGGCACGATCAGCACGCCGACGTCCTCGCGGTCGGCGAGCATCGTGGACACCTCGGCGAGGCGGTCGTCGTCGAAGCCGGAGGTGCCCACGACGGCATGGATCCCGTGCTCGATGCAGAACCGCAGGTTGTCCATCACGACGCTCGGGTTCGTGAAGTCGACGACGACCTGCGCACCACCGTCGACCAGGGCGTCCAGCGCGTCGTCCGCGTCGACCTGCGCCACCACGGTCATGCCGTCGGCCTCCTCCACCGCGCCGACCGCTTCCGACCCCATCCGCCCGCGCGCGCCCAGCACGCCCACCGTGATCTCGCTCATGCGCCGATCCTCTCATCGCGGCGCGCGAACCCCTCGCGGGCACCGGGTCGGGCAGACTGGCACGCAGACCCGCCGGCGTACGACCGACCGGTCGCGGACAGGAGGAGCACGCATGGCCGAACCGGGAGACACCCGCGTCGCCGTCTACATCGACTTCGACAACATCGTGATCTCGCGCTACGACCAGGTCAACGGTCGCAACCAGTTCCAGCGGGACCGCCAGAAGGTCTCGGTGCCGGCCGGGACCGACCCCGATCCGGAGGTCACCGAGAAGCTCGAGCGGGCCGGCGTCGACATCGGCGCGATCATCGACTACGCCTCGTCGTACGGCACGCTCGTCCTGACCCGGGCGTACGCGGACTGGTCGGCGCCGATCAACGCCGACTACCGCGGCCAGCTCGTCGGGCGGGCCGTCGATCTGGTCCAGCTCTTCCCCGCGGCGGCGTACGGCAAGAACGGCGCCGACATCCGGCTCGCCGTGGACGCGGTCGAGGACATGTTCCGGCTGCCCGACCTGACCCACGTAGTGATCGTGGCCGGCGACTCCGACTACATCGCGCTCGCGCAGCGGTGCAAGCGGCTCGGCCGGTACGTGGTGGGGGTCGGCGTCGCGGGTTCGACCAGCAAGTCGCTGGCGGCGGCGTGCGACGAGATGATCACGTACGACGCGCTGCCCGGGATCGAGCCGCCGCCCGCAGCCGAGGCTGCCCCGAAGAAGTCCACGCGCAAACGGACCACGAAGAAGGCCACGCACGACGAGGCGGAGACCGCCGAGCCGGCTGCTCCCGAGGAGGCGGCGGCACCCGCGCGGGGGCGCTCCGGTGCGAAGAAGCGGACCAGCAGCGCGCAGGCCCCGGTCTTCACCGAGCCCGGGAGCGACGAGCAGGAGCCGGAGCCCGAGGACCTGCAGGCGGTCGCGACGCGGCTGCTCGCCCGCGCGCTGCGGCTCGGCCACGAGAAGGACGATGCCGACTGGCTGCACAGCTCGGTGGTGAAGAGTCAGATGAAGCGGATGGACCCGTCGTTCAACGAGAAGGCGCTGGGCTACAAGTCGTTCTCGGACTTCGTGAAGTCGCGCGACGACCTGGCCGAGCTCGACGAGTCCAGCACGGCCCGGCTGGTACGGCTGCTCGCCCGTTCCTGACGCCGACCGGCGCAGGACCGAACGACCGCGCGGACGTACAGCCCGGGGCGACACGCCGGCACTCGAGACGTGAAGGCCTCGCATCGTACGTCCGCACGGGTTGTCCGTCGCTACCGCTCCTCGACGATCCGCCGGGTCACGTCGAGCGCGGTCCACAGCTCGGCGTACGAGGTGGTCAGGGGCGACAGGCCGAGCCGGATCATGTCGGGATTGCGGTAGTCCGGGATCACCCGGGCCTGCGTCATCGCGTCCGCGACCGCCCGCGCCCCGGGACCGCGGACCGTGATGTGGCTCCCCCGGCGGGCCGGGTCCCGCGGCGACGCGACCCTGAACCCGTGCGGCTCCAGCCAGGCGTCCGCCAGCTCCACGCACAGCGAGGTGAGGGCGACCGACTTCGCGCGGATCGCCTCCAGCCCGGCCTCCGCGACCACCTCCGCCGACGCGTCGACGGCGACGAGCCCCGGCACGTACGCCGTGCCGGACAGCATCACGCGGATCGAGGGTGCGGGCTCGTACGTCGGGCCCATCGCGAACCGGTCGGCGACTCCCCACCAGCCGGTGATCGGCTGGCGGACCGCACCGATGTGGCGCTCCGCGACGTACAGGAACGCCGGGGCGCCCGGCCCGCCGTTGAGATACTTGTAGGTGCAGCCGACCGCGAGGTCGACGCCGTCGGCGTCGAGTGCGAGCGGCACCGCGCCGGCGGAGTGGCAGAGGTCCCACACGGCGAGCGCGCCGGCGTCGTGGGCGAGCGCGGTGATCGTGGGCAGGTCGGCGAGCGCGCCGGAGCGGTAGTCGACGTGGCTGAGCAGCACGAAGGCGGTCCGCTCGGACAGCGCCGCCCGTACGTCCTCCGGCTCGACGCCGACGACGAGGTCGGGGCTGAGCCACCGCACCGTCATGCCGCGAGCGGCGGCGACGGACTCGACCAGGTAGCGGTCGGTCGGGAAGTCGGTGTCGGTGGCGACGATCTCGTCGCGACCCGGGCGCAGGTCGCAGGCGGCGTGCAGCAGCTTGAAGATGTTCACCGACGTCGACTCGGCGACGACGGTCTGGCCGGGCGCCGCTCCCAGGCTCGCGGCCGCAAGCCGGTCGCCGACCTGCTCGGGCAGCTCGAGCCAGCCGTCCTCCCAGCCGCGGATCAGGCGCCCGCCCCACTCGCGGCGCATCAGGTCCTCGACCCGAGCGAGGGTGCGCAGGGGCGGGCGGCCGAGCGAGTTGCCGTCGAGGTAGGCGACGGGGTCGTCGCCGATCAGGAACTCGTCTCGGAAGCGGCCGAGCGAGTCGTCGCGGTCCAGGGCACGGGCGTCGTCGAGCGTGATCGTCACTCTGCGACTCTGCCACGCGCCGCGATCCAGCGGTCGGTCGCCTTCCCCGCCTCGACCAGGAGGAACACCACGACGGCCAGCAGCGCCGTCCACGCCCACACGTCGAGCCCGATCGGTGCGGAGGCGAACCACGTGTTCATGAACGGCAGGTACACGAACCCCAGCTGCGCGACCAGCATCGCGGCGGACGCGCCCCAGACGGCCCGGTTGCCGCGCAGCACCGCCGGCGTGAGGCTGCTGCGGTCCAGGAACCGGCTGTTGAAGAGGTACGCGAGCTGACCCAGCGCGAGCATCGTGACCGCAGCGGTCTGCGCCTCGTCCAACGGGACGCCGCGGTCGTCGCTGCGGTAGAAGACGAAGAGCGCGGCGCCGCCGATCAGGAGCGAGACGATCACGATCCGCCGCCCGTACGTGAGGTCGACGACTGAGGTGCCGGGATCGCGGGGCGGCCGGTCCATCACTCCCGGCTCCGCCTTCTCGTACGCGAGGGCGAACGAGAGCGACACGGCGGTGACCATGTTGATCCACAGCACCTGGACGGGTTGGAGCGGGAGCGTCAGCCCGAACACCACGGCGACGAGCATGACCAGCGCCTGCGCCCCGTTGGTCGGCAGCAGGAACAGCACGGACTTGCGCACGTTGTCGTAGATCCGGCGGCCTTCCTCGACGGCCCGTTCGATCGTGGCGAAGTTGTCGTCGGTGAGGACGACGTCGGCGGCCTCCTTGGTCGCCTCGGTGCCCTTGATCCCCATCGCGACGCCGACGTCGGCCTGGGTGAGTGCCGGCGCGTCGTTCACCCCGTCGCCGGTCATCGCGACCACCTCGCCGTGGTGCTGGAGCGCGGAGACGATCCGGATCTTGTGCTCCGGGCTGGTCCGGGCGAACACGTCGACGTCGCGTACGACCGCGCGCAGCTGCTCGGTGCTCATCGCCTCGAGATCCGCCCCGGTGAGGACCTCGGGTCCGCCTTCTCCGACGATCCCCATCTCCCGCCCGATCGCCACGGCGGTCCCGGCGTGGTCCCCGGTGATCATCTTGACCCGGATCCCCGCCCGGCGGCACTGCGCGATCGCGTCGACGGCCTCCGGGCGTGGAGGGTCGACGATGCCGACGAGGCCGAGCAGGACGAGGTCCTCGTCCACGTCACCGTCGCGGATGGTGGAGCCGTCGCCGTGGCGGACCGGCCGCAGCGCTGCCGCGAGCACTCTCAGCCCGTCCGCGCCGAGCCGGTCGATCTCGGACTCCCACCACGCACGGTCGAGCGGCTCCACGCGGCCGTCGGCACCGTGCTGGCGCGCGCAGCGGTCGAGCACCCGGTCCGGCGCCCCCTTCACGCAGAGCGTCCGGGCCCCGGTCGGGTCCCGCTCCAGGGTCGCCATGTACTTGGTCTCGGAGTCGAACGGGATCTCGTCGAGCCTCTCCCACCCGTCCTCGGAGAGTCCCGCCTTCAGACCGAGCACCCGCAGCGCTCCATCGGTGGGCACTCCGACCAGCGACCAGCGTCCGTCGGACTCGTGGACCTCGGCGTCGTTGCAGCGGCCCATCACGGTGACGACGGCGTTCAGGTCGCGGTACGTCGCGAGGTCGGCCGGCTCTTCGTCGAGCAGCACGCGCCCCGTCGGCGCGTACCCGATCCCCTCCACGTCGTACGCGTGGGCGCGCGTCACGACGACGCGCGCCGTCATCTCGTTCTTCGTCAGGGTCCCGGTCTTGTCCGAGCACACCGTCGTCACCGAGCCGAGCGCCTCCACGGCGGGCAGCCGCCGTACGATCGCCCGCCGCGCCGCCATCTGCTGCACGCCCAGCGCGAGGATGATCGTGACCAACGCAGGGAGGCCCTCCGGAACGGCGGCGACCGCGAAACCGATCGTCGCGGAGACCAGGTCCGGCACCGAGAAGTCGTGGATCAGGCGTCCGATCAGCACCATCACGAGGGCCATCACGACGATCAGCAGCGCGAGCGCCTTGCCGAACGCGTCGAGCTGCCGACTCAGCGGGGTCTCGACCGGTTCGACCTCCTGGACCAGGGTCTGGATCCGGCCGACCTCGGTCGCCGGGCCCGTCGCGGTGACGACTCCCTGGCCGCTGCCGGCGGTGACGAGCGTGCCGGAGAACAGCATGTCGTGCCGGTCCCCCACCCCGGCGTCCTGCGCGACCTCACCGACGCTCTTCGCGGTCGGCACGGACTCACCGGTCAGGGCCGACTCCTCGGCCTGGAGGTTCGTCGCCGCCAGGACGCGCAGGTCCGCCGGGACCTTGTCGCCGCCACGCAGGCGCACCACGTCCCCGGGGACGAGCAGGTCGGCGTCGAGCCGGGTCCAGGCGCCGTCACGCAACACGTCGGCCTGGACGGACAGCATCGCGCGGATCCCGTCGAGCGCCTTCTCGGCGCGGCCCTCCTGGATGAGCCCGATCGCCGCGTTGATCACGGCCACGGCCATGATCACGGCGAAGTCCACCCAGTCCTCGAGCAGCGCCTTCGCCGCCGCGGACGCGAGCAGGATGTAGATCAGGGTGTCCTGGAACTGCGCCAGCACGCGCTTCCACCAGGGCACGCGCGCGGCCGCCTCGAGCCGGTTCGGACCGACCTCGCCGTACCGCCGGTCGGCCTCGGCCGCCGTCAGCCCGTCGTGGCTCGTGCCGAGGTCGTCCAGAACCTCACCGGCGGTACGGGCCCACACCGGCGGGGCCTCGGCGCGTGTCTCCATGGAGACCATCGAACCGCCCCGGGCGCCGGCCCGCACGGTGTACGGGCGGGCGCGACCCGTGTGGGGCTCAGCCGGTGACGTCGTCGAGCGAGTCGAACGGCCCGACGACCGCCAGCGACGGCTTGCCGGCGAACGCGACGGCCATCTCGTTCGCGTCGTCCAGCGTGACCGCGTCGATCCGGCGCAGCATCTCGTCCAGCCCGGTCAGCTCGCCGTTGAGCAGGTCGGCCTTGCCGATCCGACTCATCCGGGACGCCGGGTCCTCGAGACCGAGCACCATCCCGCCCTTGAGCTGGCCCTTGCCCCGCTCGAGCTCCTCGGCGGACAGGCCACGCTCGGAGAACGTCGCGAGCTCGTCGGTGACCACCTTGAGCAGGTCGCGCAGCTTCGCCGGCGCGCACCCGGCGTACACGCCCAGCATCCCGGCGTCGCTGTAGCTCAGAGCGAAGGAGTACACCGCGTACGCCAGTCCGCGCTTCTCGCGCACCTCCTGGAACAGGCGTGACGACATGCCACCGCCGAGGACGGTGTTCACGACGCCGAGGGTGTGCCGCCGGTCGTCCCCGCGTGCCAGCCCGGGCAGACCGATCACGACGTTCGCCTGCTCGGTCGGCCGGGTCACCAGCCCCCGGGCCCGCCGGAACCGGGAGCCTCCGGAGCGGCGGCGGGTCGTCGCGCTCGCCGTGGCACCGGCGTCGTCGGTCAGGAGCGGCGCGAACGCGTCCGCGACCTGCTCCACGACGCGCTCGTGGTCGACGTTGCCGGCCACGGCCACCACCATCGACGACGCCGTGTAGTGCCGGCGGTAGAACCGCTGGACCTGGCTGCGGCGCAGCGTCCGGACGGAGCCGGGGTCGCCTGCCACCGGGCGGCCCAGCGGGGTGTCGCCCCAGGCCAGGCCGGTGGCGAGCTCGTGCACGACGTCGTCCGGGTCGTCCTCGCTCATCGCGATCTCCGAGAGGATGACGTCCCGCTCGGCCTCGACGTCGTCGGTCGCGATCGTCGACGAGGTCAGCATGTCGGCGAGGACGTCGACCGCGAGCGGGAGGTCGTCGTCGAGCACACGCGCGTGGTAGCACGTGTACTCCTTGCCGGTGAAGGCGTTCATCTCGCCACCGACAGCCTCCAGGGCGGCAGAGATCTCCCACGCGTCGCGACGCTGCGTCCCCTTGAACAGCAGGTGCTCGAGGAAGTGCGAGGCGCCGCTCAGCGAGGGCTTCTCGTCACGGGACCCGACGCCGACCCAGATCCCGATCGTTGCGGTCCGCACGCCCGGCATCGCCTCCGAGACCACCCGCAGCCCCCCGGGGAGCACCGTCCGTCGGACGAGGCCCCCCTCGGTGAGGAGCGTACGGGTGGTCCCGGCAGGCTGAGCCGGGTCGAGCGGCACGCTCACTCGTCGTCGGACGCGGTGTCGTCGGAGGAGTCGGACGCGGAGTCGTCGACGGCCGGAACCAGCGAGAGCTTGCCGCGGTCGTCGATCTCGGCGATCTGGACCATGACCTTCTGGCCGACCGACACGACGTCCTCGACGGCCTCGACGCGCTTGCCGTCGTTGAGCTCGCGCAGCTTGCTGATGTGCAGCAGGCCGTCCTTGCCCGGCAGCAGCGAGACGAACGCACCGAAGTTCGTCGTCTTCACGACGGTCCCGAGGTAGCGCTCGCCGACCTCCGGCATCGTCGGGTTGGCGATCGCGTTGATCGCGGCCCGCGCGGCCTCGGCGGCGTCGCCGGACTCCGCACCGACGTAGACGGTGCCGTCGTCCTCGAGCGTGATCTGGGCGCCGGTGTCGTCCTGGATCTGGTTGATGACCTTGCCCTTGGGCCCGATCACCTCGCCGATCTTGTCGACCGGGATCTTGATCGTGATGATCCGCGGCGCGAACAGCGACATCTCGTCCGGCTCGGCGATCGCCTCGCCCATCACGTCGAGGATCGCGAACCGGGCGTCGCGCGCCTGGGTCAGCGCCCCCGCGAGCACCGAGGCCGGGATGCCGTCGAGCTTGGTGTCGAGCTGCAGCGCGGTGACGAACTCGCGCGTGCCGGCGACCTTGAAGTCCATGTCGCCGTACGCGTCCTCGGCCCCGAGGATGTCGGTGAGCGTCACGTACTCGTCCTTGCCGTCGACCTCACCGGAGATGAGGCCCATCGCGATGCCTGCGACCGGAGCGCGCAGCGGCACGCCGGCGTTCAGCATGGCCATCGTCGAGGCGCAGACCGAGCCCATCGAGGTCGAGCCGTTCGAGCTCAGCGCCTCGGAGACCTGGCGGATCGCGTACGGGAACTCCTCGCGCGTCGGCAGCACCGGCATCAGCGCGCGCCCGGCGAGGGCGCCGTGGCCGATCTCGCGACGCTTCGGCGAGCCGACCCGGCCGGTCTCACCGGTCGAGTACGGCGGGAAGTTGTAGTTGTGCAGGTAGCGACGCGTCTTCTCCGGGGAGAGCGTGTCGAGCTTCTGCTCCATCGTCAGCATGTTGAGCGTGGTGATGCCCAGGATCTGGGTCTCGCCGCGCTCGAACAGCGCCGATCCGTGCACGCGCGGGACGGTGCCGACCTCGGCGTGCAGGGTCCGGATGTCGGCCAGGCCGCGGCCGTCGATGCGGACCTTGTCGGTCAGCACGCGCTGGCGGACGAGCTTCTTGGTGACCGCGCGGACCGCGGCGCCGAGCTCCTTCTCGCGACCGGCGAACTGCTCGCCGAGCCGGTCGAGGACGTCGGCCTTGATCTCGTCCAGACGGGCCTCGCGCTCGGACTTGCTCACGATCGTGAGCGCCTCGCGCAGCGGCTCGGTCGCGACACCCTCGACGGCGTCGAGCGCGTCGTCGGCGTAGTCGGGGAAGACCGGGAACTCCTCGACCGGCTTCGCGGCCGACGCCGCCAGCGCCCCCTGCGCCTCGCACAGGGTGCGGATGAACGGCTTCGCGGCCTCGAGGCCCTCGGCGACGATCTCCTCGGTCGGGGCGGTCGCGCCGCCGCGGACCAGCTCCCAGGTCGACTCGGTCGACTCGGCCTCGACCATCATGATCGCGACGTCGTCGTCAGCGATCCGGCCGGCGACGACCATGTCGAAGACGGCGTTCTCGAGCTGGCTGTGGGTCGGGAACCCGACCCACTGGCCGTCGATCAGAGCGACGCGGACGCCGCCGATCGGGCCGGAGAACGGCAGCCCGGAGATCTGCGTCGACGCCGACGCGGCATTGATCGCCAGCACGTCGTACGCGACGTCGGGGTTGAGCGCCATCACGGTGATGACGACCTGGACCTCGTTGCGCAGGCCCTTGGTGAAGGACGGGCGCAGCGGACGGTCGATGAGGCGGCAGGTGAGGATCGCGTCCTCGCTCGGCCGGCCCTCGCGGCGGAAGAACGAGCCGGGGATGCGGCCCGCGGCGTACATCCGCTCCTCGACGTCGACGGTCAGGGGGAAGAAGTCGAAGTGCTCCTTCGGGTGCTTGCCGGCGCTGGTGGCCGACAGCAGCATCGTGTCGTCGTCGAGGTAGGCGACGACGGCGCCGGCAGCCTGGCGAGCCAGGACTCCGGTCTCGAAGCGGATCTCACGCTTGCCGAACGACCCGTTGTCGATGACGGCAGTCGTGGAGTGGATCTCGGGTCCCGTCACGGGATACCCCTTTCTCACGCGCATCTGTGCACGTGGTCCTCGCGGAGCAGTCACGCGAGCGGTCGCACCCGGGGTGCGAGGAGTTGCCTCGGTGGGCGTCGGTCTTCGATCGAGGTCCGCGCAGTGCGATCCGGCCTGAGCCGGGTCACCATCCGCGGACCACTACCGAGGACCGAACATCGACCGTGCGCTGCTCCGTCTGCTGGATGGTCGTGCGATCTGTTCAGTTGTTGTCGCGGGTCGACTTCAGTGTGCCCGAAGGACGACCCGCCCTGCATGCGACGAGCGGCCCGTCCGTGGCGGAGGGGCCGCTCGTCGTCGAGGTCATCGCCGCAGGCCGAGGCGCTCGATCAGGCTGCGGTAACGATCGATGTCGTTGTCCTGCAGGTAGTTCAGCAGGCGCCGACGACGACCGACCATGAGCAGCAGCCCACGGCGGCTGTGGTGGTCGTGCTTGTGCGACTTGAGGTGCTCGGTGAGGTGCGCGATCCGCGCGGTCAGCAGGGCGACCTGGACCTCCGGGGAGCCGGTGTCGCCCTCGGCGGTCGCGAACTCGGTGACGATCTCGGACTTCGGAAGGTCCTTGATCTCAGCAGGGGTGAACGTCTTCGTGGCAGGCACGCAGTCTCCTCGTGATGGTCGTTGCACGGCGCGCCGGGGCCTGTTCACCCGGGCACTCTGAATCCGTGGCCGTTCTGACGGCGTCTCCCAGAGTATCAGGGCGCTCCAGACGCTCGGGACCCTGTCGGTTGCCCCGACGCGCACGGCGCAGCACCATCGGAAGGACCGACGAGATCCGAGGGGGTCGCATGAGCGAGAACGAGATCGAGGAGACCTTCGAGACCGGGCCCGACGACCGCGCGACCGGCGACCCGGAGGTGGCGCCGCCGCCGCACGGCGTGGAGGTCGACGACCTGGATCCGGACGCCGAGGCGGACGAGGCCGACCGGATCGACCAGGCGTGGGAGGTCGCGCTCGACGACGACTTCGACCGCGAGTGACTCGCGACCACACCCGGCGTGACTCGCGACCCCGCCATGAACGACTCGCGAGGGTCAGGGCTGGGGTGCCAGGACCTCGCGCACCTCGGCGACGTCGAGGTGCATCCTCGCGACGAGCTCGTCCATCGAGTCGAAGCGCACCTGGCCGCGGACACGATGGGAGAACGCGATCTCGACCTCCACGCCGTACAGGTCGAGGTCGTCGCGATCGAGGACGTACGACTCGACCCGGCGCGAGACGCCGTCGAACGTCGGATTCGTCCCGACGCTGATCGCCGCCGGGTAGCGCGTACCGTCGTCGAGTCGCGTCAGCCAGCCGGCGTACACGCCGTCGGCCGGCACCGCGAACCCGGTCGGGGGTGCGACGTTCGCCGTCGGGAAGCCCATCGCGCGTCCGCGCTTGTCCCCCTCGACCACCACGCCGCAGAGGCTGTGGGGGCGACCCAGCGCCCGTCTCGCGGCCTCGACGTCGCCCGCGGCCAGCATCGCCCGGATGTAGGTCGAGGACGAGACGGTCCCGCTCGCCGCCTCCTCGAGCGGCAGCACGTCGACGGTGAAGCCGTGCTCGCGTCCGGAGGCCGCCAGCGTGTCGACGTTCCCGCCGGCCTTGGTGCCGTAGGTGAAGTTCGAGCCCACCACGACGCCCGCTGCCTTGAGCTCGCCGAGCAGCACGCGCTCGACGAACTCCTCGGGGCTCCACGAGGCCATCGCACGATCGAACGCCAGCGCACGCACCTCGGCCGCGCCGGCGTCGCGCAGCAGCGTCGCTCGCTGGTGCACGGTGGTCAGCGCCAGCGGCGCGCGATCCGGTGCGAACACGGCGGTCGGATGGGGGTCGAAGGTCACCGCCACGACCGGGAGCGGCTCGGTGCCCCCTGCCGCCGCCGCGACCTCGCAGGCGCGGTCCACGACCCGGCGGTGTCCCACGTGCACGCCGTCGAAGACCCCCAGGGTCGCCACGCACGGTCCGGTCCGGGGGCCGCCGGCCAGGTATCCGTTCGCTCGCCACACGGTCACAGGGCAACTGTGCCATGCCCGCCGCGGACCGCGCCGACCGCGCCCGGCCGTCGATGAGAGATCTCTCATCGACGTCTCATCGCCGTGGCATGGTGGACCGCCAGGCTGGTCGCATGACGTGGACGACCAAGCTCGCGCTCGGGCTGCTCGCCACGCTGGCCGTGGTGGTCGGCGGTGCGGCCCTCGCCGCGGCGCTCACCTCCCCCGCCCCCGATCCCGGGGTGACGACGCCGGTGCGGATCGACCCGCCGGCCACCGCGCCCGACAGCACCGCACGACCCGGCTCGACGGCCGCCCCGCAGGACGACGACGCCGATGACGACGACGATGACGACGACAGGCTCGAGCACCGGGCGCCGAAGCCTCGTACGCTCCACGGTGAGGGCGGCGTCGGTCAGGCTCCTCGACTGGACTCCGGAGGCGGAGGCGGGGGCGGTGACGACGACGATGACGACGGCGACGACGGGGACGACGACGATGAAGGGGACGACGACTAGTCGCGCCGACCTGCGCGCCGACCCTCGCCCACCGCTGCGCCGCCTGAGCACCTTGACGGTCCGGACCCGGATCGTCGTCGCGGTCGCCGTCCTCACGCTCCTGGCCCTGGTGCTCGCCGGCGCTGCCGCGTACCTGGTCGAGTTCCGACGGATCGAGGGGGACGTCCGCGACCAGGTGGCACAGGAGATGCGTGAGTTCGAGACGCTCCAGGGTGAGGGCATCGACCCGCAGACCGGAGAGCCCTTCGCGACCGCCGACCGTCTGCTCGACCTGTTCCTCAGTCGCAACCAGCCCGACGACAACGAACGGCTCCTCGTGGTGAACACGAACGGCTCCCGGGCGTACGTCGGCCGCTCCGCCGGGGCCCCGTTCGGCGACCCGGCCTTCGAGCAGGCGCTCGGGGACCTCGAGGAGTCCGGCGGGAGCCAGGTGATCGAGACCGTCGACGGCGACAGCCAGCTCGTCGCCGTGCGCCCCGTCAGCGACCCGTCGGGGAGCGGCGCCTTCGTGGTCACCTGGAACCTGACCGACGAGCGCGCGACGCTGCGCAGCCTGATCCTCACCTACGCCGCCGTCGCCGCGATCTCGTGGCTGGCGATCACGCTGGTGGCGTGGCTGACGGCAGGCCGCCTCCTGCGGCCGGTTCGTGACCTCAGTGACGCCACCCGCGCGATCGCGGACAGCGCCGACCTGTCCCAGCGGATCGGGGTCGAGGGCCGCGACGACCTGTCCGAGCTGAGCCGCACGTTCAACGCGATGCTGGAGCGGCTCGAGCAGGCGTTCGCGTCCCAGCGCGACCTGCTGGACGACGCGGGTCACGAGCTGCGCACCCCGTTGACGGTGCTGCGCGGCCACCTCGAGCTGGTCGACGTCGCCGACCCGGCCGAGGTCAGCGCGACCCGGGCGCTCCTGCTCGACGAGATCGACCGCATGAGCCTGCTGGTGGAGGACCTGCTCGTCCTCGCGAAGGCCCGCAGGCCCGACTTCGTCGTCCCGGCGCCGGTCGTCGTCGCCGACCTGATCGACGACCTCGTCGAGAAGAGCCGCGCGCTCGGTCCGCGCAGGTGGGTCCGCGCGGACGCCCCGGAACCGTCGGTCGTCGCGTCGATCGACCCGCAGCGGGTCACGCAGGCGATCCTCCAGCTCGCCGAGAACGCGGTCCGCCACACCTCCGACGGCGACGAGATCGCCATCGGCGCCGCGATCGACGGGCCGCAGCTGACGCTGTGGGTGCGCGACTCCGGACGCGGCGTCGCACCGCAGGACCGCGAGCGCCTGTTCGACAGGTTCCAGCGCGGCGCCGCGGAGGCCGGCGACGGCTTCGGTCTCGGCCTCGCGATCGCGACCGCCATCGCGCGCGCCCACGACGGCTACCTTGCTCTCGACCCCGACGATCCTGACCGGCCCGGAGCGACCTTCCGCCTGGTGCTGCCGAGCCGCCCGGTGACGAGAGGAGAACCATGAGCAGCATCCTGGTGGTCGAGGACGAGGACCGGATCGCCTCGTTCCTCGCGAAGGGCCTGACCGCGCACGGCTACACCGTGACGCGGGTCGCGGACGGCCACACAGGGATCGACTACGCCCTCACGGGCGACTTCGACCTGGTCGTGCTCGACATCGGCCTGCCGGGGATCGACGGGTTCGGCGTGCTCGAGCAGGTCGGCGCGCAGCAACCGAGCCTCCCCGTGATCGTGCTGACCGCGCGCGACTCCGTCACCGACACCGTGGCGGCGCTCGAGGGCGGCGCGGTGGACTACATGAGCAAGCCCTTCCGGTTCGACGAGCTTCTGGCCCGGGTCCGCCTGCGGCTGCGTACGGCGGCGAACGTCGGATCGTCCGGTGACGACGTGCTCACCGCCGGCCGGCTGCGGCTCGACCTGCGCACGCGCGAGCTGGCCGTCGACGGCCGGCAGATCGAGCTGTCGGCCCGGGAGTTCCGGTTGGCGGAGGTGTTCCTGCGGCACCCGAAGCAGGTGCTCACCCGGGAGCAGCTGCTCTCCCAGGTCTGGGGGTACGACTTCGACCCGGGCTCGAACGTGGTCGACGTCTACGTCGGCTACCTGCGCAAGAAGCTGGGTGCGTCGGCCATCACGACGGTGCGCGGGATGGGCTACCGGTTCGACGGCTGACCGGCCGCACGTCGTGCGTGCTCACCGGGCGCTGATCTTGAAGCCCGCGAGGCGTGCCTTCGGCATCGCTTCCATCAGCGGCTGCACCATCTCCGCGACCTCGGCCGGCTCCGGCCGGTCCTCGGGCCTCGGCGCCATGCACCGGTAGACGAGCTCGGCGACCGGAACCTCCACGAACTCGGGCATGGGCCGGGGCCTGGACACGAGCTGGGGGTACTGGACGTCCAGCGGGTCGCCCTCGTCGCCGACGTCGAACGGGCGCTGCGCTGTCGCCGCGTGGTAGAGGGTCGCGCCGAGCCCCCACACGTCCGAGGCGTAGCCCGGGGTCCCCCGGTCCGAGGTCGGGTCCGCCTGCTCCGGCGCCAGGTAGTCGTCGGTGCCGATCACGTCGCGCAGGCGGGCCGCCGCGGCCGCGGAGCGGGCGATGCTGAGGTCGATGACGCGCGCGGGCGCGCCCATGATGACGTTGCTCGGCTTGATGTCGAGGTGGCACACGTCGCGCAGCCGCATGTAGTGCAGCGCCGAGGCGATCTCGAGCGCGAGCGGGAGGAGCTGCTGGACCGGGAGGGGTCCGTGACGACGGATCAGCGACGACAGGCGGGGTCCGTCGATGTTCTCGAGGATGACGTACGGTCGGTCGCCGTCGAGGTCGGCCCCGAACCGCCGGACGATCGCGGGGTGCTCGAGAGCGTCGATCATGTCGATCTCGCGCTCCAGCCCGCGCAGCGTGTCCGGATCGTCGACCTGGTCCGGGCGTACGACCTTGACCACCACGGGCGCGTAGAGGATCTCGTCGAACGCGAGGTAGGCCTCGAACGCGTTCCCGCCTCCGAGCAGCTTCATCGCGATCAGTCCGTCGGCGATCTCGTCACCGCGGGCGAAGTCCCAGGCAGCCTGCTCGTCGCTCATCGCTCAGCCCCGGCGGATCTTCCGGGTGTCGTTCTTGCTGCGGTCGTTGGTGTGGTTCGCGCTGCGGTCGAGCTTCTTCTTGCCCTTGCCGTCACGCGTCCAGTCTCGCGTGAGGTCGCTGCGGCTGCGATCCTTGTCGCGGCTCACCTTGGTGCGGCGGCTGTTCGTCCGGTCCCGGCTCTTGCCGCGGCTGCGGGTCAGCCGGCTCGCCTTGCTCCGGGTGGCCTTGCTCCGCGTCGCCTTGCTCCGGGTGGCCTGCGTACGCGTGTCGTCGTCGTCATCGTCGTCGTCGGCGACCAGCACCACGTCGTCGACCGCGTCGACCCGCTTCGTGACCGCGACCTCGCCGTTGCCGGCGGCGGCCGTGGTCGACTGCGCCGTCAGGGCCAGGCCCCCGAGACCGACCGTCGCGGCGAGAGCCATGACTCCGGAACGAACGAGCTGCTGCTTCATGGGTGATCCCTTCTCCGTGGGGCCCGGCCCCTGTCGATGTCTCCATCGTGGTCCGCGGCGGTGAGACGGCCGTGAGCCGTCGATGAGGGTTCTCTCATCGACGGCTCACGCGCCCGAGCCCGCGGACGGTTCGGGCGTACGCACGCCCGGCCCGCGGCACCACCCGCTCGTCAGCGGCGTCGGCGGGTGTCGTTGCGACTGCGGTCGTTGGTCTTGTTCGCGCTCCAGTCGCGCTTCTTCCCACCCTTGCCGTCCCGGGTCCAGTCGCGGGTCAGGTCGGAGCGGCTGCGGTCCCGGTCGCGGCTCACCCGGGTCTTGCGGCTGTTGGTCGCGTCGCGGCTGCGACCCCGGCTGCGGGTCAGACGGCTCGCCCTGCTCCGGCTCGCCTTCGACCGAGAGTCGCGCGAACGGGTGTTGTCGCGCGCGCCGGCGCGGCCGTCGTCGTCATCGTCGTCGGCGACGAGGACCACGTCGTCGATCCCGTCGGTCCGCTTCGTGACGCCGGCAGGCGGCTCCTTGCCGGCCGTACTCGTCACCTGGGCACCCACGGCGACGGTGCCCAGTGCCACGGCGGCGCCGAGAGCGACGACGCCTGCTCGGATCATGTGCTTGACCATGATGATCTCCCCTCGGTGGCCGCGTTGCGGCCTCGGTGTCCTGCTCTTGACACCTCGAGGTTCGTCATCGGCGGTGAGGGGTGGATGAAGTCGGTGTGAGAGCCCTCTCATCCGCCCGGAGGGCCGCGCGGGCCGCCACTCGGCCCGCGCGCCGCTCTCACATGATCGGGCGGAGCGGGATCAGCACGACCTCACCGAAGCGTGCCATCCGGCCGCGCTGCGACCACTCGTCGAGCGTCAGCTCCCGGGTCGCCGTGCAGTCGTTCTCGAAGATCCGGTCCATCATCGCCGCGACGGACTCCTCGACCACCTCGACGTTGATCTCGTAGTTGCCGGTCAGGCTGAGCCGGTCGATGTTCGCGGTGCCGACCGTGGCCCACCGGCCGTCGATCGTCGCGGTCTTCGCGTGCACCATCGTCGGCTGGTAGAAGAGGATCCGGATCCCGCCCTCGAGCATCCGGCTGTAGAACGCCTTCGACAGCCAGTCGGCCATCACGTGGTTGGAGTTCTCCGGGACGAGGACGCGGACGTCGACGCCCCGCCCGGCTGCGCGCAGCAGAGCATCGAGGATGTCGCTGTCGGGGATGAAGTACGCCTGGGTGATCGAGATCCGCACCTTCGCGCGATCGATCGCGTCGAGGTACATGTTGCGGATCGGGAACGACATCTGGATCGGCGCGTTGCGCCGCGCGCGCAGACGCGGCTCCCAGTGGTCGGCGCCCGGGTCGTCCAGCGGCTCGACCTTCCGCTTCTTCGCGTGCGCGTTCCAGAAGTCGACGAAGGCGTTCTGGAGCTCCCAGGTCAGCGGTCCCTGGATCCGCATGTGGGTGTCGCGCCACTTCGTGGCGTAGTCGGCGCCGATGTTGTAGCCGCCGACGAAGCCCACGCGACCGTCCACGACCAGGATCTTGCGGTGGTCGCGGCCGAGCTTGCGGATCCGGAGCACGAGGATCCACAGCGAGAACCACCCGTGCCGCATCACCTGGATCTTCGGGCCGAACTGCTTGAACGCGCGGGGCACCACGGCGTTCGCGAAGCTGTCGTAGACGAGACGGACATCGACCCCGCGATCGGCGGCCGCGATCACCTCGCGCTTGAACTCTTCGCCGAGCTCGTCGTTCTTCCAGATGTACGACTCGAGGTAGACGTGGTCCTGTGCACCGCGGATCTCCGCGAGCATCGCGTCGTAGACGTCCTGGCCGTAGGTGTAGAGCGTGATCGTCGAGTCCCCGACCTGCTCCGAGATCGGCTCCAGCGTCGGGAAGCTGACCTCGGCCGACTCGTCCTTCTTGGTGTGCCGCGCGACCACGGTCATCAGCACCGTCGTCACGATGACGATCAGCACGAACCAGATCACCACGACCCACAGGGCCACCGTCAGCAGCGTCGACATGGCCACACCCTAGGGCAGCCGGCCCTCGCCGTGGTGCGTGTTCACCCGATGAACACAGCGATCGGCCGAGCGCCGCCTCCGCTGCGCTCGTACAGCGCCAGGAAGCGCCCGTCGGGGTCGAAGAGGGCCACGGGACCGTGCGCCGGGAGCTCGAGCTGCGGCAGCGGTCTCCCGTGGCCGACGAGCCGGGCCGGCTCCGCGTCGAGGTCGACGCTCGGGAACGCGGCGCGGGCGGCCTCGGCGAGCGGGACGAGCGTGAAGTCCTCGGCGAGCGCGTCGAGCGTGCGCGCCTGCTCGAGCGTGAACCCACCCACACGCGTCCGGCGCAGGGCCGTGAGGTGCCCGCCGACTCCGAGCGCGGCGCCGAGATCACGTACGAGCGCGCGGACGTACGTGCCGCTCGAGCACGTCACGACGGCGTCGACGTCGACACAGCCGTCAGGGGCGGACCGCAGCTCGGACAGGTCGAAGCGCTCGACGTGGACCCGGCGCGCAGGGATCTCGACCTGCTCGCCGGAGCGCACCCGGGCGTACGACCGCTGACCGTCGATCTTGATCGCCGACACCGACGACGGGACCTGGTCGACGTCCCCGGTCAGCGCGGCCGCCGCCTCCGCGACGGCCGATCGTGCGAGGCCCCCGGCGTCGGCCGTCGCGACGACCTCGCCCTCGGCGTCGTCGGTCGTCGTCGACGCGCCCAGGCGGATCGTGGCGGTGTAGTCCTTGTCGTGGCCGGCGACGTGCCCGAGCAGGCGGGTCGCCCGGCCGACGCCGAGCACCAGCACGCCCGTCGCCATCGGGTCGAGCGTGCCGGCGTGGCCGACCTTGCGCGTCCCGGCGAGCCGACGGGTCCGCGCGACCACGTCGTGCGACGTCCACCCGGCCGGCTTGTCGACGACGACGATGCCGGGGGTCGGCTCGCCGGCGCGCGACGACCCGCTCACGCCTCGTCGGCGTCGTCGGGCTCGTCCTTGACGCGGTACGGGTCGGCGTCGCCGGCGTACTGCGCCCCGGCCGCCCGGGCGGCGACCTCGGCATCGCTCTCGCGCGCCTTCGCCAGCAGGTCCTCGATCTGCCGGGCGTTCTCCGGCACGGCGTCGCGGACGAACTCCAGCGTCGGCGTGTGCCGCATGCCCAGCTGCTTGCCGACCTCGGACCGGATCAGCCCCGTGGCGCTCGCCAGGGCCGCCTCGGTGCCCGCGTGGGCCTCGGCGTCACCCATCACCGTGTAGAACACGGTGGCGTGCTGGGTGTCGCCGCTCACCCGGACATCGGTGACGGTGACGAAACCGAGCCGCGGATCCTTGATCCGTCGGTCGAGCATCCCGGCGACGACGACCTTGATCCGGTCGGCGACCTTGTTGACGCGCACGCTTCCCATCGTTGTCTCCTTCGTGACGGCGAGAGGGTGCCGCACCTCGACGGTACGGCACCCTCTCCTGGTCGTACCCGCTCTGCTCAGGTCGGCGACCTCGACCAGAGCGGGCCCGGCCTCAATCCCGTGGGATCTCTCGCATCTCGAACGTCTCGACGACGTCGCCGATCTTGATGTCGTTGTACCCCTTGAGCGTCAGACCGCACTCGAAGCCCTCACGGACCTCGGTGACGTCGTCCTTCTCACGCCGCAGGCTGCTGATGTCGAGGTTGTCGGCCACGACCGACCCGTCCCGCAGCAGCCGGGCCTTGGAGTTCCGCTTGATCGACCCGGAGGTGACCATGCAGCCGGCGATGTTGCCGATCTTGGAGGACCGGAAGATCGCTCGGATCTCCGCCTGCCCGAGCTGGGCCTCGGTGTACTCCGGCTTCAGCATGCCCTTGAGCGCAGCCTCGATCTCGTCGATCGCGGAGTAGATCACCGAGTAGTACCGGATCTCCACGCCCTCGCGCTCGGCGAGCTCGGTGGCCTTGCCCTGCGGACGGACGTTGAAGCCGATGATGACCGCGTCGGAGGCGGCCGCGAGCATCACGTTGGTCTCGGTGATCGCACCGACACCGCGGTCGATGACCCGCAGCGAGACGTCGTCGCCGACGTCGATCTTGCTGAGCGCCTCCTCCAGCGCCTCCACCGAGCCGGACCCGTCACCCTTGAGGATGAGCAGCAGCTCGTCGGTCTCGCCCTTCTCCATGTGCTGCATGAAGTCCTCGAGCGTACGGCGGGCCGTGCGCTGGGCCAGGGCGGCGTTGCGCTCGCGCGCCTCGCGCTTCTCGGCGATCTGGCGAGCCACCCGGTCGTCCGCGACGACCATGAAGGTGTCGCCGGCGCCGGGGACCGCGGTCAGGCCCAGGACGAGGACCGGACGCGACGGATCGGCCACGTCGACCGGGTCACCGTGCTCGTCGAGCATGGCCCGGACCCGGCCGTACGCCGGTCCGGCGACCATCGAGTCCCCGACCCGCAGCGTGCCGCGCTGGACCAGCACGGTCGCCACCGGGCCGCGGCCGCGGTCGAGGTGCGCCTCGATCGCGACGCCCTCGGCGGACTGCTCCGGGTTCGCGCGCAGGTCGAGCGAGGCATCGGCGGTCAGCACGATGGACTCGAGCAGGCCCTCGATGTTGAGCTGCGACTTCGCCGAGACGTCGACGAACATCGTGTCGCCGCCGTACTCCTCGGGCACCAGGCCGTACTCGGTGAGCTGACCACGCACCTTCGACGGGTCGGCGTCGGGCTTGTCGACCTTGTTGACGGCGACCACGATCGGCACGTCGGCGGCCTTCGCGTGGTTGAGCGCCTCGACCGTCTGCGGCATCACGCCGTCGTCGGCCGCGACCACGAGCACCGCGATGTCCGTCGACTGCGCACCGCGGGCACGCATGGCGGTGAACGCCTCGTGACCCGGGGTGTCGATGAAGGTGATCCGACGCTCCTGCTCGTCGACCACGGTCGCGACCTGGTAGGCGCCGATGTGCTGGGTGATGCCACCGGCCTCCTTGTCGACGACGTTCGCGCTGCGGATCGCGTCCAGCAGCTTCGTCTTGCCGTGGTCGACGTGACCCATCACGGTCACGACCGGCGGACGCGGCGCGAGGTCCTCCTCGCTGCCCTCGTCCTCGCCGAACTCGATGGAGAACGACTCGAGCAGCTCGCGGTCCTCGTCCTCCGGCGAGACGACCTGGACGTCGTAGTTGAGCTCCTCGCCGAGGATCTGCAGCGTCTCGTCGTTGACCGACTGCGTCGCCGTGACCATCTCGCCGAGCGCGAACAGCACCTGCACGAGCGACGCCGCGTCGGCGCCGATCTTCTCGGCGAAGTCGGTCAGCGTCGCGCCACGGGCGAGACGGATCGTCTGCCCGTCGCCCTTGCGGACGCGCACGCCGCCGATCGACGGCGCCTGCATCTGATCGAACTCCTGGCGCTTCGCACGCTTCGACTTGCGGCTGCGACGCGCCGGACCTCCGGGCCGGCCGAACGCGCCCTGCGTGCCGCCGCGGCCACCGCGGCCCGGCCCCGGACGGCCGAAGCCGCCAGGACGAGGACCGCCGCCACCACCGGGACCGCCGCCGGGCGCACCGCCACGACCGCGGCCTCCGCCGCCACCGGGACCACCGGCGCGACCGCGTCCGCCGCCGCCCGAACGCGTCGGACCGACGGCGCTCTGCTTGGGCATCATCGCGGGGTTGGGGCGCGGCATGCCCGGACGCGGCGACGAACCACCGTCGCGCGCTGCGGGCGGACGCGGCGCTGCGGGACGTGCGCCGTCACGGGTGCCGCCGTCACGAGGCGCACCGTCACGACCGCCGTCCCGGCCGCCGTCGCGACCAGGACGCTGCATGCCCTGGGTCGAGGAGAACGGGTTGTTGCCCGGACGCGGACCACCCGGACGCGGACCACCCGGTCGGGGTGCACCACCCGGACGCGGAGCGCCGGGGCGGGGGGCGCCAGGACGTGCACCACCCTCGCCGGAGCGGGGAGCCTGGCCGGGGCGCGGCGCGGGCCGACCGCCGGGGCGGGGGGCGTCGCTGCGCGCAGCCGGCTGCTCCGGACGCGGGCGAGGGGTCGCCTTCGGGCCCGGCTTCGGGCCGCCCGGCTTGGGAGCCGGGGTCGGCTCGGCGGGCTCCGCCGGTGCAGCCGGTGCGGCCGCGGCGGGTTCCTCGACGGCAGGTGTCGGCTCGTCCGGAGCCGGGGTCGGCTCGGCCGGGGCTGCTGCCTTCTTGCGCGGCGCCGGGGTCGGCGCCGCGGGGGTCTCGGTGGCCGGCGTCTCATCGGACGCCGGCGCGGCAGCCGCCTTCTTGGCAGGTGCCTTGCGCGACTTCTTCGCCGCACCCTTGGTGCGGAACTCGTCGCCGTACTTCTCCGTGAGTCGGCGGACCACCGGCGCTTCGACGGTCGACGAGGCCGACCGGACGTACTCGCCCATGTCGGTCAGCGCCGACAGGACGTCCTTGCTGGTGACTCCGAACTCCTTGGCGAGTTCATGGACTCGGACCTTTGCCACTGCTCTCCTTCAGGGGCGGTCCGAGTCCGGGTGTGGACGCAGACCGCTAGACGATGTGCATGCTCATTGCGCGGAACTCATCGAGTGCTCATGAGCGCGTGCTCCACTTCTGTCAAGCCCCGCTTCTCGGCGGGGCCGCGTGCATCTGGCTGGTCGCTCCGGTGAGGAGGTCGACCAGCGGTGTCGGATCGACCGGCTCCGCGACTCGCAGTGCCCGCCCGAACGCCTTGCGCCGGACGGCCAGCTGGAGACACGCCTGGTCGCGGTGCAGGTGAGCCCCGCGGCCGGGTGCCGAGCCGGAGAGGTCGGGCGTCACGACGACTGTCGTGCCACCTCGGACCGCCACGACCCGCAGCAGGTCGGATCTGTCCGCCCGAACCCGACAACCGACGCACGTCCGGACAGGCCGTCGGAGCATCGGAGCCTCCGACGCCGAGGCGCCGGGCAGGTTCGAGTGTTTCACCGTCGTTCAGTCTAGCGCGGCGGTCCTCACGGTGTCGCGCCCCCCGCCACGCCGTCACCTGCGGCGCCGTCGGCGCCCGGCGCTGCGGGCTCGGCCGCCGCCCCCGTCGGCGCCGGATCGACATCCGGCCGGATGTCGATCCGCCACCCCGTCAGACGGGCCGCGAGACGGGCGTTCTGGCCCTCCTTGCCGATGGCGAGCGACAGCTGGAAGTCCGGCACGATCACGCGCGCCGCGCGCCCGTCGGCATCCACGACTGTGACGCTCGACACCTGCGCGGGTGAGAGCGCGTGCGCGATGTACTCGGCCGGGTCCTCGGAGAAGTCGACGATGTCGATCTTCTCGCCGTGCAGCTCGGCCATCACGTTGCGGACCCGCTGGCCCATCGGCCCGATCGAGGCGCCCTTGGCGTTCACGCCCGCCACGCGCGACCGTACGGCGATCTTCGTGCGGTGGCCGGCCTCGCGTGCGATCCCGGCGATCTCGACCGTGCCGTCGGCGATCTCGGGAACCTCGAGGGCGAACAGCTTCTTCACCAGGTTGGGGTGCGTCCGCGAGACCTGGACCTGAGGTCCACGGGTGCCGCGACGCACGCTGGTGACCAGCGCCTTGATCCGCTCGCCGTGGTCGTAGGACTCCCCCGGCACCCGCTCGGCGACGGGCAGCAGCGCCTCGATCCTGCCGAGGTCGACCATCACGTCGCCCGGGTCCCGACCCTGCTGGATGATCCCGGAGACCACGTCGCCCTCGCGGGCGGAGAACTCGCCGAACTTCTGCTCGTCCTCGGCGTCGCGCAGGCGCTGCAGGATGATCTGCTTCGCGGTCGTCGCGGCGATCCGGCCGAAGTTGTCCGGGGTGTCGTCGAACTCCTCGGTGAACGTCGGCGCGCCCTCGTCGTCGACGACCGGCGCACCGTCGTCGTCGAGCACCCGCTCGCGCGCCCAGACCACGACGTGCCCCGACGAGCGGTCGAGCTCGACCCGTGCGCGCTGCCGGCTGTCCGGTGTGCGGTGGTAGGCCACCAGGAGCGCCTGCTCGATCGCGGTCACCACGACGTCGAACGACAGGTCCTTCTCACGCTCGAGGGAACGCAGCACTGCCATGTCGATGTCCATCAGGTGTCCTTCCGCTTCAGCTCAGGCTCGATCTTGGCCTTCTTGACGTCGTCGTACGCGATCCGTCGCTGTCCATCCTCGGTGGCGATCTGCGCTCCCGCATCGTCGGAGCCGTCGATCCGGCCGCTGACCTCGGTGCCGTCGGTCAGACGCACCTTGACCAGGCGGCCCGCGTTGCGGCTCCAGTGACGCGGGAGCGTGAGCGGACGGGAGACTCCGCGGGAGGTGACCTCGAGGGTGTAGCGGCTCTCCCCCATGACGTCGGTCTCGTCGAGCTTCGCCGAGACCGCGCGGGTCACCTCGGCGAGGTCGTCGAGCGACACGCCGCCGTCGGCGTCGACCACCACGCGCAGCACACGGGACGCGGAGAGCTCGACCGCGTCGAGGTCCAGTCCGAACGAGCCGACGACGCCGTCCAGCACCGCCTGGAGGTCGTCGGGAAGGGGGGTCGAAGCCATCTCGGGAGCCTCCGTGTTCGGTTGTCGGCGGGCGAGGCCGTCGTTCAGTGGCGCGGTCGGTCGCGTGGTCGTGCCGAGGCCCAGCCTATACGGCGCGGGCGATAGGTTCGCCCTGTGACCTCGCGCCCCCACGCACCGTACGGCGTCGGTCGGCGTCGGCTGCTGCTCGGCGCCGCCGCGTCCGCGACCCTGGTCGCCACCGCCGCGTGCGACTGGGCGCTGCCGCCGAAGGATCCCGAGCGCGACGACCACCCCGACGCCGACCTGCTCGCCTCGGCGCTCGCCGACGAGGAGCAGGTGCTCGCGACCGCGACCGCGGTGCGCACCGCCGACGGCGCCCAGGCACAGGCGGCGGCCGGGGTCGCCCAGCGGTGCCAGGAGCGGGTCGACGTCCTGGCGGCGGCGGTCGGGACGGGTGCGTCACCCTCGGCGAGCGCGAGCGCGCCGACGGTGACGCAGTCCAGCGGGTCCGAGCCGAGCGCGAGCCGGACGACCGGCGCCGCACCGACGCTGCGGCGCCTGGCCCGCGAGAGCCGACGGACCCGGGACGCCCGCAGCGCGGCCGCGCTCGAGGCCGCCGACGGCCAGGTCGCCCGGCTCCTGGCCTGCGTCGCCGCCGGGCACGCGCAGGACGCCCTCGTGCTCCGCGACACGCTGGGGGCGCGATGAGCACGGCGACGCCCGGCACGCCCACGCTCGGCAGCGAGGCGGTCGACGCGCTGCAGACCGCCCTCGCGGGCGAGCACGCGGCCGTGTACGCCTACGGCCTGCTCGCGGGCCGGCTCGACGCGGGGACGGCGCTGCAGGCGCAGAGCGCCGGCGCGTTCGCGTCCCACCGCGACCGCCGCGACCGGCTCGAGCAGACCCTCACGGCCGACGGCCAGGTTCCCGTGCCGAGCGAGCCTGCCTACGACGTCGGGCGCACCGACCGGCCACGCGACGTCCGGCGCGTCGCGCGCACGATCGAGTCGCGCCTGGCCGTGACCTGGGGGGCCGTCGTGGCGGCGACCGACGGCCCGACGCGGGCTGCGGCCGTCGAGGCGCTCACGGAGTCCTCGGCGGCGATCCTGGCGTGGGGCGGGCGGCCCTCGGCGCTGCCCGGCCTCGGCGTGTAGCCGACCTGTGCGAGGCTCGCCGCATGGCGATGCCCACCCACCGCTTCCCCGACGACGTGCCGGTCCTGTCCGACGGCCCGGTGACCCTGCGAGCCCTGGCGGAGCCCGACCTCGAGTCCGTCGTCGAGCAGTCGGTCGACCCCCTCACCTTGCGCTGGACGACGATCCCGGAGGGGTACGACCGGGAGCAGGCCCGAGCGTGGCTGCGGTTCAACGAGACCGCGTGGTCCAGCGGGACCGAGCACGTCTTCGCCGTCGATGCCCCGCGCTCCGGCGGCCCGCGGCACGGCGCTCGCGCGTACGCCGGCACGGTGACGCTGCGCGACGCCGGCCCGGGGCGCGCGATCGTCGGGTACGTCGCGCACCCGGCCGCACGCGGCACCGGCGCGATGCACACCGCGCTCGGGCTGCTGCTGCGGTACGGGTTCGAGCGGCTCGACCTCCAGACCGTGCTGTGGCAGTCCGAGCGCGGCAACTGGCCGTCGCGCAAGCTCGCGTGGAGGCACGGGTTCAGCTTCGACGGGGTGGTCCGCGGCTGGCTCGGTGCCCACGACGGCACGATCACCGACGCCTGGACCGGCACGCTGCGCCGCGACGATCCGCCGGGTCCCCGGGGACCCTGGTGGTCGTTGGAGACGCTGCGCGCCGAGCGCGTGGTGCTGCGGGCCCTGCAGGAGCGTGACGACCCGCGGATCGTCGAGGGCTGCAGCGACCCGACGACGGTGCGGTGGCTGCCGATGCTGCCCGTCCCGTACCGCCCCACCGACGCGGCGGCGTTCCGCGCGGCCGTGCTCGACGGCGTCGCGGCGGCACGCAGCGCGTCGTGGGCGATCGCCGACGCGTCGAGCGACGCGCTCCTCGGCACGATCGGCATCCCCCGGCAGAGCGAGGCGGGCGTCGAGATCGGCTACTGGCTGCATCCCGAGGCCCGCGGTCGCGGGATCGCGGTCGAGGCGGTCGAGCGGCTCGTCGGGCACGCCTTCGCGCCGCGTGAGCGCGGCGGGCTCGGCGTCGTCCGTGCCTTCGTGAGGATCCAGGAGGGCAACGCGGCGTCGCTGCGGGTCGCGCAGGCCGCCGGGTTCGCGATGGCCGGCTCGGAACGGGCGTCGATGCTGGGCCGTGACGGTCGGATCGCCGACGCGCTGCTGCTCGACCGGGTCAATCCGCTGCTCGGAGTCTGAGCAGCGGCCCGGTCGAGCCGCTGGTCAGCCCCGGGCCGTGCGGACCTTCACGGTCGCGACCGCGTCGTCGAGCGCGATGTTCTCGCGGGTCCCGCTGCGCCGGTCCTTGACCTCGACCACGCCCTCGGCGAGACCGCGCCCGACCACGACGATCGTCGGGACCCCGATCAGCTCGGCGTCCTTGAACTTCACGCCGGGCGAGACCTTCGGGCGGTCGTCGTACAGCACCTCGAGCCCGGCCGCCGCCAGGTCGTCGGCGAGGCTCGCCGCGGCGTCGAAGATCGCCGGGTCCTTACCCGTCGCGACGAGGTGGACGTCGAACGGCGCCACCTCGGCCGGCCAGACGATCCCGGCCTCGTCGTGGGAGTTCTCGACGATCGCGGCGACCGCGCGGGACACGCCCACGCCGTACGAGCCCATCGTCACGGTGACGAGCTTGCCGTTCTCGTCGAGCACCTCCAGCCCGAGCGCGTCGGCGTACTTGCGGCCGAGCTGGAAGATGTGGCCCATCTCGATGCCCCGGGCCAGCTCGAGCGGGCCCGAGCCGTCGGGCGCCGGGTCGCCGGCGCGCACCTCGGCCGCCTCGATCGTGCCGTCCGCGGTGAAGTCGCGGCCGAAGACGAGGTCGAAGACGTGCTTGCCGGGCTCGTTGGCGCCGGTGATCCACGCGGTCCCGGCGGCGATGCGCGGGTCGACGAGGTAGCGGATGCCGGACTCCGAGTCCTCCCCCAGCACCTGCGGGCCGATGTAGCCGCGCACGAGCGCGGGGTGACTCGCGAAGTCGCCGTCCTCGAACGCCTCGATCTCGCCGGGAGCCAGCTGCGCCTCGAGCCGCTTGAGGTCGACCTCGCGGTCACCGGGCAGGCCGACGACGAGGATCTCGCGCGACCCGTCGGGCTGGCGGACCCACATCACGACGTTCTTCAGCGTGTCGTGGGCGCCCCACGGCCGGTCGTCGCGGGCGAACCGCTCGTTGGCGGCCGCGACCAGCGTCTCGATCGTGGGGGTGTCCGGGGTGTCCTCGACGTGCGCGGCGGGCAGCGCGGCGATCGCGTCGTCGCTCAGGGGCGCCGGCGCCACGGTCGTGACGGCCTCGACGTTGGCGGCGTACCCGCCGGGCGAGCGGACGTACGTGTCCTCGCCGTTGTCCGCGGTCGCGAGGAACTCCTCGCTGGCCGAGCCGCCCATCGCACCCGAGACCGCCTGCACGATCACGTAGTCGAGCCCGAGCCGGTCGAAGATCCGGATGTACGCCTCGCGGTGCGCCTCGTACGCGCGCTTCAGGCCGTCGTCGTCGACGTCGAAGGAGTAGGAGTCCTTCATCACGAACTCGCGCCCACGCAGCAGGCCCGCACGCGGCCGCGCCTCGTCGCGGTACTTCGTCTGGATCTGGTAGATCGACAGCGGCAGGTCCTTGTACGAGGAGTACAGGTCCTTGACCAGGAGCGTGAACATCTCCTCGTGCGTCGGACCGAGGAGCATGTCGGCGCCCTTGCGGTCGGCCAGCCGGAAGATGTTGTCGCCGTACTCCTCCCACCGACCGCTCGCCTCGTACGGCTCCTTCGGGAGCAGCGCGGGGAACGACACCTCCTGGCTGCCGATCCGCTCCATCTCCTCGCGGACGATCGTCTCGATCCGTCGGAGCACCCGCAGACCGAGCGGCAGCCACGAGTAGATCCCCGGCCCGGCGCGACGGACGTAGCCGGCGCGCACGAGCAGGCGGTGCGACGGCACCTCCGCGTCCGCCGGGTCCTCACGCAGGGTGCGCACGAAGAATCGGGACATGCGGGTGACCACGGTTGCTCCTGGAGGTCGTACGGGGCCGCGAGCCGCGGCAGGGCAGCGCCCAGCCTAGCGCCCGGTCTCAGCCGGACCGGGCGGCCTTCCACGCCGTGCGCACCAGCGGCCACTGCAGCGGCAGCCGGGCGATCGTCGCGGCGCGGTAGCCGGTGGAGGCGCGCGGGCTGCGCAGCGCGGTGACGGTCATCTGCACGTTCGCCGGGAAGACCGCGACCATCAGCGCCGCCGTCGCGTACCCGGCCGCGCGGCGGGTCCGTGGCGCGACCAGTCCGGCGGCGCAGGCCAGCTCGGCGACACCGCTCGCGTGCACGAGGGCACGCCGCGCCGGCAGGGCGCGCGGCACGATCGACTCGAACGGCTTCGGTGCCACGAAGTGCGCCACGCCCGCGACCGCGAGCAGGCCGGCCAGAGCGGTGACGTCGCGGGGCGGGCGACCCGACGGGCGTACGGAGGAGCCCGGCATCAGCGGTACCGGACGGCCGGGCTGAGCTTCGGCCGGACGCGCTCGAGGCTCTGCTGGGGGAAGACGTCGATGTCGGCGTCGGGCCCGCTCAGCACCAGGTCGTCCTCGTCGCTGTCGAACGAGAAGGCGTCGCGCGTGATCGTGTACGCGGCGGCGCGGATGCGGCCGGGCTTGCCCGGCAGGCATCGCTGCGGGATCCGGATCGCGAATCCGCGGTCGGTGAAGCGGACTCGGTCGCCCTTGCAGCGGATCGGCTCGCCCGTCCGTTCGTTCAGGAGCTCGCCGCGTGACCACCCGAAGCCCGCGAGGTGGAAGCGGGACACCGCGACGCGCGTGCGAGGCTTGCGCAGCCGCTTGACCGTGACCGCGGCAGCGGCGGTCCCCGAGCGACGGAACTGCGGGATGACCACCTTGACGCGGATCGCGCCCTTGGCGTTCTTGACCTTCACACGCGTGATGTCGATCGCCTCGTCGGCGTCGCCGCGGCGGTCCTCGAACCGCTTGGTCTGGGCCGACGCGGGCGAGGCGACGGCGGTGATCGCGAGTCCTGCGGCGGCCAGGACGAGGGAGATCCGACGGATCATGGAGGCTCCTGGGGTTCGGAGTCGGGGGCGTCCGCACGAAGCGGACGAACGGACGAGGATGTGGGGGCTAGCGGTAGGCGACCCAACGGCCGTATCGGTCGTTGGAGTCGAAGTCAGGCGGGGTCAGGCTCGACGACCAGATCGCGTTCCGGACGGCGGTCGTGGGCTCGACGTGCACTGCGGCACCGCGTTTGCGGAGGCACCGCTGCGGAACTCGGATGACGTAGCCGTTGCTGCGGAACCGCACCCGGTCACCGGCACAGCGCACGCGCTTGCCGGTCTCGTTGTTGAGCATGCGCGGCTTCGTCCAGCGCTCGTCCGACGCCCGACGGGTCCGCCCCACGTACAGGAACGACGCACGGCCATCCACCGCGATCGAAGCGCCGACGGTACCGGCCTTCGCACGCCGGAACCGTGGGATGGTCACCCGCACCCGGAGGTAGTTCTTGCTGTTGGCGACCTTCACCTTCGTGAAGTCGATCGACCTGACCGCATCGCCGCGCTCGTCGCGGACGGTGCGCTTCGCCGCGGAGGCGGGTGACGCGAGGGACAGAGCGAGGGCGACGGCGCAGGCCAGGACACAGATCCGGCGGATCATGGGGGCTCCTCGGGGTCGGAGTCGTGATGGATACGGCGGAGGTCCGGGTCAGCGGTACCGGACCCAGCGACCGCGGCGGTCGGGGACGTCGTACGGGTACGGCTCGGCGTCGAAGTCGGTCTCGACGTCGAAGTCCCGGGCGAAGGTCGTCGGAAGGGCGACCACCTTCTTCCGGTTGTCGTCGATGCAGCGCTGCGGGATGCGCGCCACGAACCCGTTGCTGCGGAATCGCACCCTGTCCCCCCGGCAGCGGATCGGCTTCGCCGCCTCATCGACCAGCCGAGGCTTCGTCCAGGCGTTCCGCCGGTGCTCCCGACTCAGCTGGTAGAAGGGGAGCCCCTTCGCCTTCCGACTCACCGTCACGCTCACGAAGCCGGCCTTCGAGCGCCGGAAGCGCGGGATCACGACACGGACACGCACGGCCTTCTTGCCGTTCGTGACCTTCACCTTCGTGAAGTCGACCGCTGCCACGGCGTCACCGCGCGGATCGGGCACGGAGCGCGTGCCGGCCGAGGCGGGCGAGGCGAGAGCGACGGCAGCGCCGACGGCGGCGAGCAGGACACAGATCCGGCGGACCATGAGGGAACTCCTCAGCGGGGGAACGGATCTGCCACTCTAGGTGACACGGTCGGTCGGCGATCGAGGACCGCCCGGGTGTGACCGAACCGTGACCGCGTCCCGGAGTCCGGGCGGCGAGCTCCGCTACATCAGCACCGAGGCGAACGTCGAGGTCTGCACGAACCCCGCCCGCGCGTACGCCGCCCGCGCCGCGACGTTGTAGTCGTTCACGTACAGCGTCACCACGGGCGCGACCTCCCGCCGCGCCAGCTCCACCACGCCGGCCATCCCGCGCGCCGCGAGGCCCCGGCCCCGGTGCTCGGGCGCGACCCAGACCCCTTGGACCTGGCATCCGCGCGCGGTCGCCGACCCGACCTCGGCCTTGAACAGCACCTCGCCGTCCTCGATGATCGCGTACGACCAGCCACGCGTGACGAGCTGCGTCACCCGCGCACGGTAGCTGTGCCGACCCGGCAGCTCGGGACTCTCGCCGACCTCCTCGGTGAACATCGCCACGCACGCCGGGTACAGGACGTCGACCTCGTCCAGCAGCACCGGCCGTACGCGGGGGTCCGGCGCGATCCGCGGCGGACCGGCGATCTGGAGGAACGGCTGGTTCAGGCGCAGCGAACGGGCCGGACCCCAGTGCGGCTCCAGCCGCTCCCACAGGGCACCGACCTCCGTCGCTGGGCCGACGATCGACGACGACAACCGACCCGTGCGGCGCGCCCGGCGCGTGAAGGCGTCGATCGCGTCCGGGGTCGCTTCGACCGGCACGAAGTTCGCGGCGACGTGGCACGCCGAGACGAGCTCGCCACCGTCGAAGTAGCCCCAGATCTCGCCGCCCAGCCAGCGCGGCTGCATCCGCGTGGTCGCGAGCCGGTGGTCGACGAAGAGGTTGACCAGCGGGTCACGGTCCACCAGGCGCTGGACGGCGGACAGGTCGTGCTCACCGAGCACCCGGACCCCGGTCGTCGTGCCGAGCATCCGACCACCTCCCCGCTGACCGTTCGCGCAGGTGAAAGCCTACAGTGAAGCGCATGGCCGCAGATCCGATCGGTGAACCTGCCCGCTCCGTGACCGACCCGCTGGCCCTGCTCCGTGACCAGCTGGACCACTACCGTGACGCGCTCGAGCGCAAGCTGGACGGGATGAGCCTCGAGGACCTGACGTCCAGCCGGGTGCCGTCGGGCTGGACGCCCCTGGGGCTGCTGGTCCACCTGACGTACGTGGAGCGGCGCTGGCTGGTCTGGGGGTTCCTCGGGGAGCCGGTGGTCGACCCGTGGGGCGACTCCGACCCGGCCGACGACGGCTGGGCCGTCGGGCCCGGGACGTACGAGGAGCTGCTCGCGGCGTTCCGCGAGCAGGTCGCGACGTCACGGTCGATCGTCGCCGAGGCGGACCTCCTGGACGTGGCCGCGACCGGGGGCCGGTTCGAGTCCGACCCGCCGAACCTCGCGTGGATCCTCGTGCACCTGCTCCAGGAGTACGCGCGCCACCTCGGCCACCTCGACATCGTCCGCGAGCTGGTCGACGGCACGACCGGCGAGTAGCGGCGAGCGGGACCGGCGCGCCCGTCTCAGGAGACGGTGACCTCCGCGCCGCCGCCGTCGACGGGCTCCATGTCCTCGGCGATCCGCATCGCCTCCTCGATCAGGGTCTCGACGATCTTCGCCTCCGGGACGGTCTTGATCACCTCGCCCTTGACGAAGATCTGGCCCTTCCCGTTGCCGGACGCGACGCCGAGATCGGCCTCCCGCGCCTCCCCCGGGCCGTTCACGACGCAGCCCATCACCGCGACCCGCAGCGGCACCTCCATGCCCTCGAGCCCGGCGGTGACCTCCTCGGCGAGCTTGTAGACGTCCACCTGGGCGCGCCCGCACGACGGGCACGACACGATCTCGAGCTTGCGTGGACGGAGGTTGAGCGACTGGAGGATCTGGATCCCGACCTTGACCTCCTCGACCGGCGGGGCGGACAGCGAGACCCGGATCGTGTCGCCGATCCCCTGGCTCAGCAGCGCGCCGAACGCGGTCGCGGACTTGATCGTGCCCTGGAACGCCGGACCCGCCTCGGTCACGCCGAGGTGCAGCGGCCAGTCGCCGCGCTCCGCGAGCAGCTCGTACGCCTTGACCATCACGACCGGGTCGTTGTGCTTCACCGAGATCTTGAAGTCGTGGAAGTCGTGCTCCTCGAACAGCGAGGCCTCCCACACCGCGGACTCGACCAACGCCTCCGGCGTCGGCTTGCCGTACTTCTCCAGCAGCCGCTTGTCCAGCGAGCCGGCGTTGACGCCGATCCGGATCGACGTGCCGTGGTCCTTCGCCTCCTGCGCGATCTGCTTGACCTGGTCGTCGAACCTGCGGATGTTGCCCGGGTTCACGCGGACCGCGGCGCACCCGGCCTCGATCGCCGCGTAGACGTACTTCGGCTGGAAGTGGATGTCGGCGATCACCGGGATCTGCGACTTGCGCGCGATGTCGGGCAGCGCCTCCGCGTCGTCCTGGCTCGGGCACGCCACCCGCACGATGTCGCAGCCGGCCGCCGTCAGCTCGGCGATCTGCTGCAGGGTGGAGTTGACGTCGACGGTCGGGGTCGTCGTCATCGACTGGACCGAGATCGGGGCGTCGCCGCCCACCTCGACCGCGCCGACCTTGATCTTGCGGCTGCGGCGACGCGGGGCGAGGGTCGGCGGCGGTGCCGCCGGCATTCCCAGGTTGACGTCCATGCGGGTGCGGCTCTCCTCGAGTTCGGTCGGGCGTGCGGTCAGGTCAGGCGTACGGGATTGATGATGTCGGCCAGGATCAGGATGACACCCATCACCAGGAGCAGCGCACCCACGCCGTACGCGACCGGGAGCATCCGCCCGACGTCGACGGGGCCCGGCAGCGGCCGCCGGCGCAGCCGGGCGATCGCGTTGCGCAGACCCTCCCACAGCGCGCCGGCGATGTGGCCCCCGTCCAGCGGGAGCAACGGGATGAAGTTGAACAGCGCGACGAAGAGGTTCACGGCGGCGAGCAGCGTCGCGATCCGGTAGACGCGGTCGGTCCAGGTCGTCCCCTCGATCGTCACCATCTCACCGGCGACCCGGCTTGCGCCGACCGGGCTCATCGGGGTGTCGTCGGCGCGCTCGGCGCCGAAGATCGACTGCGTGACCTCGACCATCTTCTGCGGCAGCGACGCGATCGCCTCGACGGTGCCGACGGTCATGTCACCCATCGTGGTCACGACGTAGCCGAGGTCCTGCCGCTCGTAGCCGGCCGTCGGCGCGACACCGAGGAAGCCGACCTCCTCGGTCACGGCCGGATCGTCGCCCACCGGTCGCGGCTGCACCGAGGTGTTGACGGTGGTCTCGTACGTCTCGCCGTCGCGGACGTAGCCGATCGTGGCGGCGGAGTCGCCGTTGGATCGGATCGCGGTCTGCATCTGCGACCAGTCGTCGATCGGCTCGCCGTTGAACGACACGATCTCGTCGCCAGCCTCCAGACCGGACTCCTTCGCCGGGGCGACCGGGTCGGTCGAGGTGCAGGTCCGCGGCGCCTCGGCGGCCGGGATCACGCAGTCCGAGACCGAGGAGATCGTCGTCGTGAGCGTCTGCGCGCCGATCGACAGGAAGATCGCCGCGAACAGCGCGAACGCGATCGCGAGATTGACGACCGGTCCCCCGGCCATCACGATCGCCTTCTTCCACCACGGCAGCTTGTAGAACAGCCGCGGCTCGTCGTCGGGCGTGACGTGCTCGTACTCGGCCGTGCGCGCGTCGGAGACCAGCTGGGTGAACAGGCCGGTGTTGGAGGTCCGGACCTGGCTCGGGTCGTCGCCGCGGTGCGGCGGGAGCATACCGACGATCTTCACGAAGCCGCCGAGCGGGATCGCCTTCAGGCCGTACTCCGTCTCGCCGCGCCGTCTCGACCAGACCGTGCGCCCGAAGCCGACGAAGTACTGGGTCACCTTCGCGCCGAAGGCCTTGGCCGGCACCATGTGCCCGACCTCGTGCAGGGCGATCGAGACGGCCAGGCCGACCAGGAAGACGACGACGCCGAGCGCGTAGAGCAACGGCTCGCTCATCGACCAGCCTCCTCGATCAGGGCCCGGGCACGTTCACGGGCGGTGCGGTCGGCGGCGAGCACGTCGTCGACGGTCAGGCCGCCCGTGATCGAGCGTACGCCCGGGTCGGTGACGTGCTCCTCGAGCACCTGCCCGACGGTGTCGACGATCCCGAGGAACCCGAGAGTGCCGTCGAGGAACGCGGCGACGCACTCCTCGTTGGCGGCGTTGTAGACCGCGGGCGCGGTCCGGCCGAAGTCGCCGGCGCGCCGAGCCAGCCGTACGGCGGGGAACGCGTCGTCGTCCAGCGGGGCGAAGTCCCAGGTCGACGCCGTCGTCCAGTCGCACCCGGGCCCGGCGTCCGGGACCCGGTCGGGCCAGCCCATCCCGAGCGCGATCGGGATCAGCATCGACGGCGGGGACGCCTGGGCGATCGTGGACCCGTCGACGAACTCGACCATCGAGTGGATCACCTGCTGCGGGTGCACCACCGCGTCGACCCGCTCCATCGGCACCCCGAACAGCAGGTGGGCCTCGATCACCTCGAGGCCCTTGTTGACCAGGGTCGCGGAGTTCACCGTGATGACCGGGCCCATCGCGAAGTTCGGGTGGTCCAGAGCCTGCTCGACCGTCACGTCGGCGAGCGCCGCGCGGTCGCGCCCGCGGAACGGGCCCCCGCTCGCGGTGAGCACGAGCCTGCGGACCTCGTCGGTACGTCCGCCGCGCAGCGCCTGCGCGATCGCGGAGTGCTCGGAGTCGACGGGCACGATCTGCCCGGGCTCCGCGAGCGCCGTGACGACGGGGCCGCCGATGATCAGCGACTCCTTGTTGGCGAGCGCCAGGGTCGTCCCGGCCCTGAGGGCCGCGATCGTCGGTCCCAGCCCGACCGCACCCGTGATGCCGTTGAGGACGACGTCGCAGCGCACCGCCGCCAGCTCGGTCGCGGCGTCCGGACCGGCGAGGAGCCGCGGAACCCGGTGGTCGCCCTCGGCGTACCCGCGGCGCTGCGCCTCCGCGTACAGCGCGAGCTGCACGTCCTGGGCGGCACCGGCGCGGGCCACGGCCACGACCGCGACACCGTGCTCGATCGCCTGCGCCGCGAGCAGCGCCGGATCGGAGCCGGCGGCCGAGAGGCCCACCACGCGGAAGCGGTCGGGGTTGGCGGCGACGATCCGGAGCGCTTGGGTCCCGATCGATCCGGTCGACCCGAGGACGACGACGTCGCGGCGTTCGTGCATGAGGTCAGTCTCTCAGGGCCCTCCGGACACGACGAAGGCCCGGGCGGTCCCCCGACACGCCCGGACCTCGCCGGTCCTGCCACCCGGCCGGAGCCGGGTGCGCTACTTCACCTCGCTGCGCATCACGCGCATCGCGCCGAACACGAACGGGACGACCAGCCAGATCGTGCCGGACGTCGCGAGCTGGCCGATCTTCTCGCCGGTCCAACCGCCGTCGAAGAGCGGCTGCTGGGCGGTGTTGAAGTCGATCCACGGCTGGAGGTCGCCGAACCAGCTGATGAACACCGTCGCCACCCCGAAGATCGTCGGCAGCACGAACGCCCACGCGAAGTACGTGACGATCGCGGCCGGCGAGCTCAGGAGAAGGGCGCCGAACGTGATGCCCATCAGCAGCCCGAGCGCCTGGAGCGCGAAGAACCCGAGCAGCTCGAGCGGGTTGACGTTCCAGGCGGTGTCGACCGCCATCCCGGCCAGGACCATCCCGATGGCGGCAGCGAGCGCGGCCACGACGACCGCGAGAGCGGCGACGATCAGACCGACGACGACCTTCGCCGCCAGGACACGGCCCCGGTGCGGCACCAGGGTGAAGGTGACGAGCGCCGTGCGCTGCGACCACTCGCTGGTCACGGAGAGCACGCCGAGCACAGGGAGGAGAACCCCCATCGGCAGACTCATCGCGATCAGGAAGTCCTTGAAGCCGACCGCCACGTCGTTCGCCACGATCACCCACAGCATGATCACCATGACGACGACGCTGATCACACCGACCGCCCCGAGCAGCCATCGTCCCGCGCGGGTGTCGGCGAGCTTGCGCAGCTCGACGCCCACGATGCGGCTGAACGGGATCGTGGGACGGTCGAGGTCGATCCCCACCGCGGGGGTGCTGGTCGCGGTCATGCCTGGACTCCCTTCGGAGCGTTCTGGACGCCGTGGACGAGGTCGTCGCGCTGGTCGTCGGACGTGAGCTGGAGGAACAGGTCCTCGAGACCGGCCCGGTCGCCCGGCCGGAGCTCGACCAGGGCGATCCCGGCCGCCGCCGCGGCCTTGCCGACGTCCGCCGGCTCGGCGTCGGTGTGGAACCCGTCGGTGGTCGCCGGGGTGACGTGGATGCCGGAGCTGGCGAGCGCGCTGGCCAGCAGGTCGGGCTCGAGGGCCCGGACGAACGTCCCGGCGCCGGCCAGCAGGTCGTCCTTGGTGCCCTGCGCGACGATGCGGCCGCGTCCGATCACGATCAGCTCGTCGGCGATCACCTCGATCTCGTGCAGGAGGTGCGACGACAACAGGACGGTGCCGCCGCGGTCGGCGTACATCCTCAGGAGCTGACGCATCCAGTGGATGCCGGCCGGGTCGAGGCCGTTCGCCGGCTCGTCGAGGATCAGCACCTGCGGGTCGGACAGCAGCGACTGCGCCACGCCGAGACGCTGCCGCATGCCGAGCGAGTAGTTGCCGACCCGGCGGCGTGCCTCCTTCGGCGAGAGACCGACGACCGCGAGCATCTCGTCGACCCGGGAGTCCGGCAGGCCCATCGTCTTCGCGGCGATCGTCAGCACCTCGCGGCCCGTGCGGCCCGAATGCTGGGCCGACGCGTCGAGCAGCACGCCGACCTGGGTGCCTGGGTTGGGGATCGCGCGGTACGCGTGCCCGCCGATCGTCGCGCGGCCGGACGTCGCCGGCGTGAGCCCGGTCAGCATCCGCAGGGTCGTCGACTTGCCCGCGCCGTTCGGCCCGAGGAACCCGGTCACCGACCCGGGCTTGCAGGTGAAGCTGATGTCATCGACGGCGAGGGTGTCGCCATACCTCTTCGTGAGGTTCTGGACTTCGATCATGCCTCCACCCTGGACCCCACGAGGGTCAGCGCACATCGGGCGATGGGCTGGACGTCGGGTGGCCGAAGGTCGTAG
The DNA here is from genome assembly GCF_002797495.1 of Mumia flava. Taxonomy (NCBI): domain Bacteria; kingdom Bacillati; phylum Actinomycetota; class Actinomycetes; order Propionibacteriales; family Nocardioidaceae; genus Mumia; species Mumia flava. The sequence goes on from NZ_PGEZ01000001.1 coordinate 525,722, forward strand.
ACCCCGCGGCCGACACCGGCCCTTCGGCGCCGCGGATCAGCCCGAAGGAGGTGGGTCAGGGTCAGCGGCCCACCCTAGGCTGACGCCGTGGACTCGCCCGTCACGCCCGCTGCCTACCAACCGCCCCTGCGCTGGTGGAACAGCGGGTGGCGCTACGCCCTCGCCGCGATGACCAGCGGGGTCGCCTGGCTGTCGCTGGCTCCGTGGCAGTGGCGGAACAGCCCGCTGTGGGCCGTCGCCGACCTGGTCGCGGGACTCGCCTGCTTCGCGCTCCTGCCCCTGCGGCGGCGCTACCCGGTCACCGTGGCGCTGATCTGCTCGTTCGCCGTCGCGTTCTCCGCGCTGGCCGCCGGGCCCCACCTGCTGGCGATGGCGTCGCTGGCCACCCGCCGCCGCTGGCCGGAGATCGTCTCCGTCTCCGCGGTCGCGGTCGTCTCCGTCATCGTGTTCACGTTGGTCGACCCGTCGCTCACCGAGGATCGGGGCTTCGTCTCCGTCCTGAGTGTCCTCGTCGTCGTGGTCGTCGTCGCGATCGGGCTGTACGTCGGGTCGCGCCGTGAGCTGCTGTACACGCTGCGCGAGCGCGCCCGTACGGCCGAGGAGCAGCAGGCCGAGCGGGTGGCGCAGGCCCGGGTCGCGGAACGGACCCGGCTCGCCCGCGAGATGCACGACGTGCTGGCCCACCGGATCTCGCTCGTCGCCATGCACGCCGGCGCGCTCGCCTACCGCGAGGACCTGCCGCCCGAGCAGGTGCGCGAGGCCAGCGGCGTGATCCGCGACAACGCCCACCTCGCGCTCACCGAGCTGCGGGAGGTCCTCGGCATCCTGCGCGACGACACCCCGTCCGAAGCGCCCGAGCCTCCGCAGCCCTCGTGGGACGACCTCCCCGACCTGATCGACGGCGCCCGGTCGGCCGGGATGCGGGTCCTGTTCGACGACGAGATCACCGCTCAGCGACCCCCGGAGCGGGCCGGGCGGACCGCGTACCGCGTCGTGCAGGAGGCGCTGACGAACGCGCACAAGCACGCGCCCGGCACCACCGTACGGATCGCGCTGAACGGCAGTCCCGACGACGGCGTGGTCGTCGAGGCGCGCAACCCGTTGCGGGTCGGGACGCCACGCCCGCCTGCGCTGCCGGAGTCCGGGCTCGGTCTGGCCGGGATGAGCGAGCGCGCACAGCTCGCCGGCGGGAGGCTGTCGTACCGGATCGTCGAGCACGAGTTCGTCCTCGTGCTGGCGCTACCGTGGCCGACATGATCCGCATCGCGCTGGTCGACGACGACCCGCTGGTCCGTGCCGGGCTCCGGCTGATCCTGGGCGGCGCCGACGACCTCGAGGTGATCGCGGAGGCCGCCGACGGTGACGAGGTCGCGAGCGCGGTGGGCACGGACGTCGACGTCGTCCTCATGGACATCCGGATGCCCCGCGTCGACGGCCTCGAGGCCACCGCCGCGCTGCTGCGGCGCACCGAGCCGCCGCAGGTGATCGTGCTGACGACCTTCGACGCCGACGACGACGTGCTGCGCGCCCTGCGCGCAGGCGCGAGCGGCTTCCTGCTGAAGGACACACCCCCCGACGCGCTCGTCGAAGCGGTCCGCAAGGTCGCCGCCGGCGAGCCGATGCTGTCCCCGAGCGTGACCGAGCAGCTGATCCGGCGGGTCACCGCGCAGGAGCAGGTGGTGCCGCCGAGCCGTACGGACCTGGTGGCAGCCCTGTCCGAACGCGAGCGGGAGGTCGCGGTCGCCGTCGGACAGGGCCTCTCGAACGCCGAGATCGCCGCCGAGCTGCACATGAGCCTGGCGACCGTGAAGGCCCACCTGACCCGCGTGTTCGGCAAGCTCGACGCGACGAACCGCGTCCAGGTCGCCCTGCTCGTCCACGACGCCGGCCTGGTCTGACTCTCCCCGTTCGTCGAGGCCGAGCGGAGCGAGGATCGAGACGGGGGGTCTCGATCGCTCGCTCCGCTCGCGCCTCGACCAGCGGCAAGGGCAGGCTCGCGCCTCGACCAGCGGCAAGGGCGGGCTCGCGCCTCGACCAGCCGCAAGGGCGGGCTCGCGCCTCGACCAGCCGCAAGGGCGGGCTCGCGCCTCGACCAGCGGCAAGGGCGGGTCAGGCCTCGATGTTCGTCATCACGTGCTTGATGCGCGTGTAGTCCTCGAGCCCGTACATCGACAGGTCCTTGCCGTAGCCCGAGTGCTTGAACCCGCCGTGCGGCATCTCGGCGACGAGCGGGATGTGGGTGTTGATCCACACGCAGCCGAAGTCGAGCCGCTTGGCCATCCGCATCGCGCGGCCGTGGTCCTTGGTCCACACGCTCGACGCGAGGCCGTACTGGACGCCGTTGGCCCACGCCACCGCCTCGTCCTCGTCGGTGAACGGCTGGACCGTGATGACCGGGCCGAAGATCTCGTTCTGGATCGCCTCGTCGGTCTGCTTCAGATCGGCGAGCACGGTGGGCTCGAAGAAGTAGCCGTTCGCGAGGTCCCCGCCCGGGCGGTTGCCGCCGGCCGCGACCTTCGCGTGCGACGGGAGCCGGTCGACGAAGCCGCCGACGCGCTCGAGCTGATCGGCGTTGTTCAGCGCGCCGTACAGCGCGTCCTCGTCGTTCGGCAGCCCGGTCCTCGTGCCCTTGGCGACCTCGGCGATCGCGTCCACGAAGTCGCCGTAGACCTTCGGCGAGGCGAGCACGCGGGTGGCGGCGGTGCAGTCCTGCCCGGCGTTGAAGTAGCCGGCCTCGGCGATCGCGGCGGCCGCGGCCTCGATGTCGGCGTCGTCGAACACCACGACCGGGGCCTTGCCTCCGAGCTCGAGGTGGACACGCTTGACGTCGTCGGAGGCGGAGCGCGCGACCTCCATGCCCGCGCGGACCGAGCCGGTGATCGCGGCCATCTGCGGGGTCGGGTGGCTGACCAGCAGCCGACCGGTGTCGCGGTCGCCGCACACGACGTTGAGCACGCCCGGCGGCAGGATGTCCGCGGCGATCTCGGCGAGCAGCGCCGTCGAGGCGGGGGTGGTGTCGCTGGGCTTGAGCACGATCGTGTTGCCGGCCGCGAGCGCGGGGCCGATCTTCCACATCGCCATCAGCAGCGGGTAGTTCCACGGGGTCACCTGCGCGACGACGCCGATCGGCTCGCGACGGATCATCGAGGTGTGGCCCGCCATGTACTCGCCGGCCGCACGTCCCTCGAGCACCCGTGCCGCGCCGGCGAAGAAGGTGAGCGCGTCGTCGGCCATCGGCATCTCCTCGCTGACCGTGAGGCCACGGGGCTTGCCGGTGTCCTTGACCTCGACGTCGACGATCTCGTCGAGCCGGTCGGCGATCGCAGCGTTGAGCTTGAGCAGGGCCGCCTGGCGCTCGCGGGGCGTGGTGTCGCGCCATCCGCCGTCGAAGGCGGCCTGGGCCGCCTGCATGGCCGCGTCGACCTCGGCCTCGCGCGACAGCGGCGCGGTCGCGTACGCCTGGCCGGTCGTCGGGTCCAGGACCTCGTACGTGGCCCCGTCGGCCGCGGTCTGCTTCTCGCCGTTGACGACGTTGGCGATGCTCTCGGTCATCGTGATCCTGCCTTCCTCTGGGATGGTGCTCCCAATCTGTCACAGCACCACGGCGTCGGCAATGGATTGGTCGTGTCAACTCGCCGTGCTCAACGGAATCCGTAGTTGATGACGTCTCAAGCAACTGGATCGGTTGCATCTGGAAGGTCGGTAGGTGATACTCGACAGCATGAGCCAACACGCCGACCCGGCGCACCTCCAGCGCGCCGCCAAGGACCACCTCTGGATGCACTTCACCCGGCACTCCAGCTACGACAACGCCGACGTGCCGATCATCGTCTCCGGCGACGGCGCGTACGTGACCGACGTGAACGGCAAGCGCTACCTCGACGGCCTGGCCGGCCTGTTCGTGGTGCAGGCCGGGCACGGTCGTGAGGAGCTCGCGGAGGCCGCCGCCAAGCAGGCCCGCGACCTCGCGTTCTTCCCGCTCTGGTCGTACGCCCACCCGGGCGCGATCGAGCTCGCCGAGCGGGTCGCGAACTACGCGCCGGGCGACCTCAACCGGGTGTTCTTCACCACCGGCGGCGGCGAAGCCGTCGAGTCGGCCTGGAAGCTCGCGAAGCAGTACTTCAAGCTGCAGGGCAAGCCGACCAAGCACAAGGTCATCTCGCGCTCGATCGCCTACCACGGCACGCCGCAGGGCGCCCTGTCGATCACCGGCATCCCGGAGATGAAGGCGCCGTTCGAGCCGCTGGTGCCGAGCACCTTCCGCGTCCCGAACACCAACATCTACCGCGCTCCCGAGCACGGCGAGGATCCCGAGGCCTTCGGCCGCTGGGCTGCCGACCGGATCGCCGAGGCGATCGAGTTCGAGGGCCCCGACACGGTCGCCGCGGTCTTCCTGGAGCCGGTCCAGAACGCCGGCGGCTGCTTCCCGCCGCCGCCCGGGTACTTCCAGCGGGTCCGCGAGATCTGCGACGAGTACGACGTGCTGCTCGTCTCCGACGAGGTGATCTGCGCGTTCGGGCGACTCGGTGAGATGTTCGGCGCGACGCGGTACAGCTACCAGCCCGACATCATCACCTGCGCGAAGGGCCTGACCTCGGGCTACTCGCCGCTCGGCGCGATGATCGCCAGCGACCGCCTGATGGAGCCGTTCCTCAAGGGCCACGAGTCGTTCCTGCACGGCTACACCTTCGGCGGCCACCCGGTCTCGACCGCGGTCGCGATGGCGAACCTCGACATCTTCGAGCGCGAGGGCCTGAACGAGAACGTCCGCGCCAACGAGGACACGTTCCGCTCCACGCTCGAGAAGCTGCTCGACCTCGACATCGTCGGCGACGTGCGCGGTGACGGCTACTTCTACGGGATCGAGCTCGTCAAGGACAAGGCCACCAAGGAGACGTTCGACGAGGACGAGTCCGAGCGGCTGCTGCGCGGCTTCCTCTCGAAGGCGCTGTTCGACGCGGGCCTCTACTGCCGCGCCGACGACCGTGGCGACCCGGTCATCCAGCTCGCTCCGCCGCTGATCTGCGACTCCGAGCACTTCGACGAGATGGAGCGCATCCTGCGCGACGTGATCAGCGAGGGCCAGAACCTGATCTGATCCGCCCCGCGGACCGCACGAACCAGCGGGCCGGAGACCGACAACGGCGTCGGGCTCCGGCCCGCTTCTCGTACGCGGTCAGGAGGGTCACGCCGTACGGCGCGGTCAGCGGGTGACGGCTCCCCCGCGCTCGCGCCGACGCGCCACCTCGCCGGCGAGCACGATCGCGACCGCGATCACGAACATCGCCGTGCCGACCACGTTGACCTGCATCGGCACGCCGCGCTGGGCCGAACCCCACACGAACATCGGGAACGTGACGGTCTGGCCGGCGTTCAGGTTCGTGATGATGAAGTCGTCGAACGACAGCGAGAAGCTGAGCAGGGCCGCGCCGAGGATGCCGGGGAAGACCAGCGGGAACGTGACCCGCCAGAACGTCTGGCTCTCGTTCGCGTACAGGTCCATCGCGGCCTGCTCGAGATGGGAGTCCAGGCCCGCCAGACGCGCCCGTACGGTGATGATCACGAACGACAGGCAGAACGTCACGTGCGCGATCAGGATCGTCCAGAAGCCCAGCTGACCGCCGAGGCCCGCCGACACGAACAGCGCGAGCATCGAGGAGCCGAGCACGATCTCCGGCGCCGCCATCGGCAGCACGATGAACGTGTTCGCGATCCGGCGGCCCGCGAACTCGTGCCGGACCAGGGCGAAGGCCGCCAGCGTGCCGAGCACCGTCGCGATCAGCGTGGCGAGCAGGCCGATCTCGATGCTGCGCGCCACCGCCGAGCACATCCCCTGCGGCGCGCAGGGGTTGAGCCAGTTGTCGAGCGTGAACGAGTCGAACCGGTACACGTTGCGCGACGCCGGGTCGTTGAAGCTCATCAGCACGATCACGGCGATCGGCACGAACATGTAGATCAGCACGAGCAGGCCACCGGCCAGCACGAGGTGCTCGCCGATCCAGCGGCCCGTGCGCTGCAGCGGACTCATACGAGGTCCTCCGTCCCGGCCTTGCGGATGGAGACCACGACCGCGACGGTGATGATGATCATGAGGATCATCGAGAGCGCACCGGCAGCGGCGTAGTCGCCCTGGTTCGTGAAGAGGTTCTGGATGACGTTGCCGACCATCCGCTGGTTCGGGCTGCCGAGCAGGTCCGCGTTGATGTAGTCGCCGGCGGCCGGGATGAAGGTGAGCAGCGTGCCCGCGACCACCCCCGGCAGGGACAACGGCCACGTGACCTTGAAGAAGGCCCGCCCCGGCGAGGCGTACAGGTCGTTCGCCGCCTCGATCAGCCGCGGGTCGATCTTGTCCAGGCTGGCGAACAGCGGTAGGACCATGAACGGCAGGAAGTTGTACGTCAGGCCGGCGATCACCGCGAACGGGGTCGCGAGGAGGCGCCCGTCGGCACCGAGGATCCCGATGGTCTGGAGGGTGTCGACGACGAAGCCCTCGTCGGCCAGGATCAGCTTCCACGACAGCGTCCGGACCAGGAAGCTCGCGAAGAACGGCGCGATCACGAGGACCAGCATCAGGTTCTTCCAGCGCCCGGCCTTGAACGCGATCGTGTATGCGAGCAGGTAGCCGAGAAGCAGGCACGCGACCGTGGCGATCGCGGCGTACCACAGCGAGCGGAGCAACGGGCCGTAGAACTTCTGCAGGACGTCCACGTAGTTGCCGACGTGCCACGTCATCTCGTACCCGGTCAGCGCCGAGCCCTCGGGGTCGAACAGGCTCATCGCCACGAGCGAGTAGAACGGGACGACGAAGAACAGCAGGAGCCACCCCGCGGCCGGCAGAGCGAGCCAGTAGCCGGTGAGACGACCCCGCTCCTTCGGCGGCGGCGCGGCCGGCGCGTCGGGCGGCGCGCCGGGCGGCGCGGTCGGCGCGCTCATGCGTCGGGCTCGTCGGTGCCGGCGCTCGCGTCCTGGCTGGCGTCGAGCAGGAACGCGTACTCCGGCCGCCACGACAGGTCGACCGGCGTCCCGACCGCGAGGATCGGGCGGCGACCGGTGTTCTGCTCGAAGACCATCATCTCCTGACCCCACGGCATCCGGACCAGGTACTGCGTCGAGACGCCGACGAAGCTCACGTCGCTGACCACCCCACCGGTGAACCGGTTGCCGGGCGCGTCGATCTCACCGCCGACCTCGGCGATCATCACCTTCTCGGGCCGTACGCCGACCCACCCGTCGGCACCGTCGGCGTGCGCACGGTCGCCCGGGATCGAGACGGTGGTGCCGTGCACGTTGACCCGGACCACGTCGCCGTCCGGCCCCAGGATCTCTCCGGCGAGCAGGTTGGACTGACCGAGGAAGTTCGCGACGAACGTCGAGCGGGGGTTGTCGTACAGTGCCGCCGGCGCACCCATCTGCTCGATCACGCCCCCGTTCATCACCGCGACCGTGTCCGCCATCGTCATGGCCTCCTCCTGGTCGTGCGTGACGTGCACGAAGGTGAGGCCGACCTCGGTCTGGATCCGCTTGAGCTCGATCTGCATGCCGCGGCGCAGCTTGAGGTCGAGCGCGCCGAGCGGCTCGTCGAGCAGGAGCACCTCGGGGCGGTTGATCAGCGCCCGCGCCAGCGCGACGCGCTGCTGCTGGCCGCCCGAGAGCTGGCCGGGCTTCTTCTTCGCCTGGCCGGTCAGCTCCACGAGGTCGAGCATGTCGCTGACCTGCTTGTCGGTGTCCTTGACCCCTCGGCGCCGAAGGCCGAACGCGACGTTCTCGGCGATGTCGAGGTGCGGGAACAGCGCGTAGCTCTGGAAGACGGTGTTGACCGGACGCTTGTACGGCTTGTCCGCGGTGATCTCGCGATCGCCGAGCAGGATCCGGCCCGAGGTCGGCGTCTCCAGCCCCGCGACCATCCGCAGGGTCGTGGTCTTGCCGCACCCGGACGGGCCGAGCAGGGCGAAGAACGATCCCTGCGGGACCACGAGGTCGAGGGAGCGCACCGCCGTGAAAGACGCGAACTCCTTCGTCACGGCCTCCAGGCGCAGGTCGCCGGAGCGGCCGGCGTCACCGTCGCGGCCGGTCGCGGGCACATCAGCCACCAGTGACATCGGCAAAGTCTCCTTCGTACTCACGCATCTGGAACTCCTCGAGCGCCATGAACGAGTTGGTCAGGGCGAGGGTCTCGTCGTCGGGGAAGATCAGCGGGTCGGACGCGAGATCGGGGTCGATCTTCTCCATCTCCTCCTGGGCACCCTGGACGGGGCAGATGTAGTTCACCCAGGCGGCGAGCTTGGCGGCCACATCGGGCCGGAAGTAGAAGTCGATCCACTTCTCGGCGTTCGCGAGGTGCTCGGCCTTGTTCGGCACGAGCATGTTGTCGGCCCAGATCATCAGGCCCTCCTCGGGGACCACGAACTCGATGTTCGGGTCACCGGCCGCGAGCACGTCGCCGGACCACGCCTCGCAGGCGGCGATGTTGCCGGCGGCGAGGTCCTGGACGTACTCGTTGCCGGTGAAGGCACGGACCTGGCGGGCGCTCTTGACCTCGCGGAGCCGCTCGATCGCGCTCTGCCACTGCGCGTCGGTGAAGTCCGCCGGGTCGGCGCCGTCCATCAGCAGGAAGAAGCCCATCGTGTCGCGCATCTCGGTCAGCAGCGTGATCCGGCCCTTGAGGTCGGGGCGGGTCACGAGCTCCGAGAACGAGCCGACCGGCTTGTCGACCAGCTTCTTGTTGTAGGCGATCCCGGTCAGGCCGGCCTGCCACGGCGCGGAGAACTCGCGCTCGGGGTCCCAGGCCAGGCCGCTCAGCGAGTCGATCAGGTTGGCGTGCAGGTTCGGGACGTTCGCGGCGGCGATCGGCTGGACCCAGCCCATCTGGATGCACCGGGCGGCCGCCCAGTCCGTCAGCACGAACATGTCGCGGTCGACCGGCTGGCAGGCGCCGAGCTGGTTGATCACCTTGGCGAAGAACTCGTTGTTGTCGTTGACGTCCGCGGTGTAGCGGACCGTGATCCCGGTCTCGGCCTCGAAGTCCTGCAGCGTCGAGACGTAGCCGTCCTCGGGCGGGTCGATGTACTCCGGCCAGTTCGACACGATCAGCCGACGATCGCTCTCGGAGAGGTCGGCTGTCGTGCACGTCGCCGGGTCCTGGCGGCGGTCCGGCGTCCCGAAGAGCGGGAGCACCGCGGCGCTCCCGAGCGCGAACGCACCGACCCCCGCACCCCGCAGCAGGGTCCGCCGGCTGATCTGTCGTGCCAAGGCTGAGGTCCTCGTTCCGTGCGTCCCGCAGCCTGACGCCGCGAAGTGGTGCCCGGAATCGTCACACGGAGACGCGTGTCACCACAAGCGATTCCGCACAGGATTTACATCATTGCAACTGAATCACTGCCGAGTTCCGGTTGATTTGGGTGATTCCTGAACGCGACGAATCTGCTCCCCGGGTATCGGTGACCCCGACGCTCCGGCAGGATGGCTCCATGAACGAACGCAGACCCGTACCGACCACGGCGCTCGACGAGACCTCGAAGCGGATCATCGCCGAGCTCCAGGTCGACGGGCGCCGGTCGTACGCAGCGATCAGCAAGGCGGTCGGGCTCTCCGAGGCGGCCGTGCGCCAGCGCGTCCAGAGGCTGACCGACACCGGGGTGATCCAGATCGTCGCGGTCACCGACCCGCGCGAGGTCGGGTTCGCACGGCAGGCGATGGTCGGGATCACCGTCGACGGCGACCTCGAGGCGGCGGCCGAGCAGCTCGCGAAGATCGACGAGATCGACTACCTGGTGATCACCGCGGGGCGGTTCGACCTGCTCGCCGAGATCGTGTGCGAGAGCGACGACCAGCTGCTCGACCTGATCAGCGACCGGATCCGGTCCGTCCCGCAGGTGCGGACCACCGAGTCGTTCGTCTACCTCAACCTGCGCAAGCAGACCTACGCCTGGGGCGTGCACTGACCGTCCCGTCCCCGATTCGTCGAGTTCCGGACGGATCCGGACGTCTGATTCCGTCCGGAACTCGACGAATCGCGGACGCGGCGGTCAGGTGAGCGGGAGGGTGACCGACTCGCCCGCCACCAGGGTGGACCAGATGCGACCGAGCCGGGCAGCGGACGGGACCGGATGCGCACTCAGCGAGCCGTCGACGGCGTGCACGTGCAGCACGACCTGCTCGGCACCTCCGTCGAGCGCCACCGCGAGCGGCTGGTCGCCCGCCACGGGGTCGATGCCGGCGGGATCGCTCGCCCCGGCGCGCAGTCCGACGGCCCAGCCGATGTCGAGCCGCTCGTCGAGGACGGCCTCGTCGGGGTCGAGCACGAGCCGGGCCTGCTCGTCGTCGGGCACGTCCGCGAGCGCGGCGGCGACCTCGGCAAGGACCTCGGCGCTCGCCAGCGTCAGACGCGGCCGAGCCCGCCGTACGGCCTCGAGCGGCTCGTCCGCCGTCCACAGCACCGCACCGATCCGGGCCGCGGCGAGCGCGAGCAGCACCGTCTCCGCCCGCCAACCGGCCGCCGAGGCCACCGGGTCGCCGGCCCGGACGCCGAGCGCGCGCATCAGCCCCGCGAGCGATCCGACGTCCTCGACCAGCCGGGCGTACGACCAGGCGCTCGCGCCGTCCCGGAGGGCGAGGTCGTCGGCGCGGCCGGCGACGACGTGCCGGTCCGCTGCGTCGTAGGCGGCGTTGAGGCGACCGGTGGCCAGGTCTGCGCCTGAGGGGCGCGTGAACCAGGTGGGCTCGGAAGGCGCCGGCACCGCTCAGCGCCCCACGAAGACCGGTGGCCGCTTCTCGGTCCGCGCGATCGAGGCCTCCCGTACGTCCTCGCTGGACCAGCAGGCGTCCCACCCGGCCGCGATCCGCGCACCGGCATCGGCGTCGGCGTCGGCGGGCCGGCTGTTCAGGACGAGCTTGTTGTACGCGAGGGTGAGCGGCGCGAACCCGGCGATCTCCGTGGCCCACGCCAGCGCGGCGTCGAGGTCGCCGATCCGGTCGACCAGCCCGCGGACGTACGCCGTGTCCGCGTCGAGCATCTCGGCCCCCAGCATCATCGCCCGTGCGGTGCCCGTGCCGGCGACCGCGGCGAGCGTGCGGATCGTCCACGCGTCGACGGCCATGCCGTTGCGGGCGGTCGGGACGCCGAACCGCGCCGTCGGCGCCGCGACGCGCAGGTCGCAGGCCAGCGCGAGCTGCGTGCCGGCGCCGATCGCGGGGCCGTTCACCGCCGCGACCACGGGGATCCGCAGCTCGGTCAGGGTGCCCAGCATCCCGTACAGCGCCGCGATGAAGGTCTCGCCGTACACGCCGTCGAGGTCGGCTCCGGCGCAGAAGCTCGTCCCGGCACCGGTGACCACCAGCGCGCGGGTGCCGTCGGCGTCCGCGGCGAGCGCGGCCTCGCGCAGCGCGTCGCAGGTCGCGGCGTCGAGCGCGTTGCGCCGCTCCGGGCGGCGCAGCTCCACCACCGTCACGTCGTCGGTGCGGGTCACGTCGATCACTCAGGACTCCTGTCTGCTCGCCGGCGCCACGGCGCGGTCGCCGGCCCTCCCGGCCCTGCCGGCGATCCGGTCGAGGGCGATCCGGTCCAGGATGTCAGCAACCCCGTCCTGCTCGTTCGCCGCCACCACCTCGTGGACGGCCGCACGGACGTCCGGATGGGCGTTCGCGACCGCGAACGACCGCCCGGACCACCGAAGCATGGGGAGATCGTTCGGCATGTCCCCGACCGCCCAGACCTCGTGACGGTCCACGCCGCGCGCCGCGCACCACCGGGCGAGACCAGACGCCTTCGTGACGCCACGGGCGGTGATCTCCGCCAGGCCCACGGCTCCGGAGAAGCCCAGCTCGCCCGTGTCGCCGAGTGCCGCGGCGACCGCGTCGTGGAACGCGGCGGGGGCCAGGTCGGGAGCGACCGCGAGCAGCTTGCCGGCCGCCACGGACGCGACCGCGTCCCAGGTCTCGACCCGGTCGTCGGTCGGCAGCCGGCGCCGCCGTACGAAGGTCTCCTCCCGCACGAAGCCGTCGGCCCGCTCCACGGCGAACGCGATCCCGGGCACCGCCGCCCGCAGCCTGGCGGCGATCGCCGCGAGGTCCGCCGGGGCGATCGTGCCGACCTCGGTGACCGTACGGGACGCGACGTGGTACTCGAACGCACCGTTGGCACTCAGCGCGATCCCACCCGTCGCATCACCGACCACGTCGGCGAGGTGGTCGAGCCAGCGTGGTGGCCGGGCGGTCACGAAGACGGTCGGGACCCCGGCGCGCTGCGCCGCGGCGATCGCGTCACGAGTCCTCGGCGACAGCGTCCCGTCGGCGCGCAGCAGGGTCCCGTCCAGGTCGGTGGCGAGCACGGCGACCGGCGCCGCGGACTCAGCCCTCGACGGCGGCGAGCTGTCCGCAGGCACCGTCGATCTCCTGCCCACGGGTGTCACGCACGGTCGTCGGGATCCCCTTCGCCTCGAGCCTGCGCACGAACTCGCGCTCGTCGGCGGGGTCGGAGGCGGTCCAGATCGACCCCGGCGTCGGGTTCAGGGGGATCAGGTTGACGTGGACCCAGCCCCAGTCGCCGTACGAGCGCAGCAGGTCACCGAGCATGTCCGCGCGCCACGCCTGGTCGTTGATGTCGCGGATCATGGCGTACTCGATCGAGACCCGGCGCTTGGTCGTACGGGCGTACTCCCACGCCGCCTCGACCGCCTCGGCGACCTTGAAGCGGGTGTTGATCGGCACGAGCTCGTCCCGCAGCTCGTCGTCCGGCGCGTGCAACGACAGCGCCAGCGTCACGGGGATGCCCTCGGACGCGAGCTGGTTGATCCGCGGCACGAGCCCCACGGTGCTGACGGTGATGTTGCGGGCGGACATGCCGAGGCCCGCAGGCGATTCGTCGACCATCCGACGCACCGCGCCGATCACGGCCGGGTAGTTCGCCATCGGCTCGCCCATCCCCATGAAGACGACGTTCGACAGCCGGCCCGGTCCGCCGGGGATCTCACCGCGGTGCATGGCCCGGGCGCCGTCGACGACCTGCTCGATGATCTCGGCGGTCGACATGTTGCGCTGCAGACCGCCCTGGCCGGTCGCGCAGAACGGGCACGCCATCCCGCAGCCGGCCTGGCTGGAGACGCAGATCGTCGCGCGGTCGGGATAGCGCATCAGCACCGACTCGACCAGCGCGCCGTCGAAGAGCTTCCACAGCGTCTTGCGGGTCGTGCCGCGGTCGGCCTCCATCGTGCGGACCGGCTCGATCAGTCGGGGCATCAGCCCGTCGACCATCGCGTCGCGCACGTCGGCGGGGAGGTCGGACATGTCCGCGGGGTCGTCGACCAGACGGGTGAAGTAGTGCCGAGAGAGCTGCTTGGCGCGGAACCCGGGCAGGCCGAGACCCTCGACGGCATCGACCCGCGCGGCGAGATCGAGGTCGGCGAGGTGGCGCGGCGGCTTGCCCCTCCCCTTGGGCTGCTCGAAGACCAGCGGGAGCGGGTTCGGGTTCACCTTCGACATAACCGTCCCAGTGTCGCATCCGCGACCAACCGGCACCGCACAGCGCTCACGGCGTCCCGCGGAGGCGACCCACGCGGGACGCGGACCCGGTCGCGGCGACGATCTCGCCGACGAGCGCGAGCTTGTCGAGCACCGTCGGCGCGAGCACGAACGGGTAGAGGTCCTGCTGACCCATGCTGCGGTTCACCTGGTTCAAGGCGTACGACAGCGGGAGCCAGACCGCGCTGATCAGGCTGGCGAAGTCGAGCGTGGCCGCGTCGACCGACACCGCCAGGCCGAACGCGCCGGCGGTCTGGACCGTGTCGTGGACGTGCAGGACGTGCGCGAAGCACTCGGCGAAGTCCTCGTACGGGTGCATCGTGGCGTACTGGCTCACGTACGCGTCCTGCCAGCCCTGCGGAGCACCCTCGGCGTAGTGCCGGTCGAGCGCCTCGGCGTACGAGGCGGTGTCGTCGCCGAACAGGTCGCGCACCCGCCCCCGCCAGCTGCTGTGCTCGTCGAGCACGAGGACCATCTCGTAGTAGTGGCCGATCTCGTGACGCAGGTGCCCGAGCATCGTGCGGTACGGCTCGTCGAGCTCGATCCGCAGCCGCTCGCGGTACGCGTCGTCGGACTCGGCGAGGTCGATCGTCACGACACCGTCGGCGTGGCCCGTCGTCACCGGGGTGTCACGCGACGACAGCAGGTCGAAGGCTAGCCCGCGGTCGGGGTCCTGCTCGCGCGTGACGATCGGCAGCCCCAGCTCGTCGAGCTCGAAGACGAGACGCCGCTTCGCCTGCTCGGCGAGCGCGTACCGGCCGAGCCCGACGGCGTTGTCGTCGTCCGGGCGGGTCCGGGTCAGCGCGCAGCTGCCGCACTGCTCCCCCGGCGCCTCGACGATCCACGTGCAGCCGTTCAGCCGGGCGTTCACGCAGACGGCGTCGTCGCCGAGCACCCGGACCCGGCGCTCCGCACGGGAGAACCCGACCGGTGAGCCGCAGCCGAGGCACACCGAGTTCTCGAAGTACAGGGTGCTCGAGCACACCGTGCACCGGAACGACCGCACCGCCGCCGTCCTCAGGCGACCGGGACGAGGAAGTGCAGCACGAGCCAGCAGACCGGAGCGACCGCGAGCAGCGAGTCCAGGCGGTCCATCAGTCCGCCGTGGCCCGGGAGCAGGTCGCTCATGTCCTTGATGCCGACGTCACGCTTGACCATCGACTCCGACAGGTCGCCCAGCGTCGCCATCGCGACCGCCGCGAGCCCCAGCACCACGCCGGCCCACCACGGGCCGTCGAGCAGGAGCACCACGCAGGCGACACCCGCGAGCACACAGCCGACCACCGATCCGCCGAAGCCCTCCCAGGACTTCTTCGGGCTGATCGTCGGGGCCATCGGGTGCTTGCCGAGCTTGTAGCCGGCGGCGTAGCCGAAGATGTCGGACGCGATCGTCACGACCACGAAGGTGACGATCCGGGCCGGCCCGTCGTCCTCGGCCACCATCAGGACCACGAAGGATCCGAGGACCGGGATGTAGGCGAAGGTGAAGATCCCGGCGCTGACGTCGCGCACCCAGCCGTCGGCGCCGTCGGGCATGCGGTACACGAAGGTGCCGAGTACGGTCAGTGCGGCACCGACAGCGATCGCCTCCGGTCCTGCGACGTACGTCGCGGCGAGGGTCGCGAGGCCGCCGGCCATCACCGGCGGGAGCGGCACCCGCGCCCCGGCCTTGCGCAGGGCGCCCGACAGCTCCCAGACGGCCACGCCGCCGGCGACGAGCACGACGCCGACGAACAGCACCTTGACGAACAGGAGGGACGCGACGACCGCGGCGCCGAGGGCGACGCCCACGCCGATCGCGGCAGGCAGGTTGCGCCCGCCGCGCTGTCGGGGCGCCGCGGGGACGTCGGGTGAGCTCATCAGACCTCGATGAGCTCCTGCTCCTTGTTGCGCAGGAGCTCGTCGATGTGGTCGACGTGCTTCTTGGTGAGGCCGTCGAGGCGCTTCTCCCCACCGGTCACGTCGTCCTCGCTGATGTCGCCGTCCTTCTGGGCGGCCTCCATCGCCTGCTTGGCGCCGCGGCGGACGTTGCGGACCGCGACGCGGCCCTCCTCCGCCTTGGACTTCGCCAGCTTGATGTACTCCTTGCGGCGCTCCTCGGTGAGCTGCGGGAGCGTGATCCGCAGGATCTTGCCGTCGTCGGTCGGGTTCACCCCGAGGTCGGACTCGCGGATCGCCTTCTCGATCGCGCTCTTCGCGCCGAGGTCGTACGGGCTGACGATGACCACCCGCGGCTCGGGGATCTGGAACCCGGCGAGCTGCTGGATCGGCGTCGGCGTGCCGTAGTAGTCGGCCGTGATCTTGGCGAACATCGCCGGGTGCGCACGCCCGGTCCGGATCGCCGCGAACTCCTCGCGCGCGTGCTCGACGGCCTTGTTCATCTTGGCGTCGGCGTCGCGCAGTGTCTCGTCAATCACCCTCGGGGCTCCTTCGTGTGCTCGTACCGCGTCTGCGGCTCGGGGTCAGTCTGCGTGCACCAGCGTGCCGATCTTCTCACCCCGGAGCACCGCGGCGATGTTGCCCTCACCCTCGATGCCGAAGACGGTCATCGGGAGCTTGTTCTCCATCAGCAGGGCGAACGCGGTCGCGTCGGCGACCCGCAGGCCCTGGCGGAGCGCCTCGGCGTAGGTGATCGAGTCGATCTTGGTCGCGGTCGGGTCCTGGTGCGGGTCGGCGGTGTAGACCCCGTCGACGCCGTTCTTGCCCATCAGCACGGTGTCGGCCCGGATCTCCAGGGCGCGCTGCGCGGCGACGGTGTCGGTCGAGAAGTACGGCATCCCCGCGCCCGCACCGAAGATCACGACGCGGCCCTTCTCCAGGTGCCGGATCGCGCGCCGCGGGATGTACGGCTCGGCCACCTGACCCATCGTGATCGCGGTCTGGACCCTGGTCTCGATCTCGAGCTTCTCGAGGAAGTCCTGGAGCGCCAGGCAGTTCATCACGATGCCCAGCATGCCCATGTAGTCGGCGCGGGCGCGGTCCATGCCCCGCTGCTGGAGCTCGGCGCCGCGGAAGAAGTTGCCGCCGCCGATCACGATCGCCACCTCGACCCCGGCTCGGACGCCGTCGACGATCTGGTGGGCGATGGCGTTCACGACGTCGGGGTCGACGCCGAGATGGCCGCCGCCGAACGCCTCGCCCGAGATCTTGAGGAGGACCCGTCGTGACATGGGGACGAGCCTATCCGATCGCCCACCGGCCGCCGGACGGCGGGAGCACGGGCTCGGCTGCGGCGCGGCCCCGCCAGGACGGCGTCAGTACGCGATCCCGAACACCCACACCGCGAGCGTCATCGTCACGGTCGTGATGAGCACGACCCCGATCAGGTTGAGCCAGATCCCGCCCCGGATCATCTGGCTGATCGTGACGTACCCCGAGCCGAACGCGATCGCGTTCGGAGGCGTCGCCACCGGCAGCATGAACGCGCACGTGGCCGCGAGCGCGACCGGGATCGCCAGCAGGAGCGGATCGAGGTCCAGGCCGAGCGCCACGCCGCCCGCGACCGGCAGGAAGGTCGCTGCGGTCGCCGTGTTGCTCGTGAGCTCGGTCAGCAGCAGGACCCCGGCGGCGACGATGACGACGAGCAGGACGACCGGGACGCCGTCGAGACCCCCGGCCTGCTCGCCGATCCACTCGGTGAGTCCGCTCGAGGTGAACTGCGCCGAGAGCGCCAGGCCGCCGCCGAAGAGCAGCAGGACGCCCCACGGGAGCTTGACCGCCGCGTCCCAGTCGAGCAGGCGTACGCCGCGGGCCGCTCCGGCGGGCAGGAGGAAGAGGAGGACGGCGATCCCGACCGCGATTCCCGCGTCGCTGATCGGAGGCTCGTCGAAGACGAGTGGAAGGGTCACCCAGCTCGCTGCGGCGAGCACGAAGACGGCGAGCACGCGCCACTCGCCCTGCGACGTGGGCCCGAGCTTGTCCAGCTCGGCACCGAGCATCTCGCGTCCGCCCGGGATGTCGTCGATCTCCGGCTTGAAGAGGACCTTGACCAGCATCCACCAGCAGATGA
Organism: Mumia flava; assembly: GCF_002797495.1. Lineage (NCBI taxonomy): Bacteria > Bacillati > Actinomycetota > Actinomycetes > Propionibacteriales > Nocardioidaceae > Mumia > Mumia flava. The sequence goes on from NZ_PGEZ01000001.1 coordinate 543,246, forward strand.
CCAGGAACACGACCGCGAGCGGCAGGCCGACCAGCATCCACTGCCCGAAGCCGATCTCGACGTCGTACTCGCTGTCCATGTAGCCGACCAGGAGCGTGTTCGGCGGCGTCCCGATGATCGTCGCGAGCGATCCCACCGAGGCGGCGTAGGCGATGCCCAGCATGAGCGCGGTCCCGAAGTTGGAGCGGATCACCGCCTCCTTCACCTCGCCGTCGTCCTCCGCCCCGATGTCGGTGACCAGCACGAGGACGGAGACACCGATCGGGAGCATCATCACGGCCGTCGCGGTGTTCGACACCCACATGCTGATGAAGCCGGTCGCGACCATGAACCCCGCGACCACCATCGGCGGGTTCGTCCCCATCGCCCGCACGGTGAGGAGGGCGATCCGGCGGTGGAGGTTCCAGCGCTGCATCGCCAGAGCGAGCATGAAGCCGCCCATGAACAGGAAGATGATGTTGTTGCCGTACGACGCCCCGACGTCGTCGACCGTGACGTCGTCGACGAGGACGGGGAAGATCAGCAGCGGCAGGAGCGCCGTCGCCGGGATCGGGATCGCCTCGGTCATCCACCAGGCCGCCATCAGCGTGGCGGTGGCCGCGGTGATCCTCGCCGCGACGGCGAGGTCTCCAGGGAGCACCGCGTACACCAGGAGCGCGAGCGCGACCCCTGCGACGACGCCGCCCCACCGGATCCGGTTCCTGCGCACCGGCACCTCCGCCGCCTGCGCTCCCGGCGACTCGTCCCGGCCGTGTCCCCGATCGAAGACGTCCGTGCTCATCTGCCCTCCTGTGACCGTGGTCACCCCACACCGTAGAGGCCGCCAGACGTGGGCACAGGTCGCCACGCACGCGAACGGCCCCCGCAGGAATCCCTGCGGGGGCCGTTCGTCGGGCCATCGGCCCGGGCGACGACCGGATCGGCCGTCGCGTCGACTCAGGCGCCGATCTCGATGTGCGCGAACCGCGTCACCTTGAGCCCGGCCTCGTCGAGAACCTGGCTGACCGACTTCTTCTGCTCGGTCACCGACGGCTGGTCGAGCAGCACGGTGTCCTTGAAGAAGGCGTTGACCTTGCCCTCGACGATCTTCGGGATCGCCTGCTCCGGCTTGCCGTCCTCGCGGGCGGCCGCCTCGGCGATCTCGCGCTCCTTGGCCACGACGTCGGCCGGGACCTCGTCGCGGGTGAGGTAGCGCGGGCGCATCGCGGCGACCTGCATGGCCACGCCGCGCGCGACCTCCTCGTCCTCGCCGTGGAACTCGATCAGCACGCCGACGGCCGGCGGCAGGTCGCTGGCCCGCCGGTGGAGGTAGGTGGCCGTGCGGCCCTCGCCGGACAGGACGGCCACCCGGCCGAGCTCGAGCTTCTCGCCGATGATCGCGGCGAGCGAGCCGATCTTGTCGGCCACGGTCGTGCCGTCGCCGCTGTCGGTGGCCGCGAACTCCTCGGCCGTCGCCGGCCTGGTGGAGTCGGCGAGCGCGGCGAGCTCCTCGGCCAGCGCGATGAACTGGTCGTTCTTCGCGACGAAGTCGGTCTCGGCGTTCAGCTCGATGATCGCGTCACCGGAGGCCGCCACCAGACCGGCGGTGGCCTCGCGCTCGGCGCCGCGCTTCTCGGCCTTCGCCGCACCGTGCACGCGCAGGATCTCGACGGCCTTGTCGTAGTCGCCCTCGGCCTCGGTGAGCGCCTTCTTCGCGTCCATCATCCCCGCGCCGGTCGCGTCGCGGAGCTTCTTCACCTCTGCTGCAGAGATGTTCGCCATCGTCTCGTCTCTTCTCGTCGTGTCGTTCGTGATCGCTCAGCGTTCGTGGCCGCGTCAGCGACCGTGCGGTGTTGACCGGTGACGCTCAGGCGTCAGCGGGCTTGCCCTCGGCGAGGTTCTCCTCGGCCTGGGCGGTCTCCTCGGCGACCTCGGCCGGGGTGTCGTCGGCCGACGCCGACTCCTGGACCTCGGCCTGCGCAGCCTCCGTGGTGACCGGGTCGGTGCCCTCGGCGAGCTCGCGCTCCCACTCGGCCAGCGGCTCGCCGGCGGCGACCTGGTCGGTCTGGGCCGCGGCGTCCTCCTTGCCGGCGCCGCGCTCGATCAGGCCCTCGCCCACGGCGTCGGCGACGACGCGGGTGAGCAGGGTGACGGAGCGGATCGCGTCGTCGTTGCCCGGGATCGGGTACTCGACGTCGTCGGGGTCGCAGTTGGTGTCGAGGATCGCGACGACCGGGATGCCCAGCTTCTTCGCCTCGTCGACGGCCAGGTGCTCCTTCTTGGTGTCGATCACCCACACCGCCGACGGGGTCCGGGTCATGCCGCGGATGCCGCCGAGCGAGCGCTCGAGCTTGTCGTGCTCGCGCTTGAGGCCGAGCAGCTCCTTCTTGGTGCGGCCCGAGCCGGCGACGTCGTCGAAGTCGACCTCGTCGAGCTCCTTGAGACGCTTGATCCGCTCGTTGACGGTCGAGAAGTTGGTGAGCATGCCGCCCAGCCAGCGGTGGTTCACGTACGGCATGCCGACGCGGGTCGCCTGCTCGGAGATGGCCTCCTGCGCCTGGCGCTTCGTGCCGACGAACAGGATCGTGCCGCCGCGGGCGACGGTGGTCTTCACGAAGTCGTACGCGCGGTCGATGTACGCGAGCGACTGCTGCAGGTCGATGATGTAGATGCCGTTGCGCTCGGTCAGGATGAAGCGCTTCATCTTCGGGTTCCAGCGGCGGGTCTGGTGTCCGAAGTGGACACCGCTCTCGAGCAGCTGGCGCATGGTCACGACGGCCATGGCGTTCCTCCTTGTGCAGGGCGCGGACGCCCGTCCTGGTTGTCGTGCCGACACCGGTCGTCGGCACCCTGGCGCCCGTACGTGGCCCGCCCCGTCGAGACGGGGACCAGGACCGCGCATCCGGAGAACCGGCGGTCGGGCGCGCGAAGTCACCTCGGCGGACCGAGGTGCTCGGACCAGTCTAGGGCACGCCGTGAAACCAGCGAAATCCTCGTGGCCCGACGCCGCCGGCCGCCCGGTCCGGACCGGGCGAGCGACGGCCTCGAGCCCGCGGCGGCGTCAGCGCGGCTGGCCGAAGACCTGCGCGACCCAGACCGTTCCCGACGCGTCGCGGGCCATCCCGACGCCGATCCGGCGGTAGCGCCGCTGGAGGATGTTCGCGCGGTGGCCCGGCGACGCCATCCACGCGCGGACCACCCGGCGCGGCCAGACGTAGCCGTACGCGATGTTCTCGCCCACCATCCAGGCGTTGCAGCGGTCGAGGACCGGTCGGAGGTTCTGGTGGGTGAGCCGCCCGTTCCGTGCGATCCGGTTCGCCGAGCGCTGCGCGAACCGGTCCAGGCACGCCGACCGTCTCAGACCCCGCAGTCCTCGGTTCGTGCGCTTGCGGTTCGTGTGCCGGACCACACGACGTTCGTAGACCCCCGGTCTGAGTCCCCGGCGTGCGGCGGCCAGGGCGCCCGGCGTGCTGCCGGGCACGCCGGCGGAGGCCGCACGTCCGGCGGGCGACGCGGTGGTCGTCGCGGTCGCGGCCGGCGCGACCAGCAATGATGCCGCCAGGGCGGCGATGGTGACGATGATGCGCATGGAGTTCCCCCGTTCAGCACGGGCGGAGGAAAGGTCCGGTCGTCGTCCCCAGGCCCCCCGACCCGGTCTGCTCGTCCCCAGATTCCCTTGTGCGGCCAGGCTAGCCGCGATCCACGATGTTGCATGGCGAGGTGACCCGGACCCGCGCCCTGCTCCTCCTCGCCCTCGCTCTCACCGTCGCCGCGCTCCCCGCCTCCGGCTCCGCCGCGTACGCGGCGTGGGACTGGCCGGTCGACGGAGGCGAGGTCGCCGCCGGGTACCTCCCGCCGACGAGCCCGTACGGGCCGGGACACCGTGGCCTCGACGTCGCGGCACCGACCGGCTCCGTGGTCCGGGCGGTCGCGGCGGGCACGGTGACGTTCGCCGGGCGGGTGGCGGGGGTCGGGGCCGTCACGGTCGACCACGGTGGACGCCGGTCGACGTACCAGCCGGTCGTGGCGGTCGTCCGGTCCGGCGCGGAGGTCTCCCGAGGCGAGCCCCTCGGCCGGCTGAGCCCGGTCGGGAGCCACTGCGGCCCGAGGGCCTGCTTGCACCTCGGCCGGATCGAGGCGGACGGCTACGCCGATCCGCTGGCGCTGCTGTCCCCCCAGGCGCAGGTGCGGCTGTTCCCGCCGCACGGTCCCGCCCCGGTGCCGCCGGAGCCGGAGCGCGTCGTGCCCAGCGGCGATCTTCTGATGCCGGTCGACGCGCCGGTCACGTCCCGTTTCGGGATGCGGGTCCACCCGGTGACCGGGGTCCACAAGCTCCACGACGGGACGGACTTCGGGGCCTCCTGCGGTACGCCGGTGCGCGCCGCGGACGCCGGGACCGTGTCGTCCGTGGGGTCGGTGCCGGGCTACGGCAACCGCGTCCGCATCGAGCACGGTGGCGCGACGGCGACGACCTACAACCACCTCGCCTCCTTCGCCGTGGGGGCCGGCGAGCCCGTCGCGCAGGGGCAGACGGTCGGTGCGGTCGGCTCGACCGGACTGTCGACGGGGTGCCACCTGCACCTCAGCGTGCTCCTCGGCGGGCAGCCGGTCGATCCCGAGCCGTTGCTGACCGCTCCCTGAGCCGTCCGCGCCAGAACGCGTGCCGACCCGGCTCAGGCCCGTGGGTGAGCCAGGCGATAGGCAGCCCGGAGGCGCTCGGAGCTCACGTGGGTGTAGACCTGCGTGGTCGCCAGGGACGCGTGCCCGAGCAGCTCCTGGACCGAGCGCAGGTCCGCCCCGCCCTCGAGCAGGTGCGTCGCGGCGGTGTGACGCAGACCGTGGGGCCCCAGGTCGGGCGCACCGTCGACGTCTTCGAGCCGGGCGTGCACGGTCCGGCGGACGGTCCGCGGGTCGATCCGGCCACCGCGGCGGCCCACGAACACCGCGGGCCCGCCGTGGACGGCCAGGTCGGGACGGCACGCGAGCCACCGGTCCAGCGCGTGCGCAGCCGGAGCGCCGAACGGCACCGACCGCTCCTTGGCGCCCTTGCCGAGCACCCGGACGACCCCCCGCTGCCGGTCGAGGTCGTCGACGTCCAGCGAGCACAGCTCCGCGACGCGGATCCCGGTGGCGTACAGCAGCTCGAGGATCGCCAGGTCGCGCACCGCGACCGCGCGAGCAGCCGGGTCGCCACCGGTCTCCTCGTCCTCGCAGCGCCGGGCGGCCGCGTCGAGCAGGGCACGCACGTCACCGTCCTTGAGGACGCCCGGGAGCTCCCGATGGCGGCGTGGGCTCGCGAGGTGCGCGCCGGGATCCGCGTCCGCGCGGCCGGTGCGCACCATCCAGGCGGTGAACCGTCGTACGGCGGCCGCGCGCCGCGCCAGCGTGCTGCGGGACCGCCCGCGGACCTGCTGGGCGGCGAGGAAGCTGCGCAGATCCGCGAGCCCGAGCGCCCCCGGGTCGGTGACCCGGCGGGCGACGGCGTGCGCGGCCAGCTGGTCGAGATCACCGCGGTAGGCACGGACGGTGTGGTCGCTCAGCCCGCGCTCGGCCGCGAGGTGTCGTTCGTAGGCCTCGAGCGCATCGGCCCACGCGACCGGGTGGTCTCCGCTCACTCCCTGAGTGTCGGGCGACCGTCCGCCGGCTCCAAGTCGGCGCGCCGGACCAGCCGCCACCCGCGCTCGGTGCGCGCGACCAGGCCCGCGGCGGCGAGGGACCGGAGCGTCGCCTCGACGTCGTCGGGGCGACGCCCGATCTCGTCGGCCAGCCGGGGGCCGCTGATCCCGCCCGCAGCCGGCACCTCCTCCAGGACCTGCCGGGCGCGCGGCGCCAGCGCATCCCACCAGGTCGACGCCGCGCGGCTGCCGGGCGTCCGCGCCAGCCCGTCCGCGAGCAGGCCGCCGTGGTCCTCCAGGACGTCGGCCGCGCTCGCGGCCAGCACCGCCCGGCCGTCGCGGATCGCCTGGTGGACCCCGCTCGACGAGCGGTTGGTCACGGGCCCGGGCACCGCGTGCACGAGACGGCCGAGCTCCGCGGCCCAGCCCAGGGTGTTGAGGGCGCCGCTGCGGACGGCGGCCTCCACGACGACCGTCCCGGCTCCGAGCGCGGCGATCAGCCGGTTGCGTGTCAGGAACCGTGCCCGGGTCGGGGCCGAGCCCGGCGGCTGCTCGCTCACGACCGCCCCGACCTCCGAGAGGCGGGTGAGCAGACCGGCGTGCGCACGGGGGTAGTCGACGTCGGCGCCGCACGCGAGCACGGCCAGGGTCGGTCCGCCGACCGCGAGCGCACCGCGGTGTGCCGCACCGTCGATCCCGAGCGCCGCTCCGCTGAGGACGCACCGACCCGACTCGGCGAGGTCGGCCGCGAGATCGGCGGCCACGTCGCAGCCGTAGGCGGTGGCGTCGCGGGACCCGACCACGGCGACCCCGCCGTCCGCGGCCAGGTCGCGGCGACCGCGCATCCACAGCCCGAGCGGGCGTCCCGCCACGCCCGCGTGGACTCCGACGTGATCGAGGTCGTCGAGCGGCGCCGGCCAGTCGGCGTCGCCCGGGCACACCCAGCGCAGGCGCGCGTCACGCGCACGCGCCAGCGTGCTCGCGACCCGCGCCTCCAACGAGCGCGCTCGTGCTCGCCACGGCTCCGGGATGCCTGGGTCGCCGGCGCGGACGGCCTCGAGCACCGCGCCCGGCTCCCGGTCGACCAAGGCTGCCGCCAGTCGGGGATCTCCGGCCTCCACGACCAGCGAGAGCGCCATCCGGTCGCGGCGAGCCGACCGGTCGGCGCCGCTCACCGCAGCACCTCCGCGAGGAACGTCTCCGTCAGCCCGGCATCGTCGCGGAGCCGCCACGCGGCCTCGACGTCGTCGTCGCAGGGCCGGTCGTGGCCGAGCAGGTCCGCGACGGTCCAGGCCACCCGCACCACGCGATCGACGCTGCGCGCATTCGCCCGGCCCCTCCGGACCCGCGACGTCAGGGCCTCCTCCGCGTCGGGGACCAGCCCGTGCTCGCGAAGGACGGCTCCGGGGACCCCGGCGTTCGCACGCTGTCCGTGCTCGCCCCAGCGTCGGTGCTGGCGGGCCCGGGCCTCAGCGACCAACGCCTGAGCCCGCTCGGTCGTGCCCCGTTGCGTGACCCCGCCGCCCGGCCGGTGCTGGGCCGAGGGCGACCGGAGGGTCAACCGCAGGTCGATCCGGTCGCGCACCGGGGCCGAGATCCGCTCCCCGTAGCGACGGCGCGCCACGGGGAGGCACGAGCACGCCTCGCCGACCTCGGCTCGTTCCCCGCAGCCGCAGGGGTTGGCGGCGAGCACGAGCTGGAACTGCGCCGGGAAGGTCGCGGTCTGGGCCGCACGCGAGATCGTCACGCGCCCGCTCTCCAGCGGCTGACGCAGCGCGTCGAGCACGTCGCGCCGGAACTCCGGCGCCTCGTCCATGAAGAGGACGCCGTGATGTGCCAGGCTCATCGCACCCGGTCGGATGCCGCGGCTGCCCCCGCCGACGAGCGCGACCGCGGACGCGGTGTGGTGCGGGTCGACGAACGGCGGCCGCCGAAGCAGCGGCGCGTCGGCCGACACGAGGCCCGCGACCGAGTGGACGGCCGCTGTCTCCATCGCCTGCTGGTGGTCCAGGTCGGGCAGCAGCCCGGGCAGCCGGTGGGCGAGCATCGTCTTGCCGACGCCGGGCGGGCCGGTCAGCATCAGGTGGTGGCCCCCGGCGGCGGCGACCACCAGTGCGGCCCGACCGGGGTCCTGCCCGACGACGTCGGCGAGGTCCAGGGCTTCCAACCGGTCGGCGTCGCCGAACGGGACGGCGATCGCGGACATCTCGACGACGGGCGGCTCGGAAGGCTCCGGCTCGCCCCGCAGCAGTGCAGCGGCATGGCACAACGACCGGACGCCGACCACCCTGGCACCCGGGACGAGGGCTGCCTCGGCGGCGTTCGCCTCGGGGACGAGCACGGCCTCGCAGCCCGCGGCGACCGCGGCGACCGTCGCCGGGAGCACCCCGGCCACGGCGCGCAGCCGCCCGTCGAGGGCGAGCTCGCCCAGCACCGCGGCGCGCGCGAGCCGGTCCTGGGGCACGTACGCCTGGCTCGCCAGCACGGCCAGCGCGATCCCCAGGTCGAACGACGCGCCCGACTTCGGCAGGTCGGCCGGCGAGAGGTTGATGGTGACCTTGCGGTCGGGCCAGGGCAGCCGGCTGTTCGCGACCGCCGCCCGGCAGCGGTCACGGGACTCGGCCAGCGACGTGTCGGGCAGGCCGACGAGGACGGTGCGCGGCAGACCCGCGCTGACGTCGACCTCGATCTCGACCATCCGGCCCTGCATCCCGGACAGGGCCACCGACCGCGTCCTCCCGACGCCCATCAGCCGACCCCCTCGAGGTGGGTCAGCGTCGGCGCCCCGCGGCGCGGCACCTGGACCGCGACCACGTCGATCCGGACCTCACCGGGGTGCCAGCCGGTCTCGTCGAGCAGGCGCCCGAGAAGCCGGCGCAGCCGTGCGGCCTTGTTGTCGGTGACCGCCTCGAGAGCCGACCCGTACGCCTCGCCGCGCCGGGTCTTGACCTCGCAGACCACGAGCGTCGCCCCGTCCCGGGCGACCACGTCGACCTCTCCCTCGCGGACCCGCCAGTTGCGTAGCAGGATCTCCATCCCCTGACCCCGCAGGTACGCCACGGCGAGGTCCTCGCCGTACGTCCCCAGTGCGCGCCGCTGCTCGTACGTCGAACCCATCCGCACCACCTCCACGCCCACCGTGGTGCGAGGAGCCGACCGGCCCCGTGCACGGCTGCCGGCTGGGGAGGACGGTGGGCTGGGGAGGCCGAACGGACGTCAGGCCTTGGGCGGCTCGAAGTCGCTGGTCGCCAGCTCCTCGACGTTGACGTCCTTGAACGTCAGCACCTTGACGTTCTTCGCGAAGCGGGCGGGCCGGTAGACGTCCCAGACCCACGCGTCGGTCATCGTGACCTCGAAGTAGGCGTCGCCGGACTCGGAGCGGACCTTCACGTCGACGGAGTTGCACAGATAGAAGCGCCGGTCGGTCTCGACGACGTAGGTGAAGATGCCGACGACGTCGCGGTACTCGCGGTACAGCGCGAGCTCCATCTCCGCCTCGTAGCGCTCGAGGTCCTCCGCGCTCATCGCCCTCCCTCGTCGTTCTCGGCCCGGGTGTGGCGATCGTACTCCCCGGGCGGGCCCTCAGCAGCGGTCGTCGACCAGGTCCTCGCCCGGCTCCGTCGACGGGTCGTACGCGGCCGTGCCGAGCCCGGGATCGAGCACGACCCGGCTCTGGCCGGCCGCCTCCTCCGACGACACGGGCTCCCAGGCGGCATCCGGGCCCCCTCCGGTCCCGTCCTCCTCACCGCACCCCGGCAGCCGCCACGACCGACGGTGGTGCACCGTCGGCCCGGACGCCCGCAGGGCCGCGAGGTGCTCCGGGGCGGCGTAGCCCTTGTTCTCCGCCCAGCCGTACTCCGGGTGCTCGGAGGCCAGCTCGAGCATGATGGTGTCACGGGCCTGCTTCGCGAGGATGCTCGCCGCGGCCACGGCCGAGCACCGCAGGTCCGCCTTGATCATCGTCACGACCGGGGGGACCCGGTCGACCTCGGCCGGCGGCCCGAACAGCGCCGCCTGCTCGGGCACCGTCAGGTAGTCGTGGTTGCCGTCGAGCAGGACGGTGTCGGGCTCGACGCTGAGCCGCGCCAGCGCACGGTGACCGGCGAGGCGGAGCGCGGCGATGATGCCGTAGCGGTCGATCTCGTCGGGACCGGCGTGACCCACGCCCCACGAGGGGGCCCACCGCTGGATCCGCGGGACCAGCGCCTCGCGCGCCTGGGCGGTCAGCAGCTTGCTGTCGCGCACCCCTTGCGGCGCGGTCCGCGTCGTCTCGGTCACCAGCACCGCTCCGACCGTGACCGGACCGCAGAGCGCTCCCCGCCCTACCTCGTCGGTGCAGGCGAGCGCGCTGACGCCGCCGCGCAGCAGACTGCGCTCGATCCGCAGGGACGGTGCGGCAGCCGGGCTCACCGCGGCCTCACTCGGGCGTGCCGACGTCGGCGAACGGCTCGGAGTCGGAGCCCGCGGAGCCGGTCCGGTCCCACGGCCAGACGATCACCCACGCCTTGCCCAGCACGTCGTCGACCGGCACGAAGCCGCCCCCTGGCTCCCCCATGTGCGCACGCGAGTCCTGGGAGTTGTTGCGGTTGTCGCCCATCAGCCAGACCCGGCCCTCGGGCACGCGGATGTCGAACGGCTGGGCTGCGGTCGCCGCGGGGTTCGCGACGTAGGGCTCGTCGATCGCGACGCCGTTGATCACCAGCTGCCCGTCGGTGTTGCAGCATCGCACGCGGTCGCCGCCGACGCCGATCACCCGCTTCACCAGGTGCCCGCCGGTCGGGTACAGGCCGAAGACGGACAGCACCCTCTGCACGGGGCCCAGCGGCTCCTCGGCCCCCGGGCCGAGCCAGCCCCCCGGGTCGTCGAACACGACGACGTCGCCACGCTGCGGCTCGCCCGTCCAGTACGAGACCTTCTGGACCAGGATCCTGTCGTTGACCTGCAGCGTCTGCTCCATCGAGCCCGACGGGATGTAGAACGCCTGGACGAAGAACGTCTTGACGACGATCGCAAGGACCAGCGCGAGCACGGCGAGCAGGATCGTCTCCTGCCACAACGGCAGCGGTTTGCGTCCCCGACGGCCGCCGGACGACGGCTCGTGACGGGTCTCTGCCGAGGTGTCGTTGGCGTGCACCCCGCCAGCCTAACCTGCCCACGCCTGCGCCCGGAGGCGGTCGAGCACCCTAGTCCAGGCTGTCGAAGACCTCGGGATCCTCCAGCACCGCGCGGTCGTCCCAGGGCCACACCACGAACGCCACCTTGCCCACCACCATGTCGACCGGGACGAAACCGTCGCCCGGCTCGGAGGCGTGGGCGCGCGAGTCCGCCGAGTTCGCGCGGTTGTCCCCCATCACCCACAGATAGCCCTCGGGCACCGTGACGTCGAACGGGGAGCGTGCGGTCGCCTCGGGATCCAGGACGTAGTCCTCCTCGATCGGCAGCCCGTTGATCTCGATCCGGCCCTGGGTGTCGCAGCACTGGACGCGGTCGCCGCCGACCCCGATCACGCGCTTCACCAGGTGGCCGCCGGACGGATAGAGGCCAGCGGTGGCGAGGAGGCGCTGCGCGGTGTTGGGGCGGGCAGCCTCCTCGGTGCGCAGCCAGCCGCCGGGATCACGGAACACCACGACCTCGCCGCGGTGCGGGTCGCGTCCCCAGTACGAGACCTTCTGGACGACGATCCGGTCCTGGATCCCGTCGTCGTGACCGGTCAGGGTCGGCTCCATCGACTCGGACGGGACGTAGAAGGTCTGGAGGAACAGCGCCTTCACCGCGACGGACAGGAGCACGGCCACCAGCACGAGGACTCCCGCCTCGACCCACAGCGGGGTCGGCCGCGAGCCCCACCACGGCCAGGGCCAGCGCACAGACGTACGCACCGGGCGGCCGTCACGGCCTGCCCGGTGCGTACCTGGTCGATCCTCGGCGCCGGCAGCGCCGTCGGTCTCCATGAGCGTTCCTCCAGACGAGGCGCTCAGACCTCGCGCTTCTCCTTGATCTTCGCGGCCTTGCCGCGGAGGTTGCGCAGGTAGTAGAGCTTGGCGCGCCGCACGTCACCGCGGGTCACGACCTCGATCTGCTCGACGACCGGGGTGTGCAGCGGGAACGTGCGCTCGACACCGACCCCGAAGCTCACCTTGCGGACGGTGAAGGTCCGCCCGACGCCCGAGCCCTGCAGGCGCAGGCAGACGCCCTGGAACACCTGGACGCGGGAGCGGTTGCCCTCGACCACGCGCACGTGCACCTTCAGGGTGTCTCCGGCGCGGAACTCGGGGACGTCGTCACGCAGGGACTGGCTGGCGACGGCATCGACAACGTTGGTCATCTCGACTTCTTCCTCGTCGGTGCCACAGGTCACCCACGGACTCGTACGTCTGGTCTCGGTGTGCGGCGCCTGGCCCGGGACACGGGCGAACGAGGACTCCATCACCCCTGTGGCAGCTGAGTCCGGCACCGACCTCCCAGTCTGCCACATGCCTGGGAACGCAACGAAATCGAGGGGTCGCGACGGGGCACGCGCGCCGGGGCCGGGATCGACTCGGAGCCACCCCCGTCGGCCCCGAGCCGACCCCGGAACCGGCCCCTCGGTCCGCACAGGGTAGGCCATGCAGGCGTGGACGCGGCAAGCGTGATGCAGGAATGCGTCGTCAGCGCGGTGCGGCGAGGTCAGTCGCCGGAGCCCGGTTCGTCGGCGAGCAGGTCCGGGCGGCGCTCGGCGGTGCGACGCTCCGCCTGCTCGCGGCGCCAGGCAGCGATCCTGCCGTGGTCGCCCGACAGCAGGACGTCCGGCACGTCGTGCCCACGCCACGACGCCGGCTTGGTGTAGACGGGGTACTCGAGCAGGCCGTCGCCGCCGTGGGACTCCTCGGCGAGCGACTCCGGATTGCCCATGAAGCCCGGGAGCAGACGGATCACGGCCTCGATCACGGCGAGCGCTGCGACCTCACCGCCGTTCAGGACGAAGTCGCCGAGCGAGATCTCCTCGACGGGCATGCGCTCGGCGGCCCAGTCGACGACGCGCTGGTCGATCCCCTCGTACCGGCCGCAGGCCATCACCAGCCACGGCTCGGCGGCGAGCCGGTGCGCGTCGGCCTGGCGGAACGGGTGCCCCGACGGGGTCGGCACGATCAGACGCGGGCGTACGGCGGGCTCGGGCGGCGACGCGAGGATCGCGTCCAGCGCCTCGCCCCACGGCTCCGGCCGCATCACCATCCCCGCTCCACCGCCGGAGGGTGTGTCGTCGACCGTGCGGTGGCGGTCGTGGGTGTGCTCGCGCAGGTCGTGCGTGCGGAGGTCGACCAGGCCGCGCTCCTGCGCCTTGCCCGGCAGCGAGAGCCCGAGCGGTGCGAGATAGTCGGGAAAGATGGTGACGACGTCGATCCGCATCAGGACTCCGGCCCGGCGCTCTGAGCGGCATCGGGGTCCAGCAGACCGGGGACCTCGGCCACCTCGGCCGTGCCGGCGTCGAGGTCGACCTCGACGAGAGCGGCCACGAACGGGACGAGCACCTCGGTCTCCTCCGACGTCGTGACGGCCAGCATGTCCTGGGCCGGGAGGTGCAGCACCTGCCGGACGGTGCCGCGCTCGCGACCGCCGGAGACGACCGTGAGCCCGACCAGCTGGTGGTCGTAGAACTCCTCGGGGTCGTCGGGGCGCTCGCTCGCGTCGACCTCGGCGACCACCCGGCCACCGCGCAGCAGCTCCGCCGCCGTGCGGTCGGTGATCCCCTCGAAGGTGACGAGCAGGCGCCCGGCGTGGGCGCGCGACGCACCGACGACGAGCTCGCGCGGTGCGCCCTCGCGCGGACGCAGAACGACCGACGAGCCCGGGGCGAAGCGCCGCTCGGGCTCGTCGGTCGTCAGGTCGATGCTGACCTCGCCGCGGATGCCGTGCGCGCGGCCGATCCGGCCGACGACGACCTCCACGTCAGCGCCGGCGGTCGACGTCGACGAAGTCGATCCGCGCGCCGCCCTTCCCGGCGACGGCCCCGGCGACGGTGCGGATCGCGGTGGCCGTGCGGCCGCCGCGACCGATCACCTTGCCGAGGTCCTCGGGGTTGACGCGGACCTCGTACAGCAGCCCGCGCCGCAGCTGCTTGGCCCGGACGTCGACGTCGTCGGGGTGGTCGACGATGCCGCCGACGAGGTGCTCGATGACTTCGGCCACCATCACGGCGCTCAGGCCTCCGCGGCCTCGGTCTCGGCCTCGTCGGCCTTGTCCGCCTTGGCCTCGGCCTTGTCGGCCTTCGCCTCGGCCTTGTCGGCCTTCTTCGACGAGGTCACGGCCTCGGCGACCGGCTCGGCGTGGACGGCCTTGAGGGCCTCGTTGAAGACCTCGGCCTTGTCGCGCTTGGCGGCCGGCGTCTTCAGCGTCGACTCGGCCTTCTCGCCACGAGCGGCCTGGAGGTCGCCGGTGAGCTTGAGCAGCGCGGTGACGGCCTCGCTCGGCTGCGCACCGACTCCGAGCCAGTACTGGGCGCGCTCGGAGTTGATGTTGACCGTCGACGGGTCGGTCTTGGGGTTGTACGTCCCGATCTCCTCGATCACGCGACCGTCGCGCTTGGTGCGCGAGTCGGCGACGACGACACGGTAGAACGGGGTGCGGATCTTGCCCATCCGCTTCAGGCGAATCTTGACTGCCACGGGTGTGGTGTCTCCTCAGAAAACGTGAGTGGGTGGTCCAGCGCACGGAGTGGGGTTTCGCGAGCACCTGACCGATGGATCCGGACGCGCGCGAATGAGAGGGTTCACGCGCGAGACGGAATCGACCATCCATTCTGCCAGACGGTCCGAGGCGGCTCCAACTCCGGCCCGTCCGACGTACGGCAGACTGAGCCGCATGAGCACGCTCTTCACCAAGATCATCGACGGCGAGATCCCCGGACGCTTCCTCTGGGCCGATGACCGGGCGGTCGCGTTCCTCACGATCGGCCCGATCCGACCGGGGCACGCACTGGTGGTCCCCCGCCAGGAGGTGGACCACTGGCTCGACGCCGACGACGACCTGCTCGCGCACCTGACGCAGGTGGCGAAGCGGATCGGCTCCGCGCAGCAGGCGGCCTTCGCCCCGCCGCGGATCGGGCTCATGGTGGCGGGGTTCGAGGTCCCGCACCTGCACGTGCACGTGTGGCCGGTCCACGACCTCGGCGACTTCAGCTTCGAGCGCGTGGAGCAGGATCCGGACCCCGCTCGTCTCGACGCCGACGCCGCGGCGATCCGCGAGGCTCTCGTGACCCAGGGGGACGGCGCGCACGTCCCTCCTGACGTGTCCAGCGCCGCGCGCTGAGCCGCGCCCGACGGCTGGCGCGGACCGGCCGGCGTCGTCCTCGCGGATGACACCGGTCGTCCTCGCGAACGACGACACCGCCGTCGCCTCACGCCACGCTGGTGCGGCGAGCGTTCGTGCTCGCCGACACGGAGGTGGCACGGTTCCATGACGCGCACGCACCGGCGCTCACGCGCGGCTACGACCTCGGCTCTCGTCCTCGCGCTGGCTGCGGCGCTGCTGCTGGGCTCGGCCGCCACAGCAGCACCTGCGCGGCCGGGCCCGGCGGACGCCGTCGCCGGTGCAGGGCCGACCACCGGCGGCGCCGAGGCCTGGTCGGCCGCACGCACCCGCGGGTCCCTGAGCATCCGGGCGAGCGACCGTACGCCGACCGTCGGCGTCGCGTTCACGCTCCGCTCGACCGTGACACCACGGGTCCGCGGACGGCGTGTGCTGGTCGACCGGCGGGTCGGAGAGCGCTGGGTCCGCGTCGGCCGCGCCCGCACGAACAGCCGTGGACTCGCGACGCTGCGCACGACACTGCGCTCGGTGGGGGCGACCCGGCTGCGGGCGACCGCTGTCGCGTACCGCGGCCAGCCCCGTCGCCGCGCCACCACGTCGGTCACCGTCGTGAGGGCCCGCAGCACGGTGGCGGCCACCGTCCCCGCCGGCCCGTGGACGGTCGGGCGCAGGATCACCGTGGCCGCCACGGTCTCTCCGCGTACCGCGGGCCGCCGGGTCTGGCTCGAGCGCCGCTCCGGGACCCGGTGGTCGCGGGTCTCGCCCGTCGTCACCACCGGGTCCACCGGGAAGGCGAGCATCGGGTGGACCCCGCCCGGCGCAGGCACCCACGCGTACCGGATCGGCCTGGCGGCCACGTCGACGCGCGCGGGTGGCACCAGTGCAGCCCTCACCCGCCAGACCAAGGCGACCGGCGCTCCGCTGACCGTCGAGGCCCCACCGAGGGTGGTCACCGGGTCCGTCTTCGAGGTCGTGTTCGCGGTGGGCCGGGAAGGCTCCCCGACCTCCGGCACGCTCACCGTGCAGGTGCCGACCTCGGGCAGCGAGGTGACGCCTCCGCACGACCTGGACACCGATCCGGACTCCGGGATCGCGAGCGCGCCGGTCCCGACGGTGGAGGCTGGGTCGACCCGCGCCTACCGGCTGCGGTGGCGCGCACCCTCCACGCCGACGACCCTGACCCTCGACGCCACGATCGCCGGCGTCACGGTGCCCGCTGCCGTGCAGGTGGTCGCCGAGCCCGCCGGCGGCGGACGGTTCGGCGACGGGCTGCACATGGCCCGCGAGCTCCGCGGCGCTCCCACGGAGCCCGAGGCCGTGAGCCCGTACGGATGCACCATCCCCGGCAGCACCGCGAGCATCCCGTCCTTCGCCCAGGCGATCGACACCGCCCAGGCCTGGGTCGACGACGCGATCGTCTCCGAGCACGCCGAGGCCTGGGCCGACGAGCCCGCGCTCACCGAGCCCGAGCTGATCGACGAGGTCGTGCTGGCCGCGCTCGCCGACAAGCGCCCGGGTGCTGCGCTGGCGGCGTCGCTGCGCGGGCACGCGCTCGATCCGAGCGACCCGATCGCGCTGTCGAACGCCGCCGTGGCCGCGAACATGCTCAACCGCCCGGAGTGGGCGATCGCGTTCCTGCGGCACGCCGGGACGCTCGGTCCCGCACCGTCGGTCGGCGTCGACTCCGAGGCGGTCCGCCTGGTCAACCTCGGCCACGCCTACGGGCTGATGCAACGCTGGAACGACGCCGAAGCGACCGTGCGACAGGCGCTGCTCGTCGCCCCCGACAGCCCGCACGTCCACCAGCAGCTCGCCCGGATCCACCAGTGCCAGCGGGATCGCGAGGCGTCGCTGCCGCACGCCAAGCGCGCCCTGCGCATCGACGAAGGACCGGACGACGTCGAGCCGGGTGAGTTCGACTACCCGCTGTCGTTCCTCGACACGACACGCCTGCTCGACACGTCGATGGTCGGCGAGCCGCCCGGCCTGGTGCTCCCGACCCTGCCGGACACGGCGTCGGAGCTCGCCTCGATGAGCGGGTACGAGAGCTACTACCGCACCCACCTGCAGCGCCTCCAGGCCGAGTGGACCGCCCTCAATCAGCAAGCAAGCACGCTGAGAGGTCAGGTCTACGCGCGGCTCGCGTCGGCCGACCCGGCCGAGGCGCGCGTCACCCGGGACCTGATCCATCGAGCGTCTGCTGCCCACGTGACCGAGGCAACCGTCCGGGACGCCTACGACGACTGGTGGGAGGCGAACGACCGGATCCTGCGCCTCAACAGCTGCCACGGGCAGTTCCAGGAGCTCACGGTCTGCCGCTACAGCGCGGTCGACCCTCCCCAGGTGTGCTCGATCCTCGCCACCGGCTTCTACCAGGCGTGGTCGACGCGCTTCTACGCCGCCGTCGACGCGACGGTGGCGTACCACGAGGAGCGCTGGCGGGTCGCCACCGCGGCCCGTGCCGCACTGTCCGACCCGACCGCCCGCCAGGCCGCCGGCCTCACGATCCAGGCCAACGACGTCTGGCTGATGATCAACCTGCTGACTGCCATCGATACCCTCGGCGGCCACCACTCGATGCAGAGCTGCTTCGACGCGCCGCCGCCGCCGCCCGACCTCGAGGAGGAACCAGGGGCCGAGACGGACGATCCTGACGCGTTCTGCGAGGCCGGCTCGCTGGAGTCGAAGTTCGCCTTCGAGGTCGACCTCAAGGTCGCCAAGGTCAAGTCGAGCTGCGAGAAGGCCTCCATGGAGGTGGCTGGCGGGGTCCGGTTCCTGGAGGCGTTCGCGCGGGTCGAGCAGCTCTACGGGACCGAGTCGACGACGACCGTCTTCGTCGGCACGAAGGCGGTGCTCCCCTACGTCGGGTCGTTCGACAGCGCGTTCTACGTCGAGTTCGACGGCCGCGGCCGGATCGCGGACCTGGGGATCGAGGTCGGGCCCGAGCTCGAGGCCGGGAAGTACGTCCTCGTGAACTTCGGGAGCGACAAGATCCGGATGAGCGCGATGAGCATCTTCGGCGACCCCGGCGGGGTCTGACCCCCAGCTCGACCCGGCCTCAGATCGTCGCGCCGGCGAACTGCGCGGCGTACAGCCGGGCGTACGCCCCGCCGGCCTCGATCAGCTCGTCGTGCGTGCCCTGCTCGACGATGTGCCCGTGCTCCATCACGACGATCCGGCTCGCGTCGCGGATCGTCGAGAGCCGGTGGGCGATCACGAAGCTGGTGCGGCCGCGCCGCAGCTCCTCCATCGCCTGCTGGACCAGCGCCTCGGTGCGCGTGTCGACGGAGCTGGTGGCCTCGTCGAGCACGAGGATCGACGGGTTCGCGAGGAACGCCCGGGCGATCGTGAGCAGCTGGCGCTGCCCGGCGCTCAGGTTGCTGCCCTCGTCGTCGACCACGGTGTCGTAGCCGTCGGGGAGGGTGCGGACGAAGTGGTCGACGTACGCGGTGGTGGCCGCGGCGACGATCTCGTCCTCGGACGCCCCCTCGCGCCCGTACGCGATGTTGTCCCGGATTGTCCCGCCGAACAGCCAGGCGTCCTGGAGCACCACGCCGAAGTTCGCACGCAGCACGTCGCGGTCCATCGCGCGGACGTCGACCCCGTCGAGGGTGATCCGGCCCGCGTCGACGTCGTAGAAGCGCAGCGCGAGGTTCGTCAGGGTCGTCTTGCCGGCCCCGGTCGGTCCGACGATCGCGATCGTCTGGCCGGGCTCGGCGACCAGGTCGAGGTGCTCGATCAGCGGCTCGTCGGGCTTGTACGAGAAGGAGACGTCCTCGAACGCGACCCGTCCCTGCACGAGCGTCGGTGCCAGGGCCTCGGACAGGTCGGGGACCTCGTTCTCCTCGTCGAGCAGGTCGAAGACGCGCTCGGCGGAGGCGACCCCGGACTGGAGCAGGTTGATCATCGACGCGACCTGGGTGAGCGGCTGGGTGAACTGGCGCGAGTACTGGACGAAGGCCTGCACGTCGCCGACCGAGATCGCGCCCGAGGCGACCCGCAGCGCGCCGATCACCGCGATCACCACGTAGTTCAGGTTGGAGACGAACATCATCACCGGCTGGATGATCCCGGAGACGAACTGCGCCCGGAAGCTCGCGCCGAAGACGCGGTCGTTCGCCTCGTCGAAGGTGACCTTGGCCTGCTCCTGCCGGCCGAAGACCTTGACCACCTCGTGGCCGGTGAAGTTCTCCTCGATGTGCCCGTTGAGGACGCCGGTCGACTTCCACTGCTCGACGAACTGCGGTTGCGACCGCTTGGCGATCGCCGCCGCGACGAACCCGGCGACCGGGACGGTGACGATCGCGACCAGCGTCAGCATCGGTGAGATCGTCAGCATCATCACGAGCACACCGACGATCGTGAGCAGCGAGGTGACCAGCTGGCTCATCGTCTGCTGGAGCGACTGTGCGACGTTGTCGAGGTCGTTGGTGACGCGCGAGAGGATCTCGCCGCGCGAGCGGGTGTCGAACGACGCCAGCGGCAGTCGGGCGATCTTGTCCTCGACCTCGCTGCGCAGGCCTGCGACCGTGCGCTGGACGAGCCGGGTGGTCAGGACGCCCTGGACGAACATGAAGATCGAGGCGAGCAGGTAGATCGCGATCACGCCGAGCAGCACCTGCCCGAGCGCGTCGAAGTCGATCCCCTGGCCCGGGGTGATGTCCATCGCCCCGACCATGTCGGCCACCTGCCCGTCGCCGGAGGCGCGCAGCTGATCGACGGCCTGCTCCTTGGTCACGCCTTCGGGCAGCTGCGACGCGACGAACCCGGAGAACACGATGTCGGTGGCGTGCCCGAGCACCTTGGGACCGACGACGCTGAGGCCGACCCCGATGGTGCCGAGCACCATGACGCCGATCACCGACGCCCGGTCCACGAGCAGGGTGGCGAACAGCCGCTTCGCCGAGCCTCGGAAGTCCTCGGCGCGGCGCGGGGGCCCCGCCTGGCCGCCGTGGCCCAGGGGGCCCGGCCCTCGGCCGCTCATGCCGCCTCCTCCTCGCTCAGCTGGGACAGGACGATCTCGCGGTAGGTCTCGCACGACTCCATCAGCTCGTGGTGCCGGCCGGTCCCGACCGCCCGGCCTTCGTCGAGCACGACGATCCGGTCGGCGTCGCGGATCGTGCTGACCCGCTGGGCGACGACGATCACGGCGGCGTCGGCCGTCGCGGCCCGCAACGCCCGCCGCAGCGCCGCATCGGTGGCGAAGTCGAGCGCCGAGAACGAGTCGTCGAAGAGGAGGATCCGCGGTCGGGCCACGATCGCGCGGGCGATCGCGAGCCGCTGGCGCTGTCCGCCGGAGAGGTTCGCGCCGCCCTGCGAGACAGAGGCGTCGAGCCCCTGCGGCATCGCCTCGACGAAGTCGCGGGCCTGGGCGATCTCGAGCGCTTCCCACAGCGCCTCGTCGGACGCGTCGGGGTCGCCCATGCGGAGGTTCGAGGCGACCGTGCCGCCGAACAGGAAGGCCTTCTGCGGGACGAGACCCATCGACGACCACACGGTCGTCAGGGTCCGCTCACGGACGTCGACCCCGTCGAGCAGCACCTGTCCCCCGGTGACGTCGAACAAGCGGGGCACGAGGTTCAGCAGGGTCGACTTGCCGGAGCCGGTCGACCCGATGATCGCGGTGGTCTCCCCCGGTCGCGCGACCAGGTCGACGCCTCGGAGCACCGGCTCCTCCGCGTCCGGGTAGGAGAAGGTGACGTCGCGCAGGTCGACGGTCCCGGTGGTGACGGGCACGTCGACGGCGTCGGCGGCGTCGGTCACGCTCGGATCCGTCGCGAGCACCTCGTGGATGCGCTCGGCGGAGACCTCGGCGCGCGGGAGCAGCACGAACAGGAACGTCGCCATCATCACGGCCATGAGGATCTGGACCAGGTAGGTCAGGTACGCGGAGAGCGTGCCGACCTCGAGCGTGCCGTCGGCGACGCGATGCCCGCCGAACCAGATCACCGCGACGCTCGAGACGTTCATCACGAGCATCACGGTCGGGAACATCAGCGACATCCACTGCCCCGCACGGACCGCGACCTGGCGGTAGTCGTCGTTGGCCACCTCGAACCGGCGACGCTCGTAGTCGGTCTTCACGAACGCCCGGATCACCTGGATGCCCATGATCTGCTCGCGCAGCACCCGGTTGATCGCGTCGATCCGGGTCTGCATCTTCCGGAAGTGCGGTCGCATCCGGCTGATGATGAACGCGACCGCAGCCACGAGGACCGGGACCGCGACCGCGATCAGCCACGACAGCCCGAGGTCCTGACGCATCGCCATGATGATGCCGCCGATCCCCATGATCGGCGCCGCGATCAGCATCGCGAAGAACATGAAGGTGACGAGCTGGACCTGCTGGACGTCGTTGGTCGTCCGCGTGATCAGCGTCGGCGCTCCGAACCGCCCGACCTCCTCGGCGGCGAACGTCTGGACCCGGTCGAAGGTCGCCTTGCGCAGGTCGCGCCCGAATGCCATCGCGGTCCGGGCGCCGTAGTAGACGGCCACGATCGCGGCGACCACCTGGAGCGCCGTGACGGCGATCATGACGGCGCCGATCCGCAGGATGTAGCCGGTGTCGCCGGTGACGATCCCGTTGTCGATGATGTCCGCGTTCAGCCCCGGGAGGTAGAGGTTCGCCAGCGCCTGGACGGCCTGGAAGGCGACGACGACGGCGATCGCACCCGCGTACGGGCGCAGGTAGGTCCGCGCAAGGGTGAGGAGCACGGGAGGAAACCTACCCCCACGCTGGTTGCGAATCACACCGAATTCGCGGGCCCACCTCCGCCCTCGGACCGGCGGAGGAAGGTGTCGACGACCTCGCTGGGCGCGCCCCCTGCGTCGACGGTGAGACCGGGCTCGTCCGGCGCGAGCGGCTCGAGGGTCGCCAGCTGGGAGTCGAGCAGCGCCGGAGGCATGAAGTGCTCGCGCGTCCGCATGCGCTCGAGCAGCACGTCCCGGGACGCCTGCAGCGAGAGGAACACGCAGTCCGGCGCGGCGGCGCGCAGCCGGTCGCGGTAGCGGCGCCGCAGCGCGGAACAGCTGACCACGGCTCCGGAGCCGACGTGGTCGGCGAGCCATGCGCCGACCGTGTCGAGCCACGGCTCCCGCTCGGCATCCGTCAGCGGCCGCCCGGCCGCCATCGCCGCGACGTTCTCCGGCGGGTGGAAGTCGTCGCCGTCGGCGTACGGGACCCCGAGGCGCGTGGCGAGAGCCTGCCCGACCGTCGACTTCCCGACCCCGGAGACGCCCATGACGACCACGAGCGGTGCCGGTCGTACGGGATCCATCGCCCACCTCCTCGCGCCCACCCTCGCAGTCCCGCCGGATCTTGCAAGGGAGATCCCCGGGAACCCTGGTCACGGAGGCCTTGAATAGATATCGTATATTCTCGTATCCGCTCAGCATCAGGAGGCACCGTGCGACCCCACGTCGAGCTCATCCAGGAAGACGACTACGTCTGGCACGCCGCTGAGCTGCCCACCGGCGAGGGGCGGGCCAGCGAGCGACGGCTGTCGGTCGACGAGGAGGACGGCTCCTCCTCGCTGCGCGTCGACTTCCACACCGACTGGGGCCGCAGCCCGGGCATCCACCACGCGAACACCGAGTACTACGTGCTCGACGGCGAGATCGACTACGGCGGACGCAGGATCGGCAAGGGCGGGTACGTCTACGCCCCGAAGGGCGTGCCGACGGACTACCTCCGCATCGCCGAGGGGACCCGCCTGCTGCACTACCGCGAGTACGGAGACGCCGGCTTCGACCCGATCGACTCGGTCGCCTCGGCGAAGCGCTGGGACGACGCGCGCGAGGACGTCATCGTCATCGACTCCGAGGCGATGCCGTGGGACGCCGTGCCCAACCCCGGGCCGATGCCCGGCCTCTTCATCAAGTACCTGCACGTCGACCCGACGACCGGCTTCTACACCAGGCTCGTGCACGCGCAGGAGGGCTGGGCGGACCACCGCCTCGCGCACCACCCGTGCTACGAGGAGGCGTACACGACCGAGGGCCACATGGAGTACAACTTCGGCACCCTCGACCTCGGCACCTACTTCTTCCGCCCGGCGCGGGTCAAGCACGGGCACTTCACGACGATGGAGGGCGGCGCGACCTGGCTGCTGCGCTCCGACGGCGAGCTCGCCAACTGGTACACCCAGAACGAGTGGGTGATGTGGGGCGGCGAGGGCGTGAACTACGGCCCCGAGGGTCTCGACGACAGCCCGCACCCCGCGCTCCGCTGGGCCCACTCCACGCACGCGATGGCGCAGCCGTGGCGCACCGACGAGGACATGCGTCAGCTGCAGGCGTCCTGGCAGTTCCAGAAGGACCAGGACCGGTTCGACGCCCCGGTGACGCACCACGGCTCGGGGACCGACCCGGCCGCGGTCGCGATCGCGAAGGCGATGGACGCCTACAACCTCCAGGGCGGCCACGACGGCCACGGGCACAGCCACGACCACGACCACGACCACGACCACGACCACGAGCACGAGCACGAGCACGAGCACAGCCACGAGCGCGAAGTCATCAATCTCGACTTCGGCTGGTTCGGCCGCAGCACCGAGCACGCGGACGAGCGCACCGACGACCAGGCGCACAGCTGGGGCGCGGGTCGTCCGTGGAAGGCCGGCGACCCGATCCCCGCCCCGATCCTTTCGTCGCTGCCGGTGCGCAGCCGCTCGCGCGGCCGCTGGGACGGGGACGGGATGTGACCACCACGCTCGCGGCCGTCGAGGCGGTGCACGGGGTCAACGCCTACAGCCTCGCGATCCTGCTGCACATCCTCCTGTTCGTCTACTGGCTCGGCGGAGATCTCGGCGTCTACTACTCCAGCCGGTTCATCCTGCGGGACGACCTCGCCCCGCAGGCCCGCGCCACCGCGCTGAAGATCATGCACGGCGTCGACCTGGCCCCACGGATCTGCCTCGTGCTGTTCCTGCCGAGCGGGGTCACCCTGATGGCGGCCGGTCCGCTCGGCGACGAGTTCTTCGTCGGCCCGGTCCTGCTGACGCTGCTGTGGATCGCGTCGGGGGTGTGGCTCGCGATGGCCGTCTACGACTACACCCGCGGCGCGACCCGGTTCGGCCGGACGGTGCAGCGGCTCGACCTCGCGGTGCGGTACGGCCTGGTGGCCGTGCTGCTCGCGATCGCCGGCTACACGATGATCGCGACCGACCCGTTCGGCGTCGACACGAACCCGAGGTGGCTCGGCGCGAAGCTCGGCGCGTACGCGCTGTGCATCCTCGCCGGCGTCCTGATCAGGTGGCGGCTGCGCGGCTTCGGACCCGCCTTCGGCCGACTCATGGCGACCGGCTCGACGCCGCAGGTCGAGCACGACATCCGGTCGTCGCTGCGCAGCTGCGAACCCTACGTCTACAGCATCTGGGCCCTGGTGCTGCTCGCCGCCGTCCTCGGCGTCGTGAAGCCCGGATCGACCGCATTCTGACCCACGAACGGACGGACACGATGACCATCAAGCAGGGCTGGACCGGTCGCTTCTACGAGGACTTCGAGGTCGGCGACGTCTACCGCCACCCGCTCGGCCGGACGGTCACCGAGACCGACAACACGTGGTTCTCGCTGCTGACGATGAACACGAACCAGATGCACTTCAACACCGAGTACGCCGCGAGGTCGGAGTTCTCCAAGCCGCTGGTGGTCTCGACCCTGACGGTCGCGATCGCGGTGGGCCAGAGCGTCACCGACATCACCCAGAACGCGTTCGCGAACCTCGGCTGGGACGAGATCCGGATGACGCACCCGGTCTTCGCCGGCGACACGCTGTTCAGCGAGTCGATGGTGCTCGAGAAGCGCGAGTCGGCGAGCCGCCCGCACGCGGGCATCGTCACCGTCCGCACCCGCACGCTGAACCAGGACGGCGACGAGGTCTGCTCCTTCAAGCGGACCTTCTACGTCTACCGGCGCGGCGCCGAGCAGGTCGAGGACACCTTCCCCACCCCGAAGCATCCGCTGTCGGCCGAGGGTGCGTGAGCACGGTGCGGATCGGCTACGCGCCGTGGGGCGAGACGCTCGAGGAGGTCGCTGACGCCGCCCGGCGCGCGGAGGCGGCGGGGGCAAAGGTGATCTGGGTCCCCGAGCTGCACCGCAGCGCGACCGTGACCGCCGCCGCGGTCGCGGCGGCGACCACGACGGCACGCGTCGGCACCGCCATCGCGCTGGCGTTCACCCGCAGCCCCATGGTGACGGCGCTCGAGGCGATGGACCTCGACGAGCTCGCCGACGGCCGGTTCGTGCTCGGGCTCGGCTCGGGCGTGCAGCGGCTGAACGAGGACTGGCACCACGCCCGCTGGGGCAAGCCGGTCGCCCACCTCGACGAGACCGTCCGCGCGATCCGCACGTTCGTCGCCGAATGCACCACCGGGGAGCCGATCGAGCTCGACGGCGCGCACGAGCCCATGCGCATCCGCGGCTACCAGCGCCCGTACGCCGTCCGTCGCCCGGCGATCCCGGTCTACCTCGCCGCGATGGGCCCCGCGATGACCCGGCTCGCGGGTCGGGTGGGCGACGGCTGGATCAGCCACGAGCTGTGCTCACCGGCGTACCTGGAGAAGCGGATCCTGCCCGAGCTCGAGACCGGGCTCGAGCAGGCGGGGCGTGCTCGCACGGAGCTCGACGTCGTGGTGTCCGCCTGCTGCAGCGTCGACGACGACGCGGCCACGGCCCGACGACGCGTGGCCGCCACCGTCGGGTTCTACGCCAGCGTCCGGACGTACGCCGAGTTCTTCGCCTTCCACGGGCTGGCCGCGCAGCAGGAGCAGGTCCGCGAGGCGTTCCGCGGCGGGCGCGGCGCCGACCACCTCGCCGACGCCGTCGACGACACGATGGTCGACTGCCTGACCCTGGCGGGCGACCCGGACGCGGTCGCCGGGCGGCTGGCCGCGTACGAGGGCCTGGCCGACTCGGTCAAGCTCAGCCCGCCGACCCACGGGATCGACGCCGCGCAGACCCGTGCGGCGCAGGACTCGATCATCGCGCTCGTCGCCACGCTCACCGGAGGTCACGCATGAAGCCCCTCGAGGACGTCCGCATCGTCGCCGTCGAGCAGTACGGCGCCGGCCCGTTCGGGAGCGTCCACCTCGCCGACCTCGGCGCCGAGGTGATCAAGATCGAGGACCCGCGGGTCGGCGGCGACGTCGGGCGGTACGTCCCGCCGTACGCGCAGGACGAGGACTCGCTGTTCTTCGAGACCTTCAACCGCAACAAGCGCAGCCTCAGCCTCGACCTGTCGACCGAGGCCGGCCGATCGGTCTTCGAGGACCTGGTGCGGGTCTCCGACGTCGTCTACTCCAACCTCCGCGGCGACGTGCCCGCCAAGATGCGGATCACCTACGCCGACCTGGCGCACCTCAACCCCGCGATCGTGTGCTGCTCGCTGACCGGCTTCGGGATGACCGGGCCGCGCAGCACCGAGCCGGGCTACGACTACGTCCTCCAGGGGCTGGCGGGCTGGATGGACCTGACCGGGGAGCCCGACGGACCGCCCACGAAGTCCGGGCTCTCGCTGGTCGACTTCTCCGGCGGGTACGTCGCCGCGCTGTCGATGCTCGCGGCGCTGCACGCGGCCCGGCGTGACGGTGTCGGGACCGACTGTGACGTGAGCCTGTACGACACCGCGGTCTCGATGCTCACCTATCCGGCGACCTGGCACCTCAACGCCGGCTACGAGCCCGAGCGCACCCGGCACTCCGCGCACCCGTCGCTGGTCCCGTTCCAGGCGTTCGAGGCCTCCGACGGCTGGCTCGTGGTGGGGTGCGCGAAGGAGAAGTTCTGGGCGCGACTCGCCGTGGTCGTCGGGCACCCCGAGTGGGCCGAGCAGCCGTCGCCGTACGCCGACTTCTCCGGTCGCCAGGAGAACCGGGTCGAGCTGCTGGCCCAGCTCGAGGCGATCTTCGCCGAGCGCACCGTGGCCGAGTGGCTCGCGGTGCTCTACCCCGCCTCGATCCCGTGCGGGCCGGTCAACGACGTGCCGCAGGCGCTGCGCGAGGAGCACACCGCGGCCCGCGGGCTGGTGGTCGAGACCGAGCACCCGCGGTACGGGACGCTGCGTCAGGTCGCGTCGCCGGTCCGGGTGGGGTCGGAGCCCCCGACGTACCGCCGAGCGCCGCGCCGCAACGAGGACGCCGACCACGTGCTGGGCTCGATCGCCGGCTACGACGCGGAGCGGATCGCCTCGCTCGCCGACGCGGGCGCGTTCGGCACGGAACCGGATCGCACGGCCCCGGAACGTACGGGGGCCTGAGGTGATCGCCGAGCAGCTCGCCGCCTGGGTGGTCGAGGCCGCCGAGATCCCCGACGACGTCACCGCGACCACGCTCGCGCACGTCCTCGACGGGCTCGGGACCGCGGTCGGCGCGCGGCGGCTCGACGCGTGCGGGCCGACGCTGACGGTGGCACGTGGCCTCGGCGGGCCGGCGGAGGCGACGCTGCTGGGCGAGGCGACCCGCGTCGGCGCCCCGGCGGCGGCCCTGGCGAGCGGCGTGATGGTGCACGCGCTCGACTTCGACGACACCCACGCGGGCGGCCTGGTGCACCCGACCGCGGTCGCGCTGCCCGCGGCGCTCGCGGTCGGCGAGCAGGTCGGTGCGACGGGTCGCGAGGTGCTCGACGCGGTGACGGTCGGGCTGGAGGTGGCGTGCCGGATCGGCGCGGCGGCGCCGCACGCCTTCCACCGGCGCGGGCTCCACGCCACGATGGTCGCCGGCGTGTTCGCCTCGGCGGCGGTCGCAGCCCGACTGTCCGGGCTCGATGCGACCACCACGACCGATGCGCTCGGCATCGCCGGCAGCCAGGCCGGTGGTCTGCTCGCGTTCCTCGGGACCGGGGCCAGCACGAAGCAGCTGCACCCCGGGCTCGCGTCGCACGCCGGGATCCTCGCGGCCCGCCTGGCGGCGGCCGGCGCGAGCGGGCCGGCGACGGTGCTCGACGGGCCGCACGGCCTGTACGACGCGCTGGCCGACACGACCGCCCGCCCGTCGCAGGTGGTCGAGGGTCTCGGCGAGTGCTGGGAGGTCCGCTCGATCGGGTTCAAGCCGTGGCCGACCTGCCAGCTCGCGCACGCCACGATGGCCGCGGCGCAGGCAGGGCTGTTCGCCGCCGGCGTCGCGGGGTCGCGGGTCCGGGCGGTGCACGCGCGGGTGCACCCCGACTCGGCGTCCGTCGTGTGCGCCCCCGACCGCGACCTGGCGGCGCCCGCCAGCCCGTACGCGGCGAAGTTCTCGCTGCCGTGGAGCGTCGCGGCGCTGGTCCTCGACGGCCGGCTCGGCACCGACACGTACTCCGAGACCGCGCTCGAGCGTGCCGACGCGCGCGCCCTGGCCGCGGCGGTGACGTGGGAGGTCGACGCCGCGGCGGTCGGGCACGCGGCCGACGCACCCGGCGACGTCCGCCTGCGCCTCGACGACGGCAGGACGCTGCACGGCCGCGTCGAGCGCAGCCCCGGGAGCGACGGCGCGCTGCCGGCGCGCGACCTGCACGCCAAGCTGCGCGGCAACGCCGGCCCGCGGGCCGACGAGGTCGCCGCCGCCGTCGCCGCGCTCCCCCTGGCGCCCGACCTGCGAGGGCTGCTCCGTGCCGTCGCCCGTGCCGTCGAGGCGCCCGACGAGATCCCGACCCCCGACCGCCAGGAGGCCGACGCATGACCGTGACCGACATCCGCCCCGACGACTTCGGCTGGCTGCCCGCCGACGGGTTCACCTTCAGCCTGGGTCTGGCCGAGCGGGGGCACGCGTGGACCTCGGGGCACACCGCGGCGGCGATGGATGCCGCGATCGGCAAGATGACCGTGTCGGGCTCGATGGTCGAGCAGGCCGGCACCGCGTACCGCAAGGTGCTGACCATCATCGAGGCGGCAGGACTCGGCGCGCACGAGGTCACGCACGTGACCGAGTACGTGACGATCGCGGGCCTGGCCGAGTACGACCAGGCCGCGGGCGTGCGCGACGAGGTGCTCGGCCTCCACGGCGGCGGTGACGCCGGTCCGACGATCAGCACCGTGGTCGTCGACCGGCTGGTCCGCTCGGCGGCTCTGCTCGAGGTCGAGATCCGGGCGTCGTCGGGCGCCGGCGTCGTGCTGGCCGCGAGCGAGCGGCGCCAGGCGGGCACCTGGATCGCGTCGCCGGTCACCGAAGGCCACGACGGCACCGTGCACCTGCCGACGTTGGTGCCGCTCGACGCGTCGGGCGAGGTCGTGGCTCCTGGCGACTTCACGGGCCAGTACCGCTACTGCCTCGAGCGCGCGGGGGCGCTGCTGGAGCAGGCCGGGCTCAGCCTGGACGCGGCGGTGACGACCTACGACTACTCGACCCCCGCCACCCGCGGTGAGTACCGCCGCACCCACCGGGTCCGCACGGAGCTCCTCGGCGGCGCCGGCGTCTACCCGGGTGCCGGCGGGATCCTGATGAGCCGGCTGCACCACCCCGACCAGCTGGTCGCGATCGACGTGACCGCGTCGCGGCACCCGCTGGAGCTGGTCAACCCCGGCTGGGAGCGCTACGACACGCTCACCTACGCACCGGGCGTCCGGGCGGGTCGCACGCTGTTCATGTCCGGCTTCGCGGCGCTCGACATGGAGACGCAGGAGGCGCTGCACCCCGGCGACCTCGCCGCGCAGGCCGAGACCACGTACGGCGCGGTGCTGCAGCTGCTCGCGCACGCCGGGCTCGGGCCGCAGCACCTGACCAGCACGATCGAGTTCTGCGTCGAGCGGGCGCTGGGCGACTACAAGGTCGTCGCCGACGTCCGCGAGCGGCTGCTCGCGCCGCCGTGGCCGGCCTCGACCGGCGCGATCTGCGCCGACCTGCTGCGCCCCGAGTTCCTGCTCGAGGTCTTCCCGACCGCCCGCTACCCCGAGGGGGCCTGACGTGAGCCTGCTGACCGACGAGCTGCGCGCGATGATCGGCACGACCCGCACGTACACGGCCCCGGAGCCGCTCGGCGCGGCCGCCGGGCGCTACTTCGCGCTCGCCGTCGGCGATGCCAACCCGCTCTACACCGACGACGCGTTCGCCCGCGAGCACGGCCTCGCCGGGGTGACCGCGCCGCCGACCCTGATCTGCGAGACCAACCAGTACGCGGGCCTGCCCCCCGACGCGGAGGGGTACGCCGGCCACACCTGGGGTCTGGAGCTCCCCGGCACGCGTCAGGTCCGAGGCGGCAACCGCTACACGTTCGGGCGGCGGACCCGTCCTGACGACGTCGTCACGGCGACCTGGCGGATTACCGACGTGGCCGAGAAGTCCACCCGCTCCGGCGCGGACATGCTCGTGGTCTCGTCGACGGCCACCTACACGGCCTCGGGCGGCGACCTGCTCGCCGAGAACGCCGAGACGCTGATCTTCGTCGCGCTGGAGCCGAGCGCATGAGCGGCCCCGAGGTCGGCACCCCGATGCCGCCGCTGGAGCGCACGATCACGCTGACCGACATGGTCGCGTACGCCGGGGCGACCTGGGACTGGCACCGGCTGCACTACGACACCGCGTACACCGCGTCGAAGGGCCTGCCCGGTCCGATCGTCGACGGCCAGGTCTTCGGTGCCTACCTCGTGCAGGCGCTCCAGGACTGGCTCGGCCCGGACTGCTTCGTGCGCAGCCTCGAGATCGGGTACCGCGCGCTGGTCTTCGCCGGCGAGACGATCCGCTGCACGGGCGAGGTCACCGAGTCCGCACCCGATCGCGTCGCGCTCACCCTGCGCGTCGAGGTGGTCGGTGCGGGCGGGACGGCGGAGCGGACCGCCGTCGCGCCCGCGTCCGCCGTGGTGCTGCTGGGCTCGGCCGAGGGTCCCGGGGGCACGCCATGAGCGGCGTCGCGATCGTCGGTGCGGCCGAGTGCGACCTCGGCGTCACCGGCCGGTCGGTCCTCGGGCTCCAGACCCAGGCGATCACCCGCGCCCTCGACGACGCGGGGCTCACCCTGGCCGACGTCGACGGCCTCGCGGCCACCGGGGTGTCGCGGTTCTCGGTGACGCAGCTCGCCGACTACCTCGGCGTGCAGCCCCGATGGGGCGACTCCACGTTCGCGGGTGGCTCGGCCTTCGAGATGTTCGTCGCCCGCGCGGCGCAGGCGATCGAGGCGGGCCAGGCCGAGGTCGTGGTGATCTCGTTCGCCTCCAACCAGCGCTCGGCCCGCTCGCGCAGCCTGGCCGGGGCGAGCGACCAGCACACGCTCGAGGCGCAGTTCGAGTCGCCGTACGACCCGCTCTACCCGCTGTCGTACTACGCGATGGCCGCACGCGCGTACCTCCACCGCGCGGGGCGTGACCGCGCCGCGCTGGCCGAGATCGCCGTCGCGGCGCGCGCGTGGGCCCTCCTCAACCCGGCGGCGTACCGCCACGAGGCCGGGCCGCTGACCATAGCCGACGTGCTCGACGCGCCGATGATCTCCAGCCCGCTCACCGCCGCGGACTGCTGCCTGGTCACCGACGGCGGCGGCGCCGTCGTCGTCACCTCCGCCGAGCGGGCCCGTGACCTGCCCAGGCCGCCCGTGCACGTCCTGGGCTACGGGGAGCGGACCACGAACACCTCGATGACCACGCGCCCGGTGATCACCGAGACCGGGGCGTCCGGCGCCGCCGCCGATGCCCTCGCGGCCGCCGACCTGGCGATCGCGGACATCGACGTGCTCGAGCTGTACGACTCGTTCACGATCACGGTCGCGCTGACCCTGGAGGAGCTCGGGCTCTGCGGCCGCGGCGAGGCGCTCGACCTGGTCGCGGACGGCGCGATCCGTCCCGGCGGCGCTCTGCCCCTCAACACCTCCGGCGGCGGGCTCTCGTACTGCCACCCGGGCCAGATGGGCATCCTCCTCCTCGTCGAGGCCGTCCGGCAGCTGCGCGGCGAGGCGGGCGCCCGCCAGGTCCCCGGCGCCCGGACCGCCCTCGTGCACGGCACCGGCGGGATCCTCTCCACCCACGCCACGGTCGTGCTGGGAGCCGACCGATGACCGCATCCGTCGTACCGCCGCCGGACGAGACCACGGCGCCGTGGTGGGACGCGACGCGCCGGGGTGTGCTGCTCGTCCAGACCTGCGACTGCGGCCACCGCCAGCACCCGCCGCGTGCGCTGTGCACCGGCTGCGGCCGCACCGACCGGCTCGGCTGGACCGAGTCCGACGGACGCGGCGTGGTCGACACGTTCACGGTCGTGCACCGCGCGCCCCGCGCCGACCTGGACGTCCCGTACGTCGTGGCCCGCGTCCGGCTCGACGGCGGCGTCGTCCTGCTGACCCGGCTGGAGGGGCGCGACGACCCGGAGTCCTGGCGGATCGGGGACCCGGTCGCGCTCGCGTGGGCCGACCTGCCCGACGGACGCGCGCTGCCGGTCGCCGTCCCCGCCCCCGCCCGAGAAGCAGGCCCGAGAGAAGGATCGCCATGGACCTGACCGCAGACCAGCAGGACTTCCGCGACCTCCTGCGCAGCTTCGTCGACCGCGAGATCGTGCCGGTCGCCCGGGAGTGGGAGCAGTCGGGGCGCTACCCGACCGAGATCGTCGCCGGGCTCGGCCGGATGGGGCTGTTCGGGATCACCGTGCCGGAGGAGTACGGCGGCCTGGACCTCGACCCGGTCTCGTTCGCGCTGGTCTTCGAGGAGATCGCCCGCGGCTGGATGGGGATCGCCGGCATCCTGGGCAGCCACTCGCTGGCGTGCCGGATGATCGCGACCCACGGCACCGACGAGCAGAAGCAGCGCTATCTCCCCGACCTCGCGACCGGGCAGCGCCGGACGGGCATCGGCCTGACCGAGCCCGACGCGGGCACCGACCTCCAGGGCATCCGGACGACGGCGCGGCGCGACGGCGACCACTACGTGGTGTCCGGGACGAAGACGTGGATCACGAACGCCCGGCACGCGGACCCGCTGCCGGTTCTGGTGAAGACGGACCCGTCCGCGACGCCGGCGCACCGCGGGATGAGCGTGCTGCTGGTCGAGGCGGACACGCCCGGGTTCACCGTCACGCGGGACATCGCGAAGCTCGGCTACAAGGGCACCGAGTCCTGCGAGGTCGTCCTCGACGAGGCCACGGTCCCGGTCTCGGCGTTGCTGGGCGGTGTCGAGGGCCGCGGCATGCAGCAGGTGCTCTCGGCACTGGAGTGGGGCCGGGTCAACATCGCGTCCCGCTCGGTCGGGATCGCCCAGCGGGCGCTCGACGAGGCGCTGGCGTACGCACGCCAGCGGCAGGCGTTCGGGCGGCCGATCGCCGAGTTCCAGGCCGTGCAGCTCACGCTCGCCACGATCGGGACCCGGCTCCAGGCGGCGCGGCTGATGGCCTGGTGGGCCGCCGACGCGGTCCGACGCGGCCGGGCCGACGGCGAGACCGGGATGGCGAAGATCTTCTGCTCCGAGGTCGCGCTCGACGCGGCGATCGACGCGATGAAGGTGCACGGCGGCTACGGGTACTCGACCGAGTTCGAGGTCGAGCGGCTCTACCGCGACGCGATCCTGATGAGCATCGGCGAGGGCACGAACGACGTGCTGCGCACGGTGGTGGCGCGCTCGCTCGTCGACGGGACGACGGTGGTGGGGAGATGAGCCCGCCCGGCTCAGCGCGCGAGCGCCACCAGGTTGCGGGCCCGGCGGACCACGGCCTCGTCGATCATCCGCCCGTCGGGTCCCACGATCACGCCCTGGCCGGCCTCGACCGCGCGGTCGAAGGTGGCGATCAGCGCGCGGGCCGCGGCGAGGCGCTGCTCGCTCGGGGTGAACACGTCGTTGACGACCGAGACCTGGGCGGGGTGGATGCACGCCCGGCCGACGTAGCCGCGCCGCGCCAGCGCTCGCGTGCTCGCCGCGAGCGCGTCGAGATCGCGGAAGTCCGTCGAGACCGGCGCGACGGGGGCGCTGATCCCCGCAGCAGCGCTCGTCACCACGATCTGGCTGCGGATCGGCGCCCAGTCGGCGTCGTCGGCGTCCTCGCCGAACCCCAGGTCCGCGGCCAGGTCGGCCTCCCCCACCTGCAGCCGCACGACCCTCGGACCGGCCGCGATCGCGGGCGCCCGCAGCAGCGCGGCCGCGGACTCGAGCAGGGGCACGACCCCGATCGAGCCGCTCGGGAGGCCGCGGCGTTGCTCCGCATCGGTGAGGACCGCGTCGAGCGCGTCGATCTCCTCACGGGTCTCGGTCTTGGCCAGCATCACGCCCGCGACGCGCGGAGCCGCGACGGCGGCCGCGTCGACCAGACCCGGCTCGCCGGCGTTCAGCCGGACCCAGATCTCGACGTCCGGCGGACCGGCCGGCCGCCGGTCGACGTCGCTCCTTCCGTCCAGGCCCTCCAGCCAGGCGACGACGTCCGCACGCGCTCCGTCCTTCGCGGGGAAGGGGACGGCGTCCTCCAGGTCGACGATGACCGCGTCGGCACCGCGCTGCAGGACCTTGGCGAGCTTGTCGCCCGCCGTCGCCGGGACGTAGAGGTACGAACGAGCGACCACGGCGCGACCTCCGAATACGAAACGCTGTTTCGCTTGACCGTAGACCGGCTGCCCGACCTCCGTCAACGCGGCGCGGTCGTCACGTCAGCCCGTCCACCCCGCGGCGTGGGACAACCGGCGGGTGACCTCGAGCAGCACCTCTCGACACGCGTCGACCTCGGACTCGAACCGCTCGGCGGGCCCGCAGACGCTGACCACCGCCAGGGGCAGGCCGTCGTGGCCGAGGACCGGGGACGCGACCGACGCGGCCCCGTCGAGGCGCTCTCCGCGCGAGTGCGCCCACCCCTGGTCATGGATCGCGGCCAGGTCGGTCCGCAGCTCGTCGGGGTCGACCAGGGTGGCACCGGTGACCGCCCTCAGCGGCCCGCTCGACAGGTAGGCCCCGCGGCGCTCCTCGGGCAGGAAGGCCAGCAGCGCCCGGGAGGACGCGCCCGCGTGCAGCGGGTACGGGACGGCGAGCGAGACGGTCATCATCACCTCGCGGTCCGGCGTCACCTGCTCGACGTACATCCGGCTGTCGGTCCCGTGCAGGACCGACAGCGTCGCGGTCTCCCCGGTCCGCTCGGACAGCTCCTTCAGCAGCGGCCGAGCGGTCCGACGGATGTCGATCCGCTCGAGCGAGACGACCCCCAGCCGCACCGCGGCGGGACCGAGCGCGTACCGCCGGGTCTGCTCGTCCAGGACCACGAGGTCGCGGCTGCGCAGCGACGCCAGGATCCGGTGGACGGCCGCCTTGGGCAACGACAGGGCGGACGCGATCTCGGTGACGCCGAGGTCGGCCTCGGAGCTCGCGGCGAGCTGGAGCAGCACGTCGGCCGCCCGCTCCACCGCGGTGATGGTCCCCGCAGGTGCAGCCGCGTCCACGGTCGCGTCGCTCCTCGGCTCCGCCACGGCCCCTCCTCGCGCTTGCTCCCCGACTCCGCGCTCGGAGCCGGCGAACACCGTTCTCCCACGAAGCCGCGTCCGAGGCAAGACGCCTCGCGACCACGGACCGCCGTACCGTCCCCGACCCGACGACGCACGAGGTGATCCCATGACCCTGACCGCTCTCGGAGCTTCCCTCAACATCGCCAACGGCGTGCGCGAGTTCGCGCGGGCCACCCCCCGCGCCACAGCCGTCGTCGACGGCGAGCGCACCTGGACGTACGCACGGCTCGCGGAGCGCTCCGCTCGCTGGGCGAACGCCCTGATCGACCTCGGACTCGCGGACGGCGCCCACGTCGCGGTGTGCGTGGGCAACCGCGGCGAGCACCTGGAGGTCGCCTGCGGCACCGCCATGGCCGCCATGACGACGGTGCCGGTGAACCCGCGCTACACCGCGACCGAGGCCGGGTACGTGATCGAGCACTCCGAGACGGCGGCGGTCGTGGTGGAGGCCGCTCTCCTCGACGTCGTCACCCCGGCCGCGAGCGCGCGCGGGATCCCGATGATCGTGATCGGCGACGGCGCCCCTGGCAGGACCGTCGACGGCGGAGTCGTGCAAGACTACGAGACGGTGCTGGCGGCGGCCTCACCCCTCGACCCGCACCGCCCGGTCGAGGAGTCCGACCCGTTCTCGATCGCGTACACGTCCGGCACCACCGGGCGGCCGAAGGGCGTGATGATCAGCCACCGGTCGCGGACCCTCACCTTCTACCAGGCGGCCGCCGAGTGGGGCCTCGGCAACGGCCGGGTCTCGCTCGCGGTGGCACCCCTCTACCACGGCGCGGGCTTCGCGTTCGGCTACGCACCGGTGTTCACCGGCGGGACGGTGGTCATGCTGCGCGCGTGGTCGCCCGAGGCGATGCTCGACCTGACCGAGCGGCACGGCGTGCAGTCGGTCTTCCTGGTGCCGGCCCACGCGCAGATGCTCCGCTCCCTCGGCGAGGAGGCGATCGCAGCGCGGGACCTGAGCCGGCTCGACACGCTCTACTTCAACGCCGCGGCGTTGCCGTGGGGGCTCAAGCAGTGGGTGATGGCGACGTTCCCCGGCGTCGCCGTGCACGAGCTCTACGGTTCGACCGAGAGCGGGATCATCTCCAACCTCCGCCCCCCGGACGCGGCACGCAAGCCCGGCTCGGTCGGCCTGCCCTGGTACATGACCGAGACGCGCGTGATCGGTCACGACGGCGCCGAGGTCGGCCCGGGCGGCACCGGCGAGCTGTTCAGCCGGTCGCCGTACCTGATGCGCGGCTACTTCAAGGACCCCGACGCGACGGCGGCGTGCACGACCGAGGACGGGTTCGTCACCTGCGGCGACCTGGTCCGGCTGGACGAGGAGGGCTACCTGCACATCGTCGGGCGCACCAAGGACATGATCGTCTCCGGCGGCGTCAACGTGTACCCGCGCGAGATCGAGGACGTCCTCGCCACCCACCCGGACGTGATGGAGGCGTGCGTCCTCGGCGTGGAGTCGCGGACGTGGGGCGAGGAGGTGGCGGCGGTGGTCGTGATGGCGCCGGGCCGCGAGCTCGACACCGACGCGCTGGACGCGCACTGCCGCACCTCGCTCGCCGGGTTCAAGGTCCCACGCCGCTGGTCGACCATCGAGGCTCTTCCCCGCAACGCCGCGGGCAAGGTCGTCAAGCGGGACGTTCCACTGCCGTGAGCAGGACGTCGGCCACGAGACGCGGAGCCGTCAGCGGCGCGTCGTGGCCGGCGTCGAGCGTGCGGTAGCCGATCCCACGCTCGTCCAGCCGCGTGCGCGTCACCTCCGACGGGTAGCCGGCCGGGGTGTCCGCGCAGAACACGTACGAGGCCGGAACCGCCCGCTCCGCCGTGACGACGACCCGGTCGAGCGACGGCGCGAACGGTGTGGGGGTGAGCCGGCCCGCCATCCACGCGGCGAGCTCGTCGTCGACGTCACCGCCCGGCTCGGGCGGACGGGCCGGGACCAGCGCATCGCGCCCGGGCAGCGCGAACCCGGGCGGCGGCGGGGTGAGGTCGATCGCACGCTCACCGGGATCCGGGACCGCCGCGTCGAGGTAGACGACCTGCGCGATCCGCTCCGGCGCCGCCGCGACCAGCGCGCGGACGACGACCCCGCCCTGGCTGTGCGCGACCGCGACGACCTCGGTCAGGTCCTCTGTGTCGAGCAGGCCGGCGAGCTGGTCCACCCAGGTCGCCAGGCCGGCGACGGGCTCACCGACCCGCTCGCCGGCACCGACCAGGCTCGGGGCGTACACGTCGTGCCCGGCGGCGACGAGGTGCGGACGCACGCGCCGCCACGCCCAGCCCCCACGGAACGCCCCGTGCACGAGCAGGAAGGTCGTCATCGCGGGTCGGGCTCGTCGAGGACGACCTCGAGGTACTCGCGCGGGTACGACTCGTACGGCCGCAGGTGCTCGTACATCGCCTCGAGGTGCGCGGTGTAGTCGGGGTGCCGGGTGCAGGCCTCGTAGTCCTCGACCGTGTCGAAGAAGCGCAGGTGGGTGAAGTGGGTGCGGTCCTCCACCCCGCGGACCAGGCGGCGCCCCCGGTAGCCGGGGTGGTCGGCGAAGAACCGGCCGAACGCGCCGGACAGCGCGACGTAGGCCTCCGCGTGCTCCTCACCCGGTCGGGTCCAGGCCTGACTGACGACGACGATCATGCGGTGCTCCAGACTCTCGACGCATAGATCATATATCATTATGATTCGGTCATGACAAGCAGCAGCGCACAGACCAAGACCATCCCGGAGTTCCTCGCGGAGGCCCCCGACGTCGACAGCCGCGAGCTGTGGCAGGCGTTCTGGGAGATCCTGACCGCGGCGAAGGACCGGATCACCGCCGAGCTCGACGTGCAGCCGCACCCGAGCAGCGCGGGGCTCAGCGCGTGGAGCACCCCGGACGAGACCTACGAGGGCTCGCTGAACACCTACGCCGGTGATCCCGACGAAGGCGTCGAGTGGCTCGTCCACTCCTGGATCGGCAACCGTCGGGCCTCGATCCTCGACATGAACCTCCAGGTCTGGCTCGGACCGCACGTCGACGTGCCGCACCTCGTGATCGTGTTCGGCACGATCCCGAACGTCTTCCACTTCAGCGACGCGATCCCGCGCCGCGACCTGATGACCGACATCGACTACCTGGACCGCTACTACGAGCCGGACAACGCCTCCTGGCTCGCGCTGCGCGGCGACGACCGCTTCACCTGGTCGGTCAGCCACGGCACCTACATGCGGGCGTTCCTCTCCCCCACCGGATCCTCCTACGTCGCGGAGCGCGACGAGTCCGTGATCGAGACGCTGCGGGCCCACGTCGAGGAGCGGGTCACCACCTGGCTCGGCTGGGTCCGCGATGCCGAGCCCGTCCCCGTCGAGCAGCGCGCCGCGCTGCGCGAGCGCGACCACGCGCTGCGGACGTACGCCTACACGCTCGACCCGATGAACGAGCTCTCGAAGCGGTTCCTCGGCGAGCAGCGCGTCGAGGAGCTGGTCTCCGTCCGCGCCGGGCTCGAGCAGATCCGGAGCACCCGATGAGGGTCCTGGTGATCGGTGCCGGGCTGGTCGGGACGGCGGCCGGCGCGCGCCTGAGATCAGCCGGCCATCACGTCACCGGCACCACGACCACGCCGGCGCGGGTCGAGGACCTGCGCCGACGCTTCGACGACGTGGTCGTCTTGCGAGGGACCGATCGCGCCGCCGTCGCACGGCACGTCGCCGATGCCGACGCCGTGGTCGTCACGGCCGGACCGGCGGCCGCGCGCGCGATGACGCCCGAGGACCGGGCGGCCACGTACCACGAGGTGCTGGTCGAGACCGCGCTCAGCGTCACGGCGGCCGGCGCGGGCACGCACCTCGTCGCCCTGTCCGCGCTCTCGGTGTACGGGAACGCCTGCGACCACCTGGACGAGGTGACCGAGGACGCGCCGGTGACCAGCGACGACGACCCGAGCCCGCGGATGTTCCTCGCGATGGAGCAGGTCTACCGCGACACCGCCGGCGACCGGCTGACCATCTTCCGGTGCGGCGACGTCTTCGGCGCCGACGATCCCCCGATCGAGGCCAAGGTCGCCCTCGCGCACACCCACCTCGGCGGGTCGGTGCCGTTCGGCGCGGACGCCCTCTTCTACCGGCTCTCCGTCGACGACGCCGCCGACGCGGTGCTGCACGCGGTGCAGAACGAGCTCGTCGGGGTCTTCAACCTCACGCACCCCGAGGTCCCGCCCCGCAACGCCGAGCTGTTCGACACGATCGCCGCGAGCCAGGGCCTGGAGCCCCTGGTCTACCGGGCTGAGATCGCCGCTCCGTCGGTCCCGGTCTCGACCCGGCGCCTGGCCGAGGCCGGCTTCGTGGCCGAGCGGTCGTACGTGCCGCACCCGCTGCTGGCACGCTGACGTACGAGCGGACTCCCTGGCGTTGACAGGTACGCCAGGGAGTCCGCCGTCTGTGGGGCGTCAGGCGGTCATCCGCCCGCCGCCGTGCGGCGCCGGCCCGGCACCAGGACCAGGCCCGCGGAACCGAGCAGCAGCAGCGCCCCGGCCCAGAGCGCGGCGACCACCAGGCCGTCCGTCCCGCCGGTCTGCGGCAGCGTGCCGCCGCCGGAGGCGGTCCCCCCGCCGTCGCCGCCGCCCGAGCCGTCACCGTCGCCGCCACCGCCGTCCCCGCCGTCCGGGGGAACCTCGGAGCCGACGACCATCCTCGAGAGCTCGGCGTCGCCCGTGCAGTCCGCGCTGATGTCGAGGTCGGGGAAGTCGAAGGTGAAGCCGGTGACCGCCATGTCGATCTCCGCCTCCTCCGAGGTCATCTCACCCGTGAGCACCGGGACCGGGACGGGGGCCTTGGTGGCTGCCTCCACGTGACCGCCGCCGGAGAGCGTGACGTCCTGACCGCCGGCGACGAGATCGAGCGTGACGTCCATCGTGCCGTTGATCGGCAGCGGCGCGATCCCCGGCAGGTCGCTCAGCTCGCCCTGGAGGGTGACCGGGTCGGAGTCGGCCGCACGGTACCCGAGGACCGAGATCTCGGCCGGGTAGTCGAACTCGGTCCCGAGCGGCTCGAGGGTGCAGGCGAACGTCACGTCACCGGTGGCCGGCTCGCCCTCACGGGCGGCCGTCGGTGTCGACGTGGTCGGCGCCGTGGTCGCGGCGCTCGTGGGCGCGCTCGTCGGCGCGGTCGTCGGGGTCGTGGTCGGCGGCGTGGTGGTCGGCGCGGTCGTCGGCTCCGGATCCACGGGGTCACCCGACGCGACCACGCTGGCTGTCACGTTCGTGGGCAGGGGCGCCGTCCGCGGATTCGTCTGCGCGGTGCCGCTGGTCTGACCGTTGCAGTCGATCCGGATGTCGAACGCCGTCGCCCGGAAGACCGCGCCCTCCAGCCGGACGTCGTTGTCGCCCTCGACCGCGACGAAGCTCGTCGTCACGGTCGATCCGGGGATCGCAGCGCCGCCGGCGACGGTGCCGAAGTCCTTGCTCGCCGTGACCTCGGTGCCGTCGTTCACCGAGAAGGTGAACGTCCCGGCCACGGCCGCCGCCGGGCCGCCGTTCTTCGGACCCTTGTTGAAGGCGTACTCGATCGTCACCCGCTGGCCCGGCGCCGGATCGCTCGGCGACAGCGTGATCGTGTGGTCGGCGGGACCTGCC
Source organism: Mumia flava (assembly GCF_002797495.1). Classification (NCBI taxonomy): domain Bacteria; kingdom Bacillati; phylum Actinomycetota; class Actinomycetes; order Propionibacteriales; family Nocardioidaceae; genus Mumia; species Mumia flava. The sequence continues at coordinate 584,093 of NZ_PGEZ01000001.1, forward strand.
GGTGCCGACGCCGCGTCCGCCCAGGGCGCGAGCGACGTCGAGATGTTCGATGACGGCGTCCCGGCGTACCAGACCCAGCACCCGCCGGTCGGCGCGACCGCCTGAGCCGGCGGCGAGGTCAGCACGAGCGCACCCGCCGCGAGCACGGCCGACGCCACGACCCGCAGGGCGGCGGAGCGCCGCGCCCGCGCACTCATGCTCCGGCTCCGCTGCGGCGGCGGGACGGGAGGGCGAGCATCAGGGCGGCCCCGGGAAGGACCAGCGCCGCGCCGGCCAGCAGCAGCACCGGCAGGCTGTCGGTCGGGCCGGTCTTGGGAAGGGCGCCCGCGTCGGCCTGCGCCGGCGCAGCCTCGGCCGGCGCCTGCGCCGGAGCCTCCGCCGGCGCCGACGCCTCCTCGGCGCCGCCCCCGGCCGCTGCGCCGAACTCGAGCGGCACGATCGCGGTGTTCGCGTCGACGACCGCCTGGGAGCTCGCGGTCGGCAGCGGTGCAGCGCCGATCACGCACTGCTGGGTGGTGCAGTCGATCCCGTTGAACGACTCCGCGAGCTTCAGGGTGACCGTCGCGATCGTGCCGGAGCCGTCGGCGTTGCGGAAGGTCGCACCGCCCTGGAGGTTGCAGTCCGACGGACCGGTGAAGCCTTCCTTGCACTGGCCGACCGCGATGCCCTCGAGGTTCGGGTCGAACCCGGAACCGTCGACGGTGATGGACTGCCCGTCGCTGAGACCGGTCGTCTCGCTCACGTCGAGCTGCGGGGCTGCTGAGGCTGCGGGCGCGGCGACGAGCATGACGACGCCGAGCGCGAGCGCGCCGAGGAGGCCTCGCACGGCCCTGATGAGGTTCGATGTCATGGGCGTTCTCCGGGTGCGTGGGATGGGTGCGTGACGGATCGGACGGGTGACGGTGCGGCGTGGTGCGATCACGGCGACCCCGCGGGCAGCGGTGCGACCGGGGTCAGGCTCGGGCCCGAGCGCTCGATGGCGGCGAGGTCCGAGCCGAGGTAGGAGGTGACGACGTCCGGATGGGTCCGGACCTCGTCCGGCGTCCCCGCCGCGATCACGCGCCCGAGGTTCATCGCGACCATCCGGTCGCTCAGCCGTGACAGCAGCGGCAGGTCGTGCTCGATCACGACCATCGCGGTCCCGAGGTCGCGACGGACGTCGAGCAGCAGCTCTCCGAGCGCCTCGCACTCGCTCTGCGCGATCCCCGCCGACGGCTCGTCGAGGAGCAGCACGCGCGGCTCCAGCGCGAGCAGGCAGGTCAGCTCGACGACGCGACGGGTCCCGGTGGAGAGCTCGCTGATCGTACGGTCCGCGAACGGGGCCAGGCCCATCCGCTCGATCAGCTCGTCGGCCCGCGCGGCCCGCTGCCGGTCGGGCACCGGAGTCCCCAGAGCGCAGACCCACAGCCGGCTGGGACGGGTCCGCTCCCCGGCGAGCATGACGGTCTCGCGCACGGTGAGGGTCGGGAAGAGCGCCGCGTCCTGGAAGGAGCGCACGAGCCCGGCGACCGCGCGCTGCTCCGGGCTCGCCCCGGTGACGTCCCGGCCCGCGAAGACCACCTGGCCGGCGTCCGGACGGGTGAACCCTGCGACGATCTCGAACAGCGTGGTCTTCCCTGCGCCGTTCGGACCGATCACGCCCACGATCTCACCGGGGTCGACGACCAGGTCGACGTGGTCCACCGCGACCACGCCGCCGAAGCGACGTCCGACTCCGTGGACCTGGAGCAGCGGCGCCGCGCCCGGCCCGGAGGCCCGGTCGACCTCGTCGACCGCGAAGATCCCACCGATGTCCGCGCCGTGGTGCAGCGGCGAGCGCTGGGTCACGTCGGGGTGGGCCCGCGCGACGGCCGGGTCGATCCCGGCCCGGGCGGCCAACCAGTCGTACCACCGGTCGCGCAGCCGCATCCCGACCCCGCCGAGGCCGTCGGGCAGCAGCACGACGACCAGCAGCCAGCCGAGCGCCAGCGCCGCCTGGCCGGGGATCCCGAGTGCGACCGCCCCGGGGATCCCGACGATGATCAGGGCGCCGATCAGGGGGCCGATGACGAGGCCGAGCCCGCCGACGACCGTCAGTGCGACGACGTCGATGCTCGCGGCCGCGGGGAAGGAGTTGACCGTGAGCTGCGTCTGGCCGTGCCCGATCACGACGCCGCCGAGGCCGGCGAGCGCGCCGGCCACCGCGTACAGCTGGAGCTTGCGGAGAGTCCGCGGAACGGTGAACGCGCGAGCCGCGTCCTCGTTGTCGCGCAGCGCCTGGAGGGAGCGGCCGAAGCCGCTGCGCCAGAGGTTCGCCGAGACGAACACGCCGAGCGCGAGCATGAGGATCGCGAACAGGTAGTAGTCGCGCGCGAGCTCCATGGGGTAGCCGAACCACGACGGCTTGCCGGGCGCGACCCCGTCACCGAGGAAGAGGTCGAGCCGCAGCACCCAGGCCGTCGTCGCCAGGGCGAAGGCGAGCGTGGAGACGGCCAGGGCGAGCCCGCGCAGACGCAGCGCCGGGATCCCGACGAGAGCCGAGACGACCGCACCGGCCAGGACCCCCGCGAGGACGCCCACGACCCACCCGCCGGTCCACTCCATCATGTGGACCGAGACCGCGGCCGCGATCCCGGCGTAGGCGAACTGGCCGAGCGAGAGCTGGCCGGCGACACCCGTGATCAGACCGACGCTGAGGCCGACGAGCGCGAAGCCCGCCACGCTGGTGAGCACCGAGGCCGTCTCGTTGCTGACCACGTAGGCGAGCGCGACCGCGAGCACGACGCTGAACGCGACCACCGCCACGGCGCTCAGCCTGATCGAGCGCACCCGGGTGTACGCGGCGGGGATCGGCGGTGCGCCGACCCGGCGCCAGCCGCCCCGGTCGGCCTCCGCGCGTCCCAGCGACGGCTGCCGCAGGAGCGCGACCACGATCACGAGGCCGAGCACGACCGGCACCAGGCCGCGGGTGTCGGGGTTGGAGAGCAGGACCTGCTCCAGCACGCCGATCCCGATCGACGCGGCGAACGCGATCGGGATGGACGACATCCGTGCGATCACCGCCCCGGCGAGGCCCTTGAGCAACAGGTCCGGCCCGAGCGTGTCGATCGACTGGCCCGCGGTCGTCGGGGTCACGAGGATCGCCGACAGCGCCGCGATCCCCCCGGAGATCGCCCAGGCGAACGACGCCATCCGCGGGGCCCGGATGCCCTCCAGCTCCGCGGTCTCGGCCGCATCGGCGGCAGCCCGGATCGCGAGGCCGTGCTTCGAGCGACGCAGGAAGAGGGCCAGGCCGACCAGCACGGCCGGGGCGAGCAGGAGCATCGCCAGGTACGACGGGCCGACCGGGGTGCTGCCGAGCGTGAACGACGGGAGCAACGGCGGCTCGGGGAACGTGAAGCCGCTGACGCCGTCGCTGTTCACCAGCAGCGCCATGATCAGGATGAACTGCGAGAGGCCGAGGGTCGCGATCATCCCGATCAGGCTCGGCCGCCCGGCGAGCCGGCGGATCACGCCCACCTCGATCCCGCCCGCGAGCGCGGCGGCGACCGCGATCGCGACGGGGAACGCCAGCACGTACGGGGCGCCCCAGTCGACCACGAGCAGCCCGAGGACGGAGGCGCCGAAGGCGCCGATCGACCCGTACGCGAAGTTGACGAACTTGCTCGACCGGTACACCAGGACCAGGCCGACGGCGAGCAGGCCGTACGTCAGTCCGGTGAAGACGCCGATCACCAGGCGGTCGATCCCGAGGTCGAAGCCGGCGACGTCGAGGGCCAGCGCCTGCGCCGCCGTCACGCGGTCACCTCCGCGTGCCCGCCGAGCATGAGCGCGCGCACCCGCTCCGGCTCGGCCGCGAGCTCGGGCGCCGACTCGCACGCCACGATCCGCCCCTTCTCCATGAAGTACGCACGGTCGACCAGGGCGAGCGCCACGTTGACCGACTGCTCGACCATGAGGACCGCCGTGCCCCGGGCGTTCAGCCGGCGTACCAGCTCGAGCAGGCCGCCGACCACGACCGGAGCGAGCCCGAGCGAGAACTCGTCGACGACGAGGACCCGGGGTGACTGCACGATCGCCTTCGCGAGAGCGAGCATCTGGCGCTCGCCTCCGGACAGCGTCGACGCCGGCTGGTCCCGTCGCGCGTGCAGCCGGGGGAAGACCGTGAGCGCGGCGTCGACGGCCTCCCGGGCCCACGCCTGGTCGTCGATCGTGTACGCGTGCACCCGCAGGTTCTCGGCCACCGTCAGCGAGCCGAAGGTGGCCTGGCCGACGACCTGGGCGAGCCCCCGCTCGATCCGTTCCCGGGTGGGTGCCCGCGTCACGTCGACCCCCTGGATCGACACCGATCCGGCGTCGGGCGCGAGCAGTCCGCCGATCACCTTGAGCAGGGTCGACTTGCCCACGCCGTTGGGTCCGAGCAGCGCGACCATCTCCCCCTGCTCGACGTGCAGGCCGGCATCGAACAGCACCTGGACCTGGCCGTACGAGCACGCGACGCCCTCGCAGGCGAGCACGGGCGCTCCGCCGCGCGGCGCGGAGGCGTCATGACGTCGGGAACTCAACGTCGCCCCCTTCGTAGACGAAGCAGCCGCAGTCGCTGTCGAAGCGCATCACGCGGTAGGCACCCGAGGCGGCGTGCCGGCCGGGGCCGAGTGCTCCCGCGAAGCCGGTCGCCGGGACGAAGGCAGAGCCGAGCTTCTCGACCGCGGCACCCCAGGCCGACGCGTTCAGGTCGCCGCTGAGGTCGATCGCGCCGGCCTGCAGCAGCAGCGCGGCGTCGCAGTACGGGAGGGCCACCCGGGCGGCCTCGCGCGAGGAGAAGGTGATGCCGGACTCGCCGTAGATGTCGACGCAGCGCTGCTCGGCCTCGGAGTCGGGGAACGCGAGCGCGTCGTCCGCGACCTCCTGCGAGGGCGCGAACCCGACCCCGACCATGCCGTCCATCACCCCGGGCGGGATGGTGTCGGGGTTGTTGACGAAGAACGCCGGGTTGTCGAACGTCGAGATCGAGTACTGCGCCTCGAAGCTCTGCGAGCTCGCGACCGTTGCGAAGATCGACGCGAGGCGCGCCCCGCCGAGGAACATGACGCGGTCGATCCCCGCGGTGCGGAAGGTCACGGCACCCTGCTCGTTGCCCTGGAACAGGCTCCCCTGGTCGGTGGTGTCGACCCAGGCGACCTCGGCGCGGACGCCGGCGTCGGAGAGCAGCGGGATCGCGAGCTCCTCCATCGTCGCCCGGTTGATCGGGTTGTCGGCGGCGACGACGCCGACCTCCTCGCGGCCGTCGAAGAACCCTTGCTCGGCCAGCGTGGCGACGTAGGCCTCGACGAAGCCGTCGTAGGACGGGTAGCTCGCCGACCACAGGTACGGCGACAGCTCGGCGTAGGTGGCCTCGTCGGTGGCGACGAGCGTCGCGTCGAGCACGAGGGTCTCGCGCTGCGCGTAGCACGGCCTCGCGTTGCTCTGGAACTGCCCCGTCAGGACGACCGCGAAGGCCTGGTCGTCCTGGGTGATCTTGTTGCAGAGCTGCTCCTCGGCGGCCGGTGAGTCCACCTGGGCGTCGTACATCCGAAAGACCGCGTCGAGCGTGCGGCCGCCGATCCCGCCGTTCGCGTTGACCCAGGTCTCCAGGGCCTTCACCTGCTTGGCCGGGTTCCCGGCGTCCGCGGACTGGAAGCCGGTGATGCTCTTGACGCCCTCCAGGTCGACGCCGACGAAGACCACCTTGACGGAGTCCTCGGTCACCCCGGGGCCGTTGCCGGCGGCGGTGGGCGACGTGCCGCTGCCGGCCCCGTCACGGATGCTCCCCGGCATCACGCTGCCGCATCCCACCAGCGCGAGCGCGAACGCGGCGAGCGCGACGCTCGCACGCACCAGCAGCGAGCGGTCGAGACCGCTGTTCCGTTCGACGATCGATGGCCGCATGCTCGCTCCGGAGTGAGTAGGTGAAGTGAGGATATACGATATCGAGCGACCTAGGAAGATTCTTTCCTCTGTCGGCGGTCCAACCAGCCGTCCGCGGCGTCGATGTCGACGACCGCGTCGGTCGTCGCGGGCGCCTCCGCAGGCCCCCCACCCGCGTCCGGGTCGGTCGGCAGAGGCGGTGCCAACGGGTCCAGGACCTGCATCCCCACGTCCGCCCGGCGACGTGCGCTCCCCCGGACGAGCCAGGCGTCGAGAGCGGCGAGGTCGACCACCGCAGCGCCGTCACGGGCCGACGACTCACCAGCGCCCCGCAGGACGGTCGTGCCGGTGGCGAGCCCCGGATCCCGCAGCAACGCCTCGAGGTCCTCGCTCTCCAGCCGCCCGTCGAGCTTCTTGATCAGGCCGGTGCGGCCGACCGCCGCAGGACTCACGAGGAAGCCGCCGATCGCCTCGACGTAGACCACGTCGGGCAGCGGGTACGGGCGGCTCGCGATCTCGGCCCGCCGAGCGGCATCGACCGTCGGACGGGCGCGGCGCGCCGCCATCCGACGGCGGATGCCCCACACGAGCAGCACGACGCCGATCACGTTCAGCGCCACCAGGCCCCAGGGGTAGGCCTTCCACGTGGTGGAGAACGACGTGCCCGCTTCTCCCTGCCCGACCACGCCGACGACGTGGTAGGTCCCGAACGCGGCGAACGGCAGCGCCACCGTGGTCTCGATGTCGACGCTCTGGAGGGGTTCGATCGTCACGTTGCGCTCGGTGATCACCGTCGGCTCGGTGCGGTCGGAGCGCCCCACCCCGATCTTCACCTCGGGGTTGACCGCCGGGGCGTTCCCGACGTTCTCGACGGTGACGACGAGGGTGCGCTCCGGCGACGCGCCGAAGAGGCCGGCGATCCCCCCGTCGCCCTCGAGACGGACGTCGGTGACCCGCAGGCTCGGGATCGGCAGGGCGGCGGACGGCGGTGTGCCGGTGGGGTGCCCGCTGACCACGAACGGGATGTCCACCGCGAGCGCCGGGCCGGTGTACGACGCCACCCGGACGACGCACGGGCAGGGTTTGGGAGGGTTCCCGACGACCATGTCGAGGTCGATCTCGCCGTCGACGTTGGCGACCGCCAGGATCGCCGTGGTCTGGTCGCACGCCGCCGACCCGCCGACCGCGAGGTCGCCGCAGACGACGGCCTGGATCTGGGTGAGCGCGGGCCAGCCCGCACCGTCGATGTGGATCCGGTCTCCGGGCGCGCCAGCCCCGGGCGACGCCGTGGCCCCGAGCCCCGGACCGTCCTCGGCACCGTCCGCGGTGTCCGCCGCGTGCGCGGTCGGGACGGCCGTCAGCGCGAGGACCAGCGGCACGAGCAGCCAGAGCAACCGCCTCGACATCACCGGCCGGCCGAGACCGTGAGGGTCGGGGCGTTCTCGAGCGCCTCGAAGGCGCGGCGTCGCTCGGCGCGGCGGTGCAGCCACCACCACGCGCCGAGGGCGAGCAACGCGAGGACGACGGCGATCAGGACCCAGGGAACGACCCAGGTCGTGGTCTCGCCGACGTCGCCGATGCCTTCGGCGGTCGTGAGCGTCACCGTCGTGGTCACGCGGTCGAACGGGCCGATCCCCTCGACCTCGGCGTTCAGCCGGGCCGACTGGCCGGGGAGCAGGTCGACGACGCCGGCCGACTCGACGGCGTCGAGCTCGCGCGACGGGAGTCCGCTCAGAGTGATCACGCTCTGCGGGGACAGCCGGAGGTTGCCGGTGTTCGTCACCGTGTAGCTGACGGTGCCGCTCGAGGAACCGGTCCACCCGAGGGCGCCGCGATCGTGCTCGAGCTCGATGTCGGTCACCTCGACGGCGGGCATCGTGGGCCCGCTGACCCGCAGGTAGAGCCGTGCGGCGACGGCCCGCTTCAGCCCGACCTCGAGACCGTCGGCCTCGGTCGTGCCCTCGACGGCGCCGTTCAGTGCGACGATCCCACCGACGTGGTCTCCCGGGGTCGCGTTGTCGGGGATGCGGATCGTGATCGGCACGTCGACCTGGGTCTTCTTCGCGACCTTGACCGTCTGGACCGGCACCGTCACCCAGGCGCCCACGTCCTTCTGCGGGAACTCCAGGCCACGCAGGGCGAAGAATCCTCCCTCGGTGGTGTTGTACCCGTCCGCGCCGTAGATGGAGAAGGTCAGGGCCCGCTTCGTGAAGTTGCGGATCCGGACCTTGTCCGTGAGCGTCGCGCCGGGGGCGCCCTCGAGCACGAAGTAGCTGCGAGGGGTCGGCGAGGAGTCGTCGGCCGGCGTCGGCGTGACCGACCAGGCGCCGTTGTCGGCGGCCTGAGCGGGAACAGCCGGGCCGACGACCGCGACCGCGGCGACGGCCAGGGCGATGAGGGGGCGCACCAGGCGCTTCGCGACGGACATCGACGGCTCCTCGTCCGGGGGGTAGGAACGATCCGTCCCGGGTGGGTGTCGGCCGGCGACACCCACCCGGGTCGGGTTACTTCGGTGGTGCGGTTCTCGTCATCTCAGATGACGTGTCGGGACCCGAGGGTCACGACAGCGTCAGCGTGAGCAGACCGGTGTAGTTGCCGGCTGCCTGCGACGACCCGACCTCGAGCGAGAGCCCGGCGTCGGCGAGGGTGTCGCCGCCGCTGGTCCCGTCCGTGCCCAGCCCGGTCGTGGCGACCGAGCAGAGCGGCAGGTCGGTGGAGTCCGTCGTGAACGACCCGGTGCCACCCGCGACGACGGTGTCGTCGTTGTTGGCGTCGGCCGTGCACGACGGCGTCCAGCTCATCGCGCTCGACGGGATCGTGAAGTTCCCGCCGGCGGGGTTCGCCGGACCGTTGAGGCCGGAGAACCGGCCCACGAGCGACCAGCCGAGGGTGCCACCGCGGTAGTCCATGACGGTGACGTCCTGCAGGTCGCCGGTCGAGGTCTGGACGGTGCCGTCCAGCGTGACCCCGTCCATCGCGACGTTGCCGGCGTCCTTCGACATCTTGAGGTCACCGGCGACGACCGTGAGGTCGACGGTCTCGAGCAGCGAGCAGCTGCCCGTGGTGGCCGCACCCTGCTTGGCGGTGCAGGTGTCACCCGAGAAGGTGAAGGCCTGCGAGCCGAACAGGACGGTCGGAGGCGGACCGGCCGCGTGGGTGCGGCTGGCGCCGATGAACGCGGTGGCCGCGTCGTTGACCGTGAAGGTCGCCGAGATGTTGCCGGACGAGTCGGCCGTCGTCGAGACGGTCGGGTCCGACGACGCCGGCGGCGGGAACGGCGGACCGTTCTGGTAGCCGCCGATCGTCACGGCCTGGCCCGGGTCCCAGTTGCTCCCGGAGACCGTCACCACGGTCCCGGCGCCACCGCCGGTCACGTTGGTGGACACCGTCACGCCGGCGAGGACGGTGATCGGAGTCAGGCTCGTCTCACCACCCGACGTGACCTTCAGGGCCCGTGAACCGGTGGTCGCGCCCGAGGGCACGGCATAGGTTCCCGAGCCCGTACCCGCGGCGGCGATCGTCACGGAGCCGGTGGTGGCGTCGCAGGTGCTGCCCGACGCGTTGCACAGCTCGACCGTGCCGGTCCCCGCACCCGCGAAGTTCGACACGCCGAAGCTGATCGCATCACCGCTGCGGGCCGCCGTGGTGACGACCTGGTTGGTGATGCCGGTGATCGTCGCCGTCGGCCCGACCGCGGAGAAGCTCGCCGCGATGTTGGTGTCCAACGGGGTGGTGGCGGGGTTGACGCCGTTCGCGACGCCGACCGACTGACCGTTGCAGTTCACGCGGGTCAGGAAGGTCGGGATGTCGTAGATCACCTTGCGCAGCCGGACCGTGTTGGTCCCTGCCGAGGTGATCGTGAACGAGCCGCTGATGGTGTCACCGGGGATCAGCGCAGCACCGCCCGCGGAGAACCCCGAGGTGATCGCCGGCAGGTTGGTGCCGTTCACCGAGAAGTAGTAGTACGCCGTGCCGCTGGCCGGCGGACCACCGTTCTTCGGCCCCTTGTTGAACGTCAGCGAGAAGTCGCGCGTGCTGCCGACGGTCGTGCCACCGGTGGTGGTGATGGTGTAGTCCGCGTCACCGACGGGCGCCATCGCCGGGTCGGTCCACGGTGCGAGCGTGGACGAGGTGTTGCTCGCGGGGTTGGTGTCCTCGATGTCGGCTCCACTCGGGGGTGAGTAGACCCAACATCCACCTGTGGGGGTTACCGCTGCCGCTGGTCCGGCGCTGACGACGACCGCCGACGCGGCCAGCATGCCGGCTCCCGCCAGCAAGGCGACCGTGCGATTCTTCGATCTCATCTACCCGCTCCTCTTCTTCGGGTAGGGGGCCCCGAAGGGACCCGACCTAGGTCGCAGCCCTGTCTACTGCCATTCGCACCCATCGGGAGTGCAAGTAGAGATAGGCTGAAGCACCAACCTCGATATTGTCAATGATATATCAGAGAGGATTTCGGTGTTCGTTCGTTCGACGGCCACCCGCAGCCTCGCGCGCGCCGCGGCAGAGCTGCTGGTCACCTGCGGTGCCGTGGTCCTGCTCTTCGGGGTCTACCTCGTGTTCTGGAGCGACGTGCAGGCGAGCGTGGCCCAGGTCGGGCTGCGTGACGACTTCGAGCAGCAGGTCGAGGCCGCCCAGGACGGGCCCGCCACCCAGCCGGTCGCCGCGAAGCCGGCCGTCGGCAGCGGGATCGCCGTCATGTCGATCCCCCGGCTCGGCGCCGACTGGTCGTGGGTCGTCGTCGAGGGCGTGACCGACGACCAGATCGCCCGTGGCCCGGGTCACTTCCCCGAGACCGCGCTGCCGGGCCGGACGGGCAACTTCGCGGTCGCCGGCCACCGTGCGACCCACGGCGAGCCCTTCGCCCACCTCGACCAGGTCCAGCCGCGTGACACCATCCTGGTCGAGACACCCGGGGCGGCGTACGAGTACGTCGTGACCCGCACGGAGATCGTCGCGCCGAGCTCCACCGGGGTCCTGCTTCCGGTGCCGGACCGCCCGGACGCGACGCCGAAGAAGGCCCGCATCACACTCGTCACGTGCCACCCACGGTGGGGTTCCAGCGAGCGGATGATCGTGCACGGCCACCTCCAGCGCACCATCACCGGGACGGGAGCCTGACGTGTACGCGACCCTCTGGCGACTGCTGCCCGGCCCGACGCCGGTCCGCGTCCTGCTCGCGCTCGTGCTCTTCCTCGCAGCGGTCGCGCTGCTCTTCCTCGTGGTGTTCCCGGCCCTGGAGCCGCTGCTCCCGCTCGAGCAGATCACGCTCGAGCCGCAGACCGCGTCCGGCGCCCAGCCGCGCTGACGCCCGGCACACCACCCTGTCCGGGGACGGCCGCGCCCGGTCGGCCGACGAACGCACCCCCGGGCCCTGGTCCCGGGGGTGCGCGTGGAGTTCCGTACGGGGCAGCCCAGGGGTCGGGAGGGCTGCCCCGTACGGAGTCGTGGGGTGCGGTGATCAGTGCTCGCGCAGCAGCGAGCCGAACCCGTCCAGCTGGTCGTGGATCCCGTTGTCGCGCAGGGCCATCCACCAGGTCGCCGCGTTGATCGCGATCACCGGCTTGCCGAGCCACCGCTCGGCCTCGTCGGCGAGCTCGGACATGCACAGGTTCGTGCCGCACTGCACGATCGCATCGACGTCCTCGCCGTCGACCGCCAGGATCGCGTCGCGCAGGTCCTGCTCGCTCACGTGCGCGATCGACACGGCCGTCGGGCAGCGCAGACCACGGATCGAGGCGACCTCGAAGCCGAGCTCACCGAAGAACCGCACGACGTTCTCGTCGCCGATCGGCTGGTACGGCGTGACGACACCGATCCGACGCGCACCGTACAGCTGGAGCGCGCGCTCGCACGCCTCCGCTCCGGTGGCGACCTCCAGGCCGGTGATGTCGGTGATCTGCTTCTTGAAGCGGCGGTTGCCCTCCACGCCGTCCCAGAAGGTCTCCGCGCTCATGCCCATCACCATGTAGTCGGGCTCGCAGGTCAGGACCCGCTCGCACGAGGACCCGATCTCCTCGCGGATCTGGTCGAGCAGCCGCTCCATGCCGGCGTCGTCGGCCATGTTCTGGTCGCGGATGTGGATCCGGGAGAAGTGCGAGGTGACGCCCCGCGGCGCCATCATCGCGAACTCGGGCTCCACGATCGTGTTGGTGCTGGGGGCGATCACGCCGAACTTGCGGCGCCAGCCGAGGCGGTCGGTCATCGGACTCGCTCTCCTTCGGGGACTTCGGGGGTGCTCCGAGCACCCAGGCGGCTGCGCAGGCGCAGCGCGCCCAGCAGGAAGCACAGCTGGACCAGCGAGTTGGTCAGCTGCTCGGCCCACTGCACCAGCTCGGTCTGGTGCTCGCGGGCCGCGAGCGGGGGCAGGACCAGCGTCCCGGCGAGGTACACCACGAACAGCCAGGCTCCGAGCCGGTCGCCGTGCCGTCGGCTCAGCGTCGCCGCCAGCACGCCGACCGCCACCGCGGCCAGAGCCGCGACACCGAGCATCGGCATGGTGCTCCCGAGCCCGACGGCGCACCCGGCCCCGACGAGAGGAACCAGCGCGAACGGCCACCAGGCGACCGCCCGCCTGCGCAGCACGCTCGTCAGCGCCCACGCGATCGCGCTGAACCCGACCATCAGGCACGGGAACAGAAGGTTCTCCAGCAGGTCGTACTGCCGGCACGGCTCCATGGCGACCAGCAGCTTCCAGACCGCCTTCGCCAGCCCGCCGAGGGTGACCACGACGCCGCCGGCCAGCGCCGCCGCCCGCACGCGCGGCAGCGCGCGGCCGGTCGCGGAGGCGAGCGCGAGCGCGCCGGCACCGGCCAGCACGACCGGGACGAAGTCCTCCACGGCCAGCGCCAGGCCGTACTCGGTGCACGGATCGACCGCCATCACGCCGCCGCTCGGTCACCGGACGGCGCGAAGATGTCCCGCGACCGGAACCCTGCGGTCATGAAGCGCCCGAACGCCTTCGACCGGGTCAGCCACGCGACCTTGGCGCCGTGCTTGGGCTCGGCCAGCAGCCGCTCGGCGAGCCAGGGGGTGACCGTCTCGACCCGGTCGCCGAGGATGTTGAAGATCCGGCGGGCCTTCTCGAACGCCTCGGGCTGACCGTCGTAGTCGTCGACGAGGAGGTCGGTGGCAACGATCCCCGGCGAGAGGGACCCGACCTTCACCGAGGTGCCCTTGGTCTCCTTGACCAGCGCCGCGGTGAGGTAGCTGACGCCGCGCTTGCTGGCGCCGTAGACCGCCATCCCCGGCTGGATCTGCCCGTCGGAGCCGAACCCCTCCATGTTCCAGATCCAGCCGCCCCCGGACTGGGCGGCCAGGCCCGCCGACGCGACCGCGCAGCCGTGCACGGTGCCGACCAGGTTGGTCGCGACCACGGTCTCGACGGCCTCGGACGGCACCTCGGCCAGCGGGCGGCGGGGCGCGGACATCCCGGCGTTGTTGATCCAGACGTCGACGCGCCCGAAGGTCGCGACCGCGTGGTCCCACAGCGCGCTCAGCGCCGTACGGTCGGTGATGTCGGCGACCAGGCCGGTGACCGCGAACGGGTCGCCGGCCGCACCGAGCTCGGTCACGGCGTCGGCGAGCCGCTCGGGCGAGCGCCCGCACACCACGACCCGGCAGCCGCGCGCCAGCAGCTCGCGGGCCAGGCCGAGCCCGATCCCCCGGGTCCCGCCGGTCACGACGACGACCCGGCCGGCGGCGCTCACCGCTGCGGCTCCCAGCTCAGCAGGCCGTGCACGACGTGGCTCGTGGTGTCGCCGCGCATCAGCTGCCAGACCACGGCCAGGTCACGGGTGTCGGGGTCGATGAGGACCTCGCGGCCCTTGATCTTCTCGACCCCGCGCGCGTCGGTCCCCACCAGGTGCTGGCTGGTGAACAGCGCCCGGCCGTACGCGATCGCGTTGCCGTAGACCTCGGGACCGTCGTACTGGACCCGGGCGCCGTCGCGCGAGCGCTCCAGCGCGTAGCTGCGGTCGAGCGCTCCGCGCCAGGTGATCCGCTGCCGGGCACGCCGCAGCGACTCCGGCTCGTGCTCGATCACGACCTCGGTCTCGCCGAGCGGCTCCTGGTCGGCGCCGTGCACCGCGAGCGTCCCGGTCCAGCGGCCGCGCTCCTTGGTCGGCAGGACCTGCGGGGTCGACCCGCGCCGGGTCTCCGCCGCGATCCACTCGTCGACGAAGGCCTGGGTCTGCGGGTTCGTCGCGTGGTCGGACGTGCGTTTGTAGACGCCGTTGAAGACCGCGCAGACCGCCCAGCCGTCGTGCAGCACCGACGAGTAGACCTGGGTCTCGCCGTCGGGCAGCACCTGGTTCCAGGTGCGCAGGTCGGCCTGCCAGCCCGGCGAGTAGTAGTGCGCGTCCACGAACAGGCCGTACGGCTGGCCGGTGCCGTAGAAGTCCGGTCCGCAGTAGACGCGGTTCTCGTCGGAGTCGACGATGCCGAAGTCGAACTGCGCACCGAGCTCGAGGCGGTTGCGCAGCGGACCCGAGCCCTCGAGGCTGGTCCGCATCCAGTAGCGGGCGACGTCGCCGTCGACCACGCTCGCCCGGACCACGTGCTCGTAGCCGACGTGGTTGCCCTCGGCGTCGAAGAGCGAGGGCCGGCCGTGCCACTCCCCCTCGATCCGCTGCTGCCAGGCGCTGGTCTCGCTGCTCTGCGCGGAGGCGTCGGTCTCCGCGTCCGTCGCGGTCATGCCCGTACCTCGTTGTCCAGCAGCTGGGCCCGGACGTCCTCCATGGCCTCGTCGCCGACCAGACGAGCGACCTGCGCCCACACGTGGTCGACGTCGGGGCTGAAGATGTTGGCGCGGTTGCGGGCGTCACGGAGGCTCAGGTCGGTGTCGGCCACGTCGGCGACCACCGCGTCCGGGACCGGCGCGGCGAGCAACCCGAACCAGTGGTCCAGGTAGGTGGTCACCGCGTCGTCGATCCCGGTGAACGCCGCCTCCTCGGCCCGGTGCACGAGCATCCAGGGCGACATCATCGCGAACTGGCGCGGCCCGATCGCGGCCTTGCTCAGCCCGGGCCGCTGCGAGACCTCCTCGAACGCCGGGGTCAGCGGGGCGTGCGCCCAGTCCAGGTACGTCAGGTGGGTGCCGAGGTCGGCACGCGGGATCAGGTCGAGGTGGAAGGCGTACGAGCCCTGCCCCTGCACGGAGTCCAGCGTGAAGTGCGGCACCGGGAGGTCGGGACGGACGAAGGCGAAGACCATGTGGCTGTCCAGCCCGATCGCGCGCACGGTGAGCCCGACGTAGACCAGCTTGGCGACCGGCTCCGTCTCGTCGGCGGCGGTGAACACGCGGACCTCGCCCACGGGGTCCGGCGACATCGGCGAGACGAGCGTCCGGAACGCCCGGCCGGAGGCCGACCGAGCCTCGACGAGGCCGCGCTCGTGGACGATCCGCTCCCAGGTGCGCCGGCACAGCCCGCCGGAGAGGCTCGTGCTCTCGGCCTCGGTGGCGCTCATGCCGGCACCTCCTCGCCCGGGGCCTCCACGGTGTCGGTCCGCGGGAGGTCGCCGCGCTCCTCGCGCTCGGCGCGCTGCCCGAGCAGCTCCTTGCTCCGGACCTCCTTGAAGTTCCACGCCGAGGCCAGCTCGGGCACCTCGCGCCGGACCGGCGACGGTACGACCCGCGCCTCGACCCGCGCCGGGCCCTCGCCGACGATCGTGTTGCCCTCGACCGACCATCCCGCCTCGATCAGCTCGCGACGGCGGCGGCGGTACATGACCTGGTTGTAGTCGCTGCGCACGTGCAGCTCGTCGGACAGGTCGTACGGCAGCAGCTCGGGCCGCACCGTGTCGACGACGGCCTCGTCCTGCTTCAGCACCTTGAACACGCGGCGCCTGGCGTCCTTGTCGGCCCACCTGCCCTTGAAGAAGGTCCGCAGCGCGATGAACTTGACGAGGGTGGTCTCCTCGTCGATCGGGATGTTGATGTCGAAGATCTTCAGCTTTCCCATCGGCAGGTCGACCTCGAGCAGGATCGCGTTGGGCAGCCACCACGTGGTGGACACCGGCACGAGGGGGCGGTTCAGGAGGTCGCCCCCACCCGGGTTCATCCGTGCCCACAGGCCCTTGGGCTTCGGCGGGTTCAGCTTGACCGAGGCCTTGCAGTGCCAGGGGGACGTCTCCACCTCGAACTCCGGCACCTCGGGCTTCTCCGGGTTGCCGAACGCGCCGCGGTGCACGAACGGCGTGTGCGCGATGTCGACGCCGTTCTCCAGGATCCGCTCGTAGTTCGACTTCCACAGGAACGTCCCGGTCACCGCACGGTAGGTCTCGGTGTCGTCGACCGCGGACCAGTCGGGGATCGGCGGCCGCTCCTCCTCCGGCAGGTCGCCGAGGAAGACCCAGATCATCTTGTGCCGCTCGACCACCGGGTACGCGTCGATCCGCGCCTTGCGCGGGATCCCCTTCTCGGGGTGCGCGGGGATCTTCAGGACCTCGCCGCGCTCGTTGTACTCCCACCCGTGGTACGGGCAGACGATGCAGTCGCCCTTGAGCTCGCCCGCCGAGAGCGCGGCACCGCGGTGGACGCACAGGTCCGAGAGGCACACGACCGATCCGTCGCTGGGCTTGCGGTAGATCACCAGCTGCTGCCCCAGCACCTTGATGCGCTTGGGCGTCCCGACGACGAGGTCGTCGCTGAACTCCACCCCGTACCAGAAGTTCTTGAACATCGCGGAATCTCCTCCTACCGTCGCCGGATCTCGGCGATCTGTGGACCGGGCTGCTCGACCAGCAGCTCCAGCGCGTCTTTGGCCTCGGCCTCCCCGCGCACGTGGGCGCGCAGGAAGGTCGCGACGGTCTCGGCGAGCGTCGCTCGCAGGGCCGCGGCATCGCCGCCGGTGGCCTCCTCGAGGAAGCCGCGAGCCGTGGTGGGGTCGTCGGGGTGGGCGGCGAGCATGTGGCCCGCGCCTGCGAGCGTGACGAGCCACGCGTCGGTCGTGGCCGGGACGGCGTCGCGCCAGGTGGCGGCGATCGGGTCGTGGTCGGGATCGCCCGCGTCGCCGCCGTAGCGCAGCGCGCTCGCGGCGACGACACCGTCCGCGCTGCCCCCGACGAGCAGGACCGGGACCTCGACCGCGACCGGCAGCACGGTGCCCGCCGCGTGTCCGAGCTGCTGCGACGCCATCGTGTGCGCGCCGTAGGTGACGACGGCCCGAACCTGGTCGAACCAGGCCGGTCGGGCCGACTGCAGCGCGACCGTCCCGCCGGCGGAGTGCCCGAACAGGCCGACGGCGCCGGGCTCGAGCAGCCCGGCGAGCGGACCGTGGTGGCCGAGCCGGCCGACCGTCTCGAGGACGGGCCCGAGCGCCTGGGTGGTGGGGCGGCGGCCGTAGGTGTCAGGTCCGACCGCGCCGAGGTCGACCCCGGGAGTCAGCCCGTGCTCACCCGCGAACAGCTCCCCGACCCAGTCGTAGGTCACCGCGACGAACCCGGACTCGACGAGCGTGGTCGCGAGCCAGGCGTACGCCTCGGCTGCCACGTTGACGCCCGACAGCAGGACCACGACCGGGTACGGTCCCCCGGCGGGGTCGGCGGCCAGACGACCGCTCATGCGCTCGGCGTCCGTGCGGGCGGCGAGCGCGGGGTACCTCACGGTCACGTGCGCGGTGTCGTACGGCGCCTCGGCGCCCGGGATCCGGGTCGCGGTGCGGAGCGCGCGGACGAGGGCGGGAGCGGCCACGGTCCTCAGGCGCCCTGCTCGTGCGCCCGCGGCAGCATCCGGTCGCCGCCCCACAGCGCCCGGACGAGGCGCTGGGTGGTGTCGGCCCCGAAGTAGCGGTCGCCCATCACGTTCGCCGGGTCCCGCTCGGCGATGTTGCGACGGATCGCCTCGTCGGCCGCAGCGAGCGCGGCCTGCTCGTCGGCGGGCACGCGCGGCGCCTCGTCGACCCAGCCGAGCCAGCGCTCCAGGTGCTCGGTGGCCAGCTCGCTGACGAGGTCGGTCATCCGCTCGTCTGCGGGCGCCATGTAGCAGAAGGCCGTCGGTGAGAGCCCGGCCCGGACGAATCCCGAGCGGCTGATGAACGGCTCGAGCCAGTCGTTGTCGTTGCGGACCTGCTCCCAGCGCGCATTGACGGGCTCGTAGTACCGGTCGTAGGAGTCGGTGTCGGTGACGAGGTAGCTGCGCGGGACGGAGTCGAGGTACATCCAGCCGTGAGGGAAGCACCCGAGCGCCATCCCGAAGTGCGGAACCTTGACCTGGGGTCCGAGCCAGATGGTCAGGTGCACGTTGCAGAAGCCGGCGGCGGCGTTCTCCATGTGGGAGTGGACCATCCAGTCGATCTCCGGACCGGCGTAGGTGCGGACCCGTCCGCGCGGCCCGTCGTCGGAGCCGACGTCCTCGAGGACCTCCGAGGACGGGTCGCGCTCGAGCGAGAAGCGCTCCTGGACCCGTGCCTGCAGCCGCTCGACGAGGGCCAGCCAGGCGGAGAAGGTCTCGGTCACGTCGG
Organism: Mumia flava; assembly: GCF_002797495.1. Lineage (NCBI taxonomy): Bacteria > Bacillati > Actinomycetota > Actinomycetes > Propionibacteriales > Nocardioidaceae > Mumia > Mumia flava. The sequence continues at coordinate 602,440 of NZ_PGEZ01000001.1, forward strand.
TCGGAGCCGACTCGTCCAGGTGCTCCTGCACGTGCTTCAGCGTCTGACTCACGGACTCCTCCTCGACTGCCGATCCAGTGATGCGACTATATATGATCTATACCGTCGCGGATAGTGGTTCTGCGAGGAATCTTCACCCGGGAGCACCCGCGCGTCTGCCGATTCGTCCGACGTGACAGGTTTGTCATCGAACGGAGACACCGACCGCCGGCTCCCGGGGACGCCGTGGACGTTCAGGAGGGGTACGCGGTGGCGCCCAGACCGCGACCGCCGGCCCGGAACGCCGCGGGAGCGTGCAGCACACACGTCTGCACGTGCTCGAGGATCCCCTCGTCGCCGTACTCGCGGCCCCAGCCGGAGCGCTTCACACCGCCGAACGGTGCGCGCAGCGACAGACCGGTGCGGTTGTGGGTGTTCACGAAGGTGAAGCCCGCGTCGAGCCGGGCGCCGACCGCGAACGCGCGGTCCTCGTCCGCGGACCACACCGAGGCCCCCAGACCGAGGTCCCCCGCGTTCGCACGACCGACCGCCTCGTCGAGGGTGTCGAAGGCCAGCACCGGCAGCGTCGGTCCGAACTGCTCGACGGCCACGACCGCGTCGGTGTCCGAGGCACCGAGCACGAGCGTGGGCCGCACGAACCAGCCCGCCGCCAGGTCGGTACCCGGATCCACCGAGCCGAGCTCGGTGACGTCCGCTCCGCCGGCGCGCGCCGCACCGACGAGGTCCTCGACCCGGCGGGCCGACGGCTCGGAGACCACCGGACCCATGGTCACGCCGTCGTGGAGGGGGTCACCGGTCCGCAGCAGCCGGCCGGCCGCCGCCCGCAGCCCGTCGACGACCTCGTCGTAGCGCGACCGGTGGACGTAGAGCCGCTTGAGCGCCATGCACACCTGACCGCTGGTCGCGAACGCCGCCATCACCATCCGCTCGAGGGACCCGTCGTCGAGCACGGCGTCGTCCAGCACGAGCGCCGGGTCGTTGCCGCCGAGCTCGAGCAACGACGGCGTCAGCGCCCGTGCCGCCGTCGCCGCGATCGCGCGACCCGCCGTCTCGCCACCGGTGAACGCGACCCGGTCGACCCCCGGGTGCCCGACGAGCGCGGTCGCGGTCGACGCGTGCCCGTGCACGACCTGGAGGCAGCCCTCCGGAAGCACCTCGCCCATCCGCCCCACGAAGCGCTCGACGGCGAACGGAGCCAGGGGCGACGGCTTGACCACGATCGCGTTGCCACCGACGAGCGCCGGCGCCACCTTGAGCGCGGCCAGCACGACCGGCGCGTTCCACGGCGTGACGGCCCCCACGACTCCGTACGGCCGGTGCCGCCGCACCAGCCGACCGTCCTCGTCGTCGGTGACGCCGTCGACGAGCAGCGCCTCGCCGCGGTCGGCCGCCCAGCGCAGGACGGCCAGCGAGAACGTGATCTCGCCACGGCAGTCGGGCAGCGGCTTGCCGGTCTCGCGGGCCATCAGCTCGGCGAGCGCCTCGACGTCGGACGCGAGCAGGTCCGAGGCCACCCGCAGCAGGCGGGCGCGCTCCGGCACCGGCTGCCGGCTCCAGACCGCCTGGGCGTCCCGTGCGCGACGGACGGCAGCGTCGACGTCGTCCGGACCGGTCGTCGCGAGCCGGCCGACCACCTCGATGGTCCGGGCCGGGTTCTCGCGGACGACCGTCTCCGCAGCGACGGCCGCGGCCGACGCCCGCGGCGCCGGAGCTCCGGACGTCACCCGGCCGCCTCGGCCGCGGGACGGGGCCGCAGGGAGTCGATCATCGACGTGCGCAGCAGGTACGAGCGCGCCGCAGCGGGGTCGGCCGCGAGCGCCCGCAGCTCCGCGTGGTGTGCGGCGCGCGCCCGCGGGTCGGACTCACGCAGCTGCTTCCAGTTGTCGTGCGTCACGGTCCTGACGTAGGACCGTGCGACCTCGCGGCGCCGCGCGAGGACCGCGTCGAGCTCGTCGACGCCCGCGCGGCCGTCGAGCAGGTCCGCCAACGCACCCGACACCAGCACGGCGTCGTGGACGCCGCTGTTCATCCCCATCCCGCCGAGCGGGTTGTTGACGTGAGCGGCGTCGCCCACCAGGATCGCCGGGCCGACCCGGAAGGTGCTCGCGACCCGCTGGTGGACCGCGTAGAGCGACGAGTGCAGGACGTCCCAGTCCCGTCCGAGGTCAGCGACCCGGCGCAGCCGCTCCTGCACCCGGGCGGGGGCGACCTCGGCTTCGGCCGGGCTCTCGGGATCGGTCGGGAACAGGATCCGCCAGTGCTCGGGAGTCCGCAGCAGCACGAGCCACTCACGGGGGTCGAAGACGTAGTTCACGTCGGCGATCCCCGGCAGCGCGGCGCTCAGGTCCTCGGTGGTCGAGACGACGAGGAACCGCTCCGGGTACGTGAGCCCCTCGAACGCGGCACCGATCGCCTTGCGCACGCGCGAGCCGGCGCCGTCGGCACCGACGACCCAGTCCGCGGTCCAGGTCCGTCCCGTCGCCGAGGTCACGCTGGCGGTCGCGCCCTCGATCGTCACGCCCGTCACCGGCTCGCCGAGCTCCAGGGCGCAGCCGGCGTGCCGCAGCAGGGCCTCGGCCAGGATCGGCGTCAGCTTGCTCTGCTCGCACTGCACCCGGAACGGGTAGCGGGTCTCGTCGGCGAGCAGCCCGAGGTCGAGCTCGGCGATCGGGCCGTCGGTGCGGTCGCGGTACTGGAACCGCTGGGACTCGATCCCGACCGACCGCAGGGCGTCGAGGACCCCGAGGTCGTCGAGCATCTCCAGCGTCGGGGGGTGGTACGTGCTCGCCCGCGACTCGGACGACAGCTGCGTACCCGCCTCCAGCACGGTCACGGCGTGGCCCGCACGAGCGAGGCTCAGGGCGGAGGTCAGGCCGACCGGACCCGCCCCGACCACGAGGATCCGCTCACTCATCCTCGGCTTCCTTCCTCGACGGAGCCGGCTGCGTAGAGCTGCTCCAGACCGAGCTGCTCGTCCAGGCCGAGCAGCGCCGTCAGGTCGTCCCACGGCCAGCGCGCAACGTCCTCGGCCGTTCCGCGCGCCGCGATCGCCGCGTACGTGTCGGCGATCGCGCGGGTCGCGGCCAGCAGGGCGGAGACCGGGTGGATCATCAGCCGCACGCCGACGGCGGCGAGCTCGGCGTCGGTCTCCGTGCCGCCGGCCGCCGCGGCTTCCGACCGGTTCAGCACGAACGGGACGGCCGGGCCGAGCGCGTCACGCACCCTCGCCAGCGTCGCCAGGTCGGCGCCCTCGACGAAGACCGCGTCGGCGCCGACCTCGACGAAGGCAGCGGCCCGCCGGACGACCGAGTCCGGGCCCTCGACCGACAGCGCGTCGGTGCGCGCCACGACCACCGTGCCGGTGCCCGCGTCGACCGCGGCCCGCACCCGCGCCGCCGCCTCG